>DATGOB010000016.1:0-21600 GCA_036010205.1 Promicromonospora sp. | reverse complement strand
CCGGGGTGGCTGTAGGTGCGCGGCGCGAACCGGGCGACGAGGGCGGGCAGCGCCGCGAACGGCGAGGACGCCTCGTCGACCAGGTGGAACGCGTCGCGCAGCCCGTCGGCGAGCCAGCCGTCCGCGACGACCTCCGCGGCGCCGGACTCCAGCGCGGGGCGCAGGGGTGCGCCGTCGAGCAGGTTCGCCAGCACGCGGGCGTACGCGGCGGCGGCGTGCACGCCGGTGCCGTCGTGCGTGACGACGGCGAACGCGCGGGCCAGGACGGCGGCCTCGTCCGGGGCGCTCGTGGCGAGCGCGACGGCGAGCGCGGCGGGCAGGGCGCTGTCGTCGTAGAACGCGGGGTTGTCGGCGCCGGTGTGCGGCGGGCGCAGGCCGCTCGCCGCGTTGATCAGCGCGGACCGCTGCGCGGCGCTGGTCCAGGTGTCGGGCGTGTCGAGCAGCGCGCGCCAGGTGTCGAACAGGCTGTCGGTGTCCCGGCCCGGCGCCTCGAGCAGCACGCGGGCGGCGACGGCGAAGCTCTCGGCGTCGTCGGTGGCCACGAGGGCGGGTGCGCCGACGGCCGAGAGCACGAACGGGACGACGGGCCGCAGCACGCGGGACTCGTCGAGCTCGAGCGGGCCCTTGCGGAGCATCTGGCGCACCCACGGGTCGCGGACGGTGCGGTGCTCCCCCGCCGGAGCGCCGAGGGCGTCCCCCAGCGCGAGGCCGTGCACGGCGCCGACGGCGCGGTCGAGGCGGTCGGTCATGCGGAGGCTCCCGTGGTGTCGAGGTCGTCGGCGGCGCGCGCGACGAGCGCGTCGGCCAGCTCGACGAGGTCGGTGCCGGCCGTGGCCTGGATGCACTGGCCGGTCACGGACCGCACCTGGGCGACGTGCGCGGCGTCGAACGCCCCGGCGCCGTGCAGGGCGCCCGCCACGGCGCCGGCCATCGCGGCGATGGTGTCCGAGTCGCGGCCGATGTTGACGCCGGACTCGATGGCGGCGGGCGTGGCGTCGGTGGCCCGGAGCAGGCCGATGGTCAGCGCGACGGCCTCGGGGGCGACGTCGGCCCACATGTAGTGCCGCAGCGGGATGGTGGCGAAGAGCTCCTCCTCCGCGTCCTGCGGAGTCGCCGCACGGGCGCCGATCTCGAGGGCGCGGCGTGCGGTGCGCGCGGACCACGAGTCCTCGGGCAGCGCGGCGAGCATGGCGTCGAGCACGGGGCCCGCGCCGTCTGCGGGGTCGGAGACCATGGCGACGGCGACCCCCGCCGCGACCGCCTGGGCGCACCAGACGCCGTCGCGCGAGTGGCTGACCTCGGCGTCGGCGCGGGCCATGCGGGCGGCGAGGGCGGGGTCGCCCGCGGCGAAGACGCCGATCGGGGCGACGCGCATGGCCGCGCCGTCGCTCCACGTCTCGGCGTTGCGCTGCCCGCTGGCGGGCGGCTCCATGCCTGCGTGGAGGTTGGCGATGGCGATCATCTCGCTGAAGCCCGCCCGGTTGAACCCGCTGCGCTGCGCGCGCAGGGCCTCGAGCCAGGTGTCGGCGACGTGCCGCGACGTCAGGGCGGCACCGGCCCGGAGCACGCCGCGGGCGCACAGGACGGCGTACTCGGTGTCGTCCGTCCCGGCGGCGTCGGGGTCGACGAATCCGCGCACCCGGCCCCACCGGTCGCGGATCGCCGACAGGGTCATGCCCTCGGTCGGGGCGCCCATGGCGTCACCGATCGCCAGGCCGAGCAGCGCACCGCGCGCACGGTCGTTGTTCATGCTCCTCCGTCTCTCGGTCCTCGCCCGGGCGGCGGCGGTGCCCCGCGGACGCCCCTGAAACGCCGTCTGACGCAACGTTTTGCATGGAACCAGCACGCCGAGCATGGTCGCCGAGGGATGTTTGCGCACGTTTTTGCGTTTGTGTCTTGCCTCACAGGGTGAACTTGCGACATGCTACTCCAAAACCTTTTGCGCACACTGGGTGGGACAGGCAGGACCGGTACGGGCAGGACGGGGACACGGGATGGTCGGGATTCGTGAGGTGGCGGAGGCCGCGGGCGTGAGCATGTCCACGGTCTCGCAGGTCGTCACCGGCAACCGCCCGGTCTCCGCGGCGACGCGGGCCCGGGTCGAGGAGGCGATCACGCGCCTCGGCTACCGCGCCCACCCCGGCGCCGCGCAGCTGCGCGGCGGGCGCACCGGCACGGTCGCGCTCATCGTGCCCACGCTCGAGAACCCGTTCTACCCGCTGGTGGCCGCCGGGATGCAGGACGTCCTGGTCCCCCGCGACCTGCTCCTCACGGTCACCGACGCGAGCAGCCTCGACCGGTCCGCGAGCGCCATCCACCGGCTCCTGACCCGCCGCGTCGACGCGATGGTCGCCGCGCCGTTCGGTCTGCCGCCCGCCGGGCTGGCCGAGGTGCACGACGCCGGCATCCCGTTCGTGACGCTCGGCCAGGCGCCGCCGGGCGGTGGCGACTACGTGCACACCAACGACGTCGACGGCGCGTACAAGGTGACAGAGCACCTGATCGAGCGCGGCCGCCGCCGCATCGCCTTCCTCGGGGGCGACGAGGGCGTGACCCCCACGCGCCAGCGCCTCGAGGGGTACGAGAAGGCCCTGCGCGCCGCGGGCCTGCCCGTCCGGGAGGAGCACGTGGTGTGCACGCGCTACACCCGGCAGGGCGGCCGCGACGGCGCGAACCTGCTGCTCGACCGCGACGAGGCGCCCGACGCGATCGTGGCGGCCAACGACCTCATCGCCTTCGGGGTCCTCGACGTCGCGCGCGGGCGGAGGCTCCGCGTGCCCGAGGACCTCGCCCTGACCGGTTACGACGACCTCGAGGCGTCGTCGCTGGTCACGCCTCCGCTGACCACCATCATGAACCCCGCCCGCGAGATCGGGCGGGCCTGCGCACGGCTCCTGCTCGAACGGCTCGACGGGCAGGTCAGCGACATCACCCGTGGTGTCGCCCTGTCCAACAGCCTGGTCGTGCGCGAGTCCACCTGATCGCCACCCGCACCTCCCGCCCGGCACCATCCCTCCTCGCGAGAGAGACACACACTGTGAGCATCCCGAAGCACGTACTGGTACCCCTCGGCCTGGCCACCGCGGCGTCGGTGGCCCTGGCCGGCTGCGTGAGCGGCGGCGGCAGCGACGCCGGCGGCACGGTCACGTACTGGGGCGCGTTCTACGCCCCCGCCACCGAGGAGGCGTTCCAGGAGATCTTCGTCGACGGCTTCAACGCCGAGCACGACGCCCAGGTGACGATGGAGGTCAAGGAGCTGACCACCCTCGGGCAGCTCACCGACACCGCCGTGGCGGCGGGCGAGGCGCCCGACATCGTGTACGCGGACGGCCCGTCGGCCGCGTCGGACTTCGCCCGTGCCGACCGCACCGTCGACCTCGACGAGTACGCGCAGGAGTACGGCTGGCAGGACGCGTTCCTGCCCTGGGCGTACGAGCTGAGCCAGGTCGACGGCGCCGTGCGCTCGGTGCCCGCCAGCTACGGCTCGATGGTCCTGTACTACAACGCCGAGGTGTTCGAGGAGCACGGCTGGACGCCGCCGACCACGCTCGAGGAGTTCGAGCAGGTCGCCCAGGAGGCCGACGAGGCGGGCATGGTGCCCCTCGGCGGCGGCAACGCGGGCTACCAGGGCATGAGCGAGTGGCTGATCACCGCGGTGCTCAACGCCGCCGTCGGCCCGGAGAAGATCCACGACGTGCTCACCGGCGAGGCGAAGTTCACCGACCCGGAGTTCGTGGCCGCGATCGAGCTCATCGAGAGCTGGATCGACAAGGGCTGGCTCGCGGGCGGCGCCGAGTCGTACTTCACCACCGACGACACGGCGAACGTGACCGGCCTGGCCAACGGCACCACCGCGATGTACCTGAGCGGCACCTGGTCGTTCAACTCGCTCACCGAGGTGTTCGAGGACCCGGAGCAGTGGGCCTGGGCGCCGCTGCCCTCGCTGAGCGACGACGTGGAGCCGGGCGTCTTCCCCCTGGCGATCGGCACCGCGCTCTCGGTCAGCGCCGAGGCGGAGGACCCCGACGCCGCCGCCTCGTTCCTCGACTACGTGGCCGGCGACGTCGACCGCGCCCTGGAGTACACCGCCCGCACCGGCGAGAACCCGCCGCCGCTGCAGATCGACGCCGACCAGTTCCCCGACGAGGTCGACGAGCGCACGGTCGACCTCTACAGCCAGATCCCGGACTCGACGAACGTCGGTTACGCGACCTGGACCTTCTTCCCCCCGAAGACGGACTCCTACCTCATCACCGAGTTCGACAAGGTGGTGACCGGTGACAGCACCGCGGAGGAGTACCTGGCCGGCATGCAGGACACCTTCGACAAGGAGTTCGACGCCGGCACCACCCTGGTCCCCTTCACCCCCCAGAGCGAAGGCTGACCGGTGACCACCGAGACGGCGACCACCGGGGCCTCGCTGGCGGGGGCCCCGGTGCGTCGCGGACCGCGGCCGGCCCTCCGGGGCCGGCCGCTGGGGGCCAGGCGGCAGCGCCGGCTCCTGGCCTGGGTCTTCGTCGCGCCGCTCCTGGTGGTCAACCTCCTGGTCGTCACGGGACCGGGCCTCGCGTCCGTGTACTACTCCTTCACCGACTGGAACGGCCTCGGCACCCCCCACTTCGTCGGGCTGTCCAACTACGGGGAGATGCTCGGGTCGGACGCCGTCGGCTCCGCCCTGGTGCACAACGTCCTGTGGACCCTGTTCTTCCTCGTCGTGCCCATGACGATGGGGCTGGTCGGCGCGTTCCTCCTGTCGCGGCTGCGGCGGAGGCAGACGTTCTTCCGCGTCCTGTACTTCGTGCCGTACGTGCTGGCCACGGTCGTCTCGGCCGCCGTGTGGCGCCAGCTCCTCGACCCCGACGGCGGGGTGGGCGCCGCGCTCGCGACGCTCGGGCTGCCGTTCCTCGAGGGGCTGGGCGAGGTCAACTTCCTCGGCAACCCGTCGCTCGCGCTCGGCTCGGTCGCGTTCGTGAACACCTGGCAGTGGTGGGGCTTCCTGCTCGTGATCTTCCTGGCCTCCATGCAGTCGGTCGACCCGGCCCTCTACGAGGCCGTGCGGCTCGACGGCGCGGGCCCGGTGCGCGAGTTCTGGCACATCACGCTGCCGATGATCCGTCCGACGCTCGTGTTCCTCGGGCTCATGACGATCATCTGGTCGTTCCTCGTCTTCGACTACGTCTACGTGCTGACCCAGGGCGGCCCCGCGGGCTCGACCGACGTGCTCAGCACGGTGCTCTACCGCGAGGCCTTCCAGAACCAGCGCCACGGCTACGCCTCGGCGATCGCCATGCTGCTCTCGGTGATCAGCGCCCTGACGGTGCTGGGCTACCTCGCCCTGCGCCGCCGTCTGCGATGGGACGTGTGATGAGCACCCTCGACCAGCCCACCCGCGCCCGCCGGCACCCCCAGCCGGTGACCTGGGTGATCCTCGGCGTGCTCGCGCTCTACGCCGTCGGCCCGCTCCTCGTGCTCGCGGGCAACTCCCTGAAGTCGGCCCGCGAGATCGACACCAACCCCCTGGGCTTCCCCCAGGCGTGGAGCTGGAGCAACTTCGCCGAGGCCTGGGAGCGCGCACACATGGGCGGCGCGCTGGTCAACAGCGCGGTCATCGCCACGGCGACGGCGCTCGGCGTCGCTGTGATCGCGACCACCGCCGCCTACGCCATGACCCGGCTCGAGCTGCCGGGCGGCGGCGCGTGGATCCTGTGGCTGCTCGTGTCGTCCTCCCTGCCGATCCAGCTCTTCCTGGTGCCGCTGGTGAGCTGGTGGTCCACGCTCGGCCTCTACAACCAGCCGATCGGCCTGATCATCATCTACTGGGCCGTCTACAGCCCCTTCGCGACGCTGCTCGTGCGCTCCTTCCTCGTCGGGCTGCCCCGCGAGTACGAGGAGGCGGCCCGGCTCGACGGCGCCGGCGAGCTCGGCGTCTTCGCCCGCATCGTGCTGCCCATGATCCGGCCCGCCGTGCTCACCGCGGCCCTCGTCGCCGGCCTGCAGGCCTACAACGAGTTCATGCTCGCCGTCACGTTCATCCAGGACCGCGACCTGCAGCCCGTCGCGCTCTCGCTCTACTCGTTCCAACAGGGATTCACCACCGACTGGTCCCTGGTCAGCGCGGCCGGGCTCATCATGGCGCTGCCCGTCGTCGTGCTCTTCCTGACGATGCAACGCCGTTTCATCGACGGCTACGTCTCCCGGGGGATCGCCGTATGACCACGGTTCCTTGTCCCCCCGACACCCACCACCGAGGAGGGCCCATGCCATCCGCCAAGGAGATCCTGCGCAGCGCCGCGGCCGACCAGATCGACAACGGCCTGGTGGACCTCGTCACCGTCGACAACTACGACCGCTTCGTCGGCGCCATGCTGGTGGCCGACGACAGCCACCGGCTCATGATGGAGGACCTGGGCGACGAGCTCGTCCAGCTCTGGTCCTGGACTCCCTGGGTCGACGGCCGGTTCGGCGAGACGGGGATCACCACCGACGAGCACATCGCCGAGGCCGCGGTCCGCCAGTGGCTCACCGCGGCCCCGCCGATCCAGCGCGAGCCGAGCCGCGACATCTTCAGCGTGCTGCCTGTCGACGAGGACTGGCGCTGACCCGAGACGACCGTCGATGACGTCAGGCGTCCGCCGAGGGGTGGACGTCGGCGACATGCAGGTCCACGATCACACGGTCGAGCGGGAAGTCCGTCCCGATCGTCCGGGAGATCCTCTCTGCCGTCACTGCTCGCGTGCTCGCCGTCACCCGGGCGATCCGGGAACCGAACAGCACGCTCACCGCGATACTGACGGACTCCAGGTGACCCTGGTCGTCCGTCGCGCACCTGACGTCCAGGACCCGCACCCGTTCGTCGTGACCGTCCACGGCGTCCCGGACCTGGCTGACCAGCACGCCGGACGCGACGGTGAAGGCACCGTACGCGTGGCGACCGATGACGTGCCGCGTAGGCCGGACAGTGCGCAGAACGCGCGCGAGCACCGAACCACGCACGCGGACCCATCCGTCGTCCGTGATCTCGCGCATGCCCTCTGCCGCACGGGCGAGCACGTCCCGCTCGGGCCGCTTGCCGTCCGCCTCGCCGTTCACCGCCATGGCTCCAGCCTCCTCTCGAGGTTCTGCCGAGCCCGGTGGACCGCGCCACGGACCGAGCCGACGGTCGTCGCCTGGACGCGCGCGATGTCCGCGTAGCTCATTCTCTCGACCTCCGCGAGGATCCAGCACGCACGTTGCGCCTCCGGCAGGTCGGCGAGCGCGACCTCGAGCGCCTCGAGAAGGTCGGCCGCCTGCGCCGCGGTCACGGGGTCGGTCGAGCGCGCGGCCGGCAGCTCTGTCGGCAGCTCGTCGGTCGGATACCGGGCCGCCGAACGGAGGCGACGGCGGATCATGTTCGCAAGGATCCCGAACAGCCACGTGCGCGGCGCGGAGTCGCCTCGGAACCGGTCGATCGACGTCCATGCGGCGACGAGCGCGTCCTGGACGCTGTCCTCGACGGCCTCGTGGTCGTTGAGCATCCGCCGCGCGAAGCGGTACATCGCCGGGCCGTGACGCTCGGCCAACGCCCCGAAAGCGCGCTTGTCACCGAGCCGCGCACGGCGGACGAGCTCGCCGTCCGCCTGGTCTCTCGTGCGACGGGCCGTGTCGGTGTGACTCACATCACTCGAACTCGCCCGTGACATCGCGCGCTCGCTGGTCACTCAGTCAGTGTCGGAGCAATTCACCCGACACGCACGGCGAGCCCCGACCGGCACAGGCCGGAACGGGGTCCGCATCACCGGATCGCACGACCGATCGCACGACCGATCGCCCGAGAGACGATGGAGCAGAGATGGCTGAGAACAGCGAGCAGACAGCGGGGAAGCAGGACGCCGTGACTCCCCGCGGCAAGGACCGCGTCACGGACGACCGGACCGGGACGAGCGCACTGACCACCGAACGCGGGACCACCACGATCGCGGACTCGGTCGTGAGCAAGATCGCCGGCATCGCGGCCCGCGACGTCACCGGTGTGCACGCGGTCGGCAACGGGGCGGCTCGTGCGCTCGGCTCGATCCGCGAGCGGATCCCCGGCGGTTCCACCAACTACTCGCAGGGCGTCCGCGTCGAGGTGGGCCAGTCCGAGGCGGCGATCGACGTCGAGATCGTGGCCGAGTACGGCGCCGCGATCGCGGACGTCGCCGAGGCCGTCCGAACCAATGTGTCCGGCTCGATCGAGCGGATGACGGGCCTGAAGGTCATCGAGGTCAACATCGACGTCAACGACGTCTGGCTCCCCGAGGACGACCAGGACGACGCCGACTCCCAGCAACCGCGGGTCCAGTGAGCCCTGCAGCCGGATCCCCGCAGGCCTCGTTCGCCCGTCAGGTCAGCGAGGCGGTCCTGGGCGTGCCCGGGGTGGCCGACCTCAGTGGCGGCGTCCTGCACGAAGTGAGCACGTACCTGCCCGGCGACCGTGTGCCCGGCGTCAGGGTCGCCGAGGACGGCGTGCATGTGCACGTCGTCCTCGACGCCCGCGTCGTCGACCACATCCCCGCCACGGCGGGCGCAGTCCATCTGGCAGTCGCCGAGGTGGCGCGACGCGCGAACACCTCGGCAGCTCCGGACTCTCCCGGACCAGACGTGGCGGTGCACGTCCATGTGGACGACATCGCCGACGGGCTGACGCCGGAAGAAGTCACCACCTGAACGCGGAAGGACCAGCCATGACCAACCTCACCGTCGTCGGCCTGCTGACCGGCCTGCTGTTGACCCTCGCCGTCACGACGGGCGGGTTCCTCGGCCTGCTGCTCGCCGTCGTCCTGGGCGCTGCCGGCCTCGCCGTCGGAGCCCACCTCGACGGAAAGCTGGACCTCGGGGCGCTGCTGAACGGGCGACGCCGTGGCTGACACGATCATGGAGCACACGAGGTCCGAGGGTGCGGAGGACTCCCCCCTGGCTCGGCCGAGCGCGGCGTGCCCTGGGCGGACGACGTTGGCGGACCGTGTCGTCGTCCGGGTCGCGCAGTACGCGGCAGCCCAGGTGTCGACAGTGGTGCGGGGCGGCCTGGGCGAGACCGGGCTGCCCCGTGTGGAGGTCCAGCTCGCCGGACACCGCGCGCGGGTACGTGTCCGGGTGGCGAGCACCTGGCCGGAGCCTGCGGCCGATGTGGCGATGCGCGTCCGGGACGCGGTACGCGACGCCCTCGACCGGCTGGTCGGTGTGCGCACGGACGACCTCGTCGTGACGGTGACCGCGGTCCAGCCACCCCGACCGGCAGACAGGAGGGTCCGATGACACCGCTCCAGGTCTCGCCGTCGCGCACCAACGCGGCGGTCACGACGCCCGACACAGAGCCACCCCGTCAGAGTCCCCGCGTGCAGCCGGGACCGGTCCGCCGGCCGGCCGCAGCGGTGCGGGCGGTCAGTATCATCTCTGCGCTCGCCCTCGTCGCCGCGGGGGTCGCCGCAGGCCAGGAGGCCCTCGCCACGCTCTCTGCACTCGGGCTGCGGCCCGAGGACGGATGGGTTCGCGCCGCGCTCGAGCAGACGGACGGAGTCGCGCTCGACAGGCCACCGGTCGTCGTCGGCGCTGCCGCGGTCGCCGCCCTCGGCCTCCTCGTCCTGGTCACCGCCTGGCACGTCGGGCCGCGCACGGCCCGCTTGCGCGGAGCACCGTCCGTCGAGCTGCGGGCGGCGGACGTCGCTCGGCTCGCGTCGGCAGCCGCCGAGGACGTCGACGGGGTGCTGTCGGCGGTCTCGACGGCATCGCTCCGCACGGTGGTGGTCCGTGTGCGGACGACCGACGCGAGTCAGGTGGGCCCCGAGGTGGAGGAGGTCGTCGGCGGACGGCTCGCCGAGCTCGACCCGGCTCCTCGCGTCCGCGTCCGCGCCACGACCGACGGCGGTGACACCCCATGAGGCGCCGACGGCCTGTCGTCGCGGTCGACCGGATGATCCTGTCCGTGCTGGGTCTCCTGCTCGTCCTGGTCGGCAGCTCCGGGCTCGCCGGTGCCGCCGGTCTGATCGAGCTGCCCGGAACGCAGCACGGAGAGATCAGCCTCGGTACCGCCGTCGACGCACCGGACGCCCCGTGGTGGCCGGGCGCGGCGGCGGGAGCAGCGGCGCTGCTCGTCCTGCTCGGCCTGTGGTGGGTGCTTGCCCACCGTCCAGGAGCGCGGACCACGACCATCGCGCTGCCCGGGTCGCAGACCGGTGACAGGCTACGCGTCGCCCCCGACGCGGTGGCCGGTGCCGCGGCAGCCGCGGTGGAGACCGACCCTCAGGTGCGGAGCGCGACGCTCGCGCTGCGGTCCGAACGCGGCACGCTCGTGCTCGTCGGGCGGCTCCGCACGGCCCCCCGGGCCGACCTCGTCAGCCTGGGCGAAGCCGTGGACCGAGCCGCCTCGCAGGTCGGCACCGTCCTGGGGCGCGACGTGACCGGGCGCATCCGTCTCGCCGTCGCCCGCAGAGGCATCGCAGAGCGCGCACCGGAGTGAACAAGAACCCGCAGCGGCGGGAACGACACCCCAAGCTCCCCGAGGCGTCCCCGCCCGGGGTGACCGGAACACCCGAGAGGAAGAACCACCATGGGTCTGGACGACAAGATCAAGAACGCCGCCGAGGACATCGCCGGCAAGGCCAAGGAAGCACTCGGCAAGGCGACAGGCGACACCTCGCTGGAGGCCGAGGGTGCGGCCGACCAGTCGAAGGCCTCGCTCAAGGACGCAGCAGAGAACGTCAAGGACGCCTTCAAGGGCTGAGCAGGCACGACATCTCCTGCCAGGAACGGAGCAGCACATGAGCATCATCGGCTGGATCCTCATCGGCCTCGTCGCGGGGGCCCTTGCCCGGGCGATCCTGCCAGGCAAGGCAGCGGGTGGCTGGATCGTGTCGCTCGTCGTGGGTGTGCTCGGCGCACTGCTCGGCGGATGGATCGGTGGCGCGCTCTTCGGCGTCGAGGCCAACGAGTCCTTCTTCTCCCTCACGACGTGGTTCTGGGCTCTCCTGGGCTCCCTCCTCGTCCTGGTCGTGTGGGGAGCGGTCGCGCGCAGGCGCACCTGACCACCCGCGGCGGACTCGTCGCGCGGGGGCGTCGGCTGACCGGCGCCCCCGCGCCTTATTGTATAAGGTCTAAAACTAATGGGTATAGGATCAAGATCGTGCCCCTCACCCCCGTAGCCGTCGTCGCCGAGGCGGCGGCGCTGGCCGACGAGAAGGGCCTGGAGTCCGTCACGCTGTCAGCGGTCGCGCGCCGGCTGGGCGTGCGGACCCCGAGCCTGTACACCCACGTCCGCGACCACGCGGCCCTCCTCGACGGCATCAGCACGCTTGCCCTGACCGACCTCACGGCACGCATCGCGCAGGCGGTCGCCGGCCGGTCCGGTCGTGAGGCCCTCGAGGGGATCATGGGCGCCTACCGGAGCTTCGCCCGCGACGCACCCGGGCGATGGCAGGCACTGCAGCGCCGCACCGGGCCCGACGTCGCAGGCTCCGACGCGGCGCGCTCGCTCGTCGCGCTCACCGACGCCGTCCTGCACGGCTACGACCTGCCGCCCGGCGAGCGTGTGCACGCGACCCGGCTGCTCGGCAGCACCGTCAACGGCTACCTCACGCTCGAGCGTGTCGGCAGCTTCGACCACAGCGAGCCGCCGCCCGACGTGTCGTGGGGCAGGACGATCGACGCGCTCGACACCCTGCTGCGGGCATGGCCCGCCTCCGCACCGAAAGAGAACTGAGATGTCCGACCACCTCTCCCCCGTCCCGCTCGACCAGGCCTTCGTGCACGGCGCCGAGGAGCTGGAGCGCACGCCCCGCGGCCTGCGCCCGCACCGCCTGCCCGCCTGGGTACGCGGCCAGTTCCCCGACCCCCAGCTCCTGATGATGGAGGGCCAGCCGTCCGGCGTGCGCGTCGTGCTGCGCACCGCGGCACGGACGGTCGCGCTCGTCACCCACCCGACGCGCCTCGCCTACCGCGGCGCCGACCGCCCGCGCGGCTCGGTCGACCTGGTCGTCGACGGCGAGCTCTTCGGCAGCGAGCGGCTCGACGGCGGCGACGTGATCTGGGCCGACCTGCAGACCGGAGCCACGGAGCCCGAGGCCGGTCCGGCGTGCACCACGCGGTTCGACGGCCTGCCCGCCGGCGAGAAGCTGGTCGAGATCTGGTTGCCGCACAACGAGTCCGTCGAGCTCGTCGAGCTGCTCGCCGACGCGCCGGTCGCAGCGGCCGAACCGACCGGCCCGCTGTGGGTGCACCACGGCAGCTCGATCAGCCACGGGTCCAACGCGGCCTCGCCGACGCGTATCTGGCCGGCCGTCGCCGCCCGCCTCGGCGGGGTGCGCCTGCGCAACCTCGGGTTCGGCGGCAGCGCGCTGGTCGACCCGTTCATGGCGCGCACCCTCCGCGACACGCCCGCCGACCTGATCAGCGTCAAGCTGGGCATCAACGTCGTGAACCTCGACGGGATGCGGCTGCGGACCTTCGTGCCCGCCGTGCACGGGTTCCTCGACACGATCCGTGACGGGCACCCGACGACACCGCTCGTCCTCGCCTCGCCCATCTACAGCGACATCCACGAGGACACCCCGGGCCCCGGCGCCGTCGACACGATGACGCTCGGCACGGACCACGTGCGGTTCGTCGCCACGGGCCGGCCCGAGGAGGTACGGCAGGGCAAGCTGACGCTGCGCGTGATCCGTGACGCGCTCGAGCAGGTCGCCGCCGGGCGGGACGACCCGAACCTGCACTACCTGGACGGTCTCACGCTGTTCGGGGAGACGGACGCCGCCGAGCACCCGCTGCCCGACGGGCTGCACCCCGACACCGAGACCCACCGGATCATCGGCGAGCGGTTCGCCGACTGGGCGTTCACGAGGTCGGGCCCGTTCGCGGGGTCCCGGCGGGACTGACCTCGCCCGCCCGACCTCCGTCGGCGGCGCGCGGGCCCGTCCCGTGCGCCGCCCGGATCGCCTCACGGGCGCGCAGGTCCCGCAGGCTGTGCGCCGCGCGGCGCAGCCGTGTGCCGGCGTACGGCACGCCGCCGCCCAGCCGCCAGCCGACGGCGACCCAGGCCGCCACCGCGCGCTCGAGGAGCCACGCGGGCGCCCAGAGCGGCGCCGTCGGCGGGTAGTGCGTGCTGCCGCCCGCTCGCCGTCTGCCGACCTCGGCGACCACGACCGCCCCGCCGAGCAGCGCACCCAGCACGGCCCGCCCGCCCCGCCGCACGCTCGCGCGGTGCGTGGCGGCGGCCACCGCCGCGGCGACGAGCAGCGGCGCGAGGGCGAGCTCCGCGAGCAGCCGCGGCGGCTGGGCGAACGAGTCGTACGCCTGCCGCACCCGCTGCTCCGCGAACCGGCGCGCGGACGGTGGTCGCCGCGGCACCACGAGGTCCGGCACGTGCTCGACGCGTCCGCCGCGTGCCAGCACCGTGCGCTCGAGCTCGAGGTTCTCGAAGAGCACCCCGGCGTCGTAGGCGTCGTCGCCGAGCGCGGTACGCCGGAACGCGACCGTGCCGGCGTAGTCGTGGCAGAACGCGCGGTTGACCAGCGTCCGCGCCGTGTCCCAGCGTGCGTGCCACGGGGCCGGCGCGAACGCGTTCTGCGGCTCCACCAGGTCGGCGTGGTCCAGCACCGCGACCACCCGCCGCAGTGTGCCGACGGGGTAGCGCACGTCGTCGTCGGCCACCACGACGCGCGGCTCCGTCGTGGCCGCGAGCGCCGTGCGGACCCCGATGACCTTGCCGTTGGTACCCGCAGGTACGTCCGGGACGGCGATGCTGCGGACCCGCGCGCCCCACGCCGCGGCGTGCCACTGCCGCACCTCGGGCGGCGAGGCGTCCGCGACGACGACAGGCAGGTGCCGGGCGAGGCGGCGCAGGTAGGACGCCAGCTCCGCGAGCTCCGCAGGGTCGACGGCGGCGCGGCGCAGCGGGAGCAGGTACACGGTGTCGGGCACGGGGGTCACGGCGGTGGGCAGCGGACCACCGGTGCCCGCGGGCACCACGTCGGCGGCGGGCGGCGTGCGCGGGTCGTCAGGCACGGTCCGCCGCCGCGTCGAGCGGCTCGACCAGGGCGGACCCGCCCCGGGCCCAGCACTCAAGGGCGTGCGCGCCGACGTCGCCCTCGATCGCGAGGCAGGCGGCGGCGCCGAACAGGACGTCGTCGCGCAGCGCGGGCTCCTGCTCGACGAGGCGGCCTGCGAGGTCGCGGCCCGCGATCTGCTCGTGCACGGCGTCCGCCTCGACGTGCTCGTCGAAGTACTCCGTCGTGTCCGCGTCGTACCCCAGGCGCCGGAAGCCGTCGCCGTACAGGCGGCTCGGGATGGACGACGTCATCTCGAACGCGGCCAGGTGGCCCACGATCGCGCCACGAAGGCGACGGTGCAGCCCGAACAGCGATATCGTGTTGAGCGCCGTGAGCACCGGGACGGGGACGACGTCGACGTACCGCCCGTAGGTGTCGTCCAGCCCGACGCCGCGCATCGTGCGCGCGAAGAGCTGGGCGTGCATGCGCCCGTCCTGGCCGCCGCCGTACTCGTCGGCCTGGATCTCGACGAGCGCCGCCTTGGGCGCCCCGCCGAGCCGCGGCACGGCCCACGTGTGGGCGTCCGCCTCCTTGAGCTGGTAGAGCGACTTGAGCACGAGCAGCTCGCGGACCTGCGTCGCGTCCGCACGCTTGGCGACGTGGCGCGCGAGGCGGGGCGGGCCGTCGGCGGCCGCGAGCGCGAAGAGCTCCTCGGCGACGCCCGCGGCGTCCGTTGCGGTGCTCGCGGGCTGCCCGGCCCGGGCGCGGACCGCCGACTCGAACGGGCCCTCGAGGGTCCGGCGCACCGCAAGGAGGTCGGGCTCCCACTCCCAGTCGTCGTCGACGCCGTCGATGCCGCGGTGGTGCAGCTCGTACAGGACCGTGAGCGCGAGCTGGAGGTCGGCGTCGCGCAGCAGGTCGGGGCCGTCGGCGAGCGCGTCGAGGACCGCCGCACGCACCGGCTCGAGGCGGGTGGGCGTCGCGCCGTCGGGCGGGCCTGCGGTGACGGCGGCGAGCAGCGCGGTGCTCACCGGGCCGCGCGGCCTCGGCACCGGCAGGCGCGGGGCGCGCGGGCCCGGCTGCTCGGCCGGCGGGCCCGCCGTCCCGCGCAGACCGCTCGTGGAGTCGTTGTCCCGTACGGCTGTGGAAGTCATGTGCCGGCTCCTCGACGTGCCCATGGGGGTGCGCGCCCCTGCTTGACGCCGCACCCATCGTGCGCAGGATCTGCGCAGGTCGCAACGCGTGCCGGGGCGACCGTCCGCTTGCGAGCGGCCGTCGGGTGCCTACCGTCGAGGATGGTTGTCCGTCCCCCGACAGGAGTCCCCATGAGCGAGACCGCCCGGCGTCCGACGTCGCCACGACCGGCCGACGTCACGGTGACGGCGTGCCCCGACGGGCCGCTCCTGGTGCGCGGCCCCGCCCGGATCCTTGGGCCCGACGGCGAGCCGGTACCGCGCCGCCGGCCGACCGTCGCGCTGTGCCGGTGCGGCGGGACGGCGATCGCGCCGTGGTGCGACGGGACGCACAAGGTGAACGGGTACCGATCGCCCGAGACGCTCGCGGCGGACGACGGCTGACCTCACCGCCGGGCAGCGTCGCGGCCGACCAGCCCGCGCTCGTAGGCCGCGATGACGAGCTGGGCGCGGTCCCTGGCCTGCAGCTTGGCCAGCAGGCTGCCGACGTGGGACTTCACGGTGCCCATCGAGATGGTGAGGGTCCGCGCGATCTCCGTGTTCGAGAGTCCCCTGCCCACCTGCACCAGCACCTCGGTCTCGCGGACGGTGAGGCCCGGCGGTGCCTCGGGCGTGCCCCCGCGTGCCGGTTCCCGGTTCAGGTAGTGCTCGACCAGGCGGGTGAGGATGCTCGGCGCGAACAGGGACTCCCCCGCATGCGTGCGGCGGACCGCGTCGACGAGCCGGTCCGGCTCGGCGTCCTTGAGCAGGAACCCGCTCGCACCGGCGCGCAGCGCGGCGTGGACGTACTCGTCCAGCTCGAACATGCTGAGCACCAGCACCCGGGTGCCGCTCAGCTCGGGCCGTCCGGCGATCTGCCGGGTCGCCTCGATGCCGTCGCCGTCGGCCATGCGGATGTCCATGAGCACCACGTCCGGCCGGAGATCCAGAGCCCGCTCGACCGCCTCCCGGCCGCCGGCGGCCTCACCGACGACGGCGAGGTCCGCGGCACCGCCGACGACGAGGCGCAGGCTGTGCCGGATGAGCGGCTGGTCGTCGACGACCAGCACGCGGACGGGACTCGGGCGGCCGGTCATGCCCGGTCCTCCGGTACGCCGTCCGGCAGCCGGGCCAGCAGCCGGGAGCCTTCCTGGCCGATCCGCACGTCCAGCGAGCCTCCGACCGCCGCCACCCGGTCGCGCAGGCCCTGCAGGCCCTGCCCGGCACCGGCGTGCGGCCGCCACCCGGGCACGGGCCCGTCGTCCGTCACGGTCACGACCAGGCCGCCTGCCTCCCGCCGCAGGGTCACGCGGGCGTGCGTGGGCCCGGCGTGGCGGGCAGCGTTAGCGAGCCCTTCCCGGACGACGGCGCACGCGGTGAGCTGCACACCGGCGGAGAGGTGGGCGCCCTCGGTCGCCCCCTCGGCGTCGAGCTCGACGGTGAGGCCGCCGGCGCGCGCGGACTCCACGAGGCGCGGCAGGTCCGCGAGGGTGTCCGCCGGCCGGAGCGGCGCGGCCCCGCCCGGTGCGCGGAGCACGGAGAGCATCCGGCGCAGCTCGGTCGTGGCGGCCCGGCCCGCCTGCTCGATGTCCGCGAGCGCCCGCGCGTGCTCCTGCGCACTGCCCGGTCCGGTCGCGGTGCGGGCAGCGGCAGCCCGCACGGTGATGGTGCCAAGGCCGTGGGAGGCGATGTCGTGCAGGTCGCGGGCGATGCGGAGGCGTTCCCCGTGCGCGGCGCGCTCCGCGGCCCAGGCGGTGAGCGCCGCCTCGTGCGCGCGGCGCTGGCGCCCGGTGCGGACGACGGCCCAGGCGACGGCGCCGAGCGCCGTGGCCGTCGCGGCCACGACGGCGGCCGACGCCGCGACGGGCTGCCTGCCGCCTGCACCGGCGAGCGTCAGCACGACCAGCGTGAGCACGACGGCGGCGACCACCCACGCGCGCGAGCGCAGCACGGGCCGGGCTGTCGGGTCCACGCCGCCGAGTCTAGGGCGGCGGGCCCGCGAGCACATCGGACCTGGGTCCGACAGACCCTGGTCGCAGAGGGCGCCGCCAGGCCCGGTCCGCGGTCCGATGACGCGGCCGGAACCCGGCGCTGGGATGGGTGCCATGATCCAGATCGACGACCTCACCAAGCGCCGAGGCCCCCGGACCGTGCTCGACCGGGTGTCGTTCACCGCCGGTCCGGGGCGGGTGACCGCCTTCCTCGGGCCGAACGGCGCGGGCAAGTCCTCCACCCTGCGCATCCTGCTCGGACTCGACCGCGCGGACGGCGGCACCGCCCGCGTGACCGGGGTGCCCTACCGTCGGCTGCGGTACCCGCTGCGCACGGTGGGGTCGATGCTCGACGGGCCCGGGGCGCACCGCTCCCGGACCGCGCGCGACCACCTGAGGTGGGTCGCGCGCACGCACGGCATCCCCTCCCGGCGGGTCGACGAGGTACTCGGCCAGGTCGGCCTCGCCGAGGCGGCCCGGGTCCGGGTCGGCCGCCTGTCGCTCGGGACGGGCCAGCGCCTCGGGCTGGCCGCGGCCCTGCTGGGCGAGCCCGAGGTGCTGGTGCTCGACGAGCCGGTCAACGGGCTGGACCCGGACGGTATCCGCTGGATCCGCGGCCTGCTGCGGGCGCACGCGGACGCCGGCGGCACGGTGCTGCTGTCCAGCCACCTCATGGGTGAGGTGGCGGACGTGGCCGACGACCTCGTCGTCGTCGCGGGCGGGAGGATCGTGGCGGCGGGGCCGCTGGACCGGGTCACGGCGGGGTACCCCTCCCTGGAGGACGCGTTCTTCGCGCTCACCGCCGCGCGCGAGGCGGCGCGATGAGCCGGCGCGCCGGGGTGCGGTTCCGGGACCTGGCCGCAGCGGAGCTCGGGAAGGCGGTGACGCTGCCCGTCGTGCGCGCGGCGGTGGCGGGCACGGTGGGCGGTTCGGCAGGTCTCGCGGCGCTCAACGCGGTCGGCGCCCGGAACGCGCTCGTCGGCGGGGCCGCGGGAGCGGGCCTCGCCCCGCCGACGTTCGACGTCGCGTACGCCGCCGCGCCGCTCGGGGCCGCGGGGGCCGTCGTGCTCGGTGTGGTGGCGATGAGCAGTGAGTACGCCGCGAGCAGCGCCGACGCGGGCGGGGCCCGTCAGGTGACGACGACGCTGACGGCGGCGCCCGGCAGGCTCCGGGTGCTGGGCGCCAAGGCGCTCGTCGTCGCGCTGCTGGTCGCCATGACGGCCGTGCTGGCGATCGGGGCGTGCCTTGCGGTCGCGACGCTCGTCCTCGGCGACGCGGCCGCCGAGGCGGTGGGCCTGCGGGAGGCCGTGCTCCGGACGGCCGGCGCGGCCCTCTACTGGACGCTGACAGCGCTCATCGCCCTCGCGGTCACGGTGCTGACCCGGGGCGGGACCCTCCCGCTCGTCGTCCTCGTCGCGAACGGCTCGCTCGTGTCCTTCTCCCTGCTGCTGAGCCGCGTGACGCCGTGGGCGCACTGGCTGCCCGACCTCGCCGGCCGACGGCTGTACGGCGGGCTCGCCACGGTGCCCGGCGGCCCGGACGCGGTCACGGGCGCCTGGGTGATGGCGGCCTGGACCGCCGCGCTGCTCGCTGTCGCCGGGGTCGTGCTCGCGCGGAGGGACGCATGAGGCCGGGGCTGGTGCACCTCGCACGGGTCACCGCAGCCGAGCTGAGCAAGCTGCGCACCCTGCCCGCCGTCGGCCTGACGGTCGCGGCCACGGTGGTGGCCGGCGGCAGCGTCGCCGCCCTCGCGGCGTCGTCCGCCGTCACGGGTGGCGCGCCGCGCGACCCTGTCGGCGCCGTCACGGAGGTGGTCCGGTTCGTCCAGGCGGGCGTGGTGCTGCTGGGCGTGCTCCCGGTCGCGCACGAGTCGGCGGGCACCCAGCTGCGGACCACGCTCGCCGCCGTCCCCCGGCGCGCGGTGCTGGTAGCGGCCAAGACGCTCGCCGCCCTGGTCGCGCTGGCGGTCACGGCCGCGGGCACGGTGTGCGCGATGGTGGGCGGCGCAGTGGTGGCGACCGCCCCCGCGCGGGGCGTGGCGGGTGAGGCCGCACCGGGGTGGGCGGGGCCGGGCGCAGCGGTGGTGGCCGGGGACGACCTGACGCGCCTCGCGGGTGCCGCGGTGTTCCTCGTGCTCGTGGGCGTGCTCGCCCACGCGGTCGCTCTGCTGCTCCGGGAGCTCGTCCCCGCCCTCGTCGCCACGCTCGGCCTCGTCCTGATCGTCTCGCCCCTGCTCGGCTCGCTCACCGAGCACGCCCGCTGGCTGCCCGACCAGGCCGCCGCGCTGCTCTGGGCACCGGCCGACCCCGTGCTCACCCCCGCGGCCGGGGCGCTGGTCGCGACCGCGTGGGTCGTGGTCGTGGGTGCGTGCGGCGGGGCACGCCTGGTGCTGGTCGACGCCTCGGGGTGACGTGGCGCGCGCGGGCGGTCGGCGTATCCGGGGACGACAAAGGCCGCCGACCTGGTCTTTCACCAGGTCAGCGGCCTCAGCCATCAGGTCTCAGCCGCTCTTGCGGCGGAACATCTTCTGCACCGGCCCGGTCGTCTCCGACCCGTGCACGGCGCCCGTGTTCACGTCGCTCGCCGACGTGCGCTTCCGGGCCGCGTTCTTGCGGTCCAGCGCCTCGCGGAACCGGGCCTTCGCGTCCGCTGTCGGCGCGGTGGCCTTCTCCTCGGCACGATCCTCGTCGGTCGATGCCGCCTCGGGCTGCTTGTCGTCCGGCACACCGATCACCTCCTCCTGTTTCGGGGGTCCCTCGATCGGGTCCGTCGTCCGACCCCAGCCTGCACCACCGACCGCGCGGGTGCCAACGCATTTCGCGCGCCGGGCGCGACGTCGTCGCAGGCAGGGGCGCACTGCCGCCCCTGCGGCCGATGTCGCGGTGCGGCTCAGGCCTGGGCCGCGGTGCGCTCCGCGCGCTCGGCGCGCAGCGAGGTGATGGCGCTCTCGAAGTCCTCGAGCGAGTCGAACGACTGGTAGACGCTCGCGAACCGCAGGTAGGCGACCTCGTCGAGCTCGCGCAGGGGGCCGAGGATGGCCAGCCCCACCTCGTAGGCGTCGATCTCGGCGCTGCCCGTGCTGCGCAGCGTCTCCTCGACGCGCTGGGCCAGGATCGCGAGGTCGTCGTCGCTCACGGGGCGGCCCTGGCAGGCCTTGCGCACGCCGGCGACCACCTTGTCGCGGCTGAAGGGTTCGGTCGCCCCGGAGCGCTTCACCACGGACAGGCTCGCCGTCTCGACGGTCGTGAACCGCCGGTTGCAGTTCGGGCACTGCCGCCGACGCCTTATCGACAGGCCGTCGTCGGCCGTCCGTGAGTCCACCACGCGCGAGTCGGGGTGGCGACAGAACGGGCAGTGCATGCTCACTCCTGCGTGGTCGTCCACGGACCGGAGGCCTCCGGTCGCGTCATGACCGTAAGCGGGCAAACCACCGCCATGCAACATCGCCGTAGCATTTGACGGCGATCCGTCGCGCCTGGTCACTCCTCCCTTGTCGCCGCTCGCACCTCGCTCGTCAGGCCGTCACTCGTCAGGGAGGAGCAGGAGCTGGCCCACGCGCACCGACGCCGTCCGCATCTCGTTGAGCTCCTGGAGCCGGGCGACCGCGTCGCGAACGTCCTCCCCCGGCTTCGCGATCTGTTCCGCGTAGCCCCAGAGCGTCTCCCCCGGCTGCACCGCGTGGACCCGGACCTCCAGCGGTTCGCCCGGCGAGCTCGCCACCGCCGTCGCGCCCCAGGTCGCCATCGGCGCCACCACGAGCATCGCGAGCAGCACCAGGACGACGCGGCCGCGCCGCGTGAGGCGCAGACCCGCGACGCCGAGCCGGTCGGCCACGGTGCGCGAGGCCGGCGCCGCCTGCGGGCGAGGTGCGGGACGGGAGGCTCCCGCCGGGTGCCGGGCGGGCACGCGGACGCCGCCGTGCGGCTGCCGGCGCGCCGACCGGTGCGCCACGTCGTGGCCGGTGCCGTACCCGGCGCCGTACCCTGCGCCGTACCCGGTGCCGTAGGCCGGGGTGTACTGCCGCAGCGGGATCACGTCCCCCATGGCCCCTCCTCGAGAGCGAGTCGAACCTCTGTGCGTCATACAGGCGTTCGTCGAACGCACGTACCATTGTGTAGCACGAGACACCGCCCGTGTCGAGACACGCTCGAACATTCGTTTGAGCCGCGCCGCTTTCTGACCTAGAGTGGGCACCGCAGAGGAGAACATTTGTCTGAACGGGAGGGGCACGGGCATGACGGGACGGGACGGGACCAGCGACACGAGAGCCGTCGACACGGCCGGCGTCGCCACGCTGGACGCGCCGGGCGACGAGGCGGTCGCCGACGTGCACGCGATCTCGCCGGCGGACCGCCTCACCGAGCGGCAGCGCCTCGTGCTCGACACGATCCGGCAGTCCTTCGAGACCCGGGGCTACCCGCCGTCGATGCGCGAGATCGG
>DATGOB010000015.1:0-36070 GCA_036010205.1 Promicromonospora sp. | reverse complement strand
TCGGTGATCCGCTCGGCGACCAGCGGGGTCAGCACCTCGCTCCAGTACTGGCGCTTCTCGAACTTCCGCGCCCGCAGCGAGGGCGTGTCCCGCATCATGCGCGTGATCGCGAGGTCGGAGCGCACGTCGGTGAAGGTCTCGCTGCGCGAGTCGAGCATCGCGGTGCGCAGCGCCGTCCACGGGTTCTCGTCCGCCGGGCGCGCCGCCAGCGCACGCGCGAGGGCGTCGGCGCGCCCGGTGAGGTCGCCGAGCACGACGTCCTCCTTGGTGCCGAAGTAGCGGAAGAACGAGCGCCGCGAGATGCCGACGGCCTGGGCGATCTCGTCGACCGTCGTCGCGTCGAACCCCTTCTCGACGAAGAGCGTGCGCGCCGTCTCGGTGATCTCCTCGCGCAGCGCGGCGCGCTGCCGGTCCCATGCTGTGGCCACGGACTCATCCTACGATGCCTACTTGGCACCGAGTGACAGGTAGGCATACAGTGTCCACATGGCTATCGACTACCCGACCCAGACCGTCCTCCTCACGGGCGCCAGCTCCGGCATCGGGCGCGTGTTCGCGACCGGGCTCGCCGCGCGCGGCGCCGACCTCGTGCTCGTCGCCCGCCGCGCCGACCGGCTCGAGGCGCTCGCGGCCGAGCTCCGCGCCCGGCACGCCGTCGGCGTCACGGTCGTGCCGTTCGACCTGTCCGTCCCGACCGTCGGCGCCGACCTCCGGGAAGCCGTCGCCGCGCACGGGGTGACGGTCACGAGCCTCGTCAACAACGCGGGCTTCGGTACGTGGGGGCCGTTCCGCGACGAGGACCCGGAGCGTCTCGCCCGGGAGATCGCCGTCGACGTCGCGGCCCCCGTCCAGATCGCGCACGCCTTCCTGCCCGACCTGCTCGCCGCGGGGGACGGGTTCCTCGTCAACGTCGCGAGCATGGCCGCCTACGCGCCCACCCCGCGCATGGCCGTCTACGGAGGTGCCAAGGCGTTCGTGCTGAGCTTCACCGAGGCGCTCTGGGCCGAGCTGCGGCACACCGGCCTGACCGTGTTCGCGCTCTCGCCCGGGGCGACGGCCACGGAGTTCAACGACGTGGTGGGCACCGAGGACGCGACGGCGGGCGCGCGCAAGCGGTTGCCGGAGGATGTCGTCGCGACGGCGTTCGCCCACCTCGCCGCGCGCAACCCGGGCCCGAGCGCGATCGACGGCGGGCACAACCGCCGGGCGGCGGCCGTGTCGCGGCTGCTGCTCAGCCGGCGTGCCGCGGTCACGATCATGGAGCGGATCACGAACCCGGAGCGGCGCCTGGCGGTGGTCTGAGGCGGCGGTCGGTTACCCCGCGGCGGGCAGGCCGCCGCGCAGTGTCCGGAACAGCAGGTCCAACGTCGCGGTGGTGTCGTCGTGCTCCGTAGCGAGCAGGTAGCCCTCGACGACGAGTGTCGCGAGGAGCTCCGCGCGGGCGAGGTCGGTGTCGGACGAGTCCGCGACGGCGTGCGCGAGCGTCGTCCGGTGGTTGCGCCACAGTCCCTGCCAGTAGTCGTGCAGGGCGGGCGTCCGGTCCACCAGGTCGCGGAACCGGGTGAACTCCTGGTCGCCGTGCCGCCGGTTCCGGGCCGACGTCCGGAACCAGTGCTCCAGCGCGTCGAGCACCGGGCTGCCCGCCGGGCGCTCCACGACGGCGGTCACGAGCGAGGCGACGACGGCGGCGTCGTCGTCGAAGACCAGGGCCTCCTTGCTCGGGAAGTGCGCGAACACGGTCGCCACCGCGACGTCGGCGTGCCCGGCGATCTCGCGGATCCCGACGTCCTCGAACCCGCGCTCGAGGAACAGCTCGAGCGCGGCGTTCGCGATCGCCGCGCGGGTCTCGGCCTTCTTGCGCTCGCGGCGTCCGGGGGTGCTCGGGCGCTGGCTCGTCGACGGCATGGGCGCATGCTATCGAACGGCTCTGATGTCAGAGCGGTTGTAAAAACAGAACCGTTCTGCTTTTATGGCTCCGGCGGGAGAGGGCCTCCCGTGGAGGGAGGCGGTGACCATGGGTGCCACGAACCAGCGGATCGCGATCATCGGCGCAGGACCGGGCGGACTGACCTGCGCCCGCATCCTGCAGCGGCACGGGATCCCCGTGACGGTGTACGAGCGCGACGCCGACGCGCACGCCCGGCAGCAGGGCGGGTCGCTCGACCTGCACGAGGCCGACGGCCAGGCCGCGCTGCGCGAGGCAGGGCTCCTCGAGGAGTTCCTGGACGCGGCGCGGCCCGAGGGCCAGGAGATGCGCCGGTTCGGCACCGACGGGACCCTGCTCGACCGGCACCTGCCCGCCGACGGAGAGACGAGCGCCCCGGAGATCGACCGCGGCCTGCTGCGCGACCTGCTGCTGCGCTCGCTCGCGCCCGGCACGGTGCGCTGGGGGCACGCGGCAGCGGCGGTGACCGGGCCGTCCGCCGGACCACGCACCGTGGTCTTCCGGGACGGCGGAAGCGTCGAGGCCGACCTCGTGATCGGCGCCGACGGCGCGGGCTCGCCGGTCCGGGCGGCCGTCTCGGACGCGGTGCCCGAGTACTCCGGCGTCGACTTCCTGGAGGCCTGGTTCGAGGACGTCGAGTCACGGCACCCCGACCTCGCGCGCCTCGTGGGGCAGGGCAGCGCGATGGCGGCCGACGCCGACGGCGCTCTGTTCGCCCAGCGCAACGGCGGTGGTCGCATGCGCGTCTACGTCGTGCGGCGCCGGCCCCTCGACTGGATGCGCCGGGCGGGCCTGACGTCCGACGACACGGCAGGGCTCCGCGAGATCCTGCTCCGGGAGTTCGGGACCTGGTCGCCCGACCTGCTCCGCCTGCTCGCGGACAACGACGGCCCGTACGTGGACCGCCCGCTGTTCGTGCTGCCCGCGCCGCACACCTGGGAGCACTCGCCGTCCGTGACGCTGCTCGGCGACGCGGCGCACCTCATGCCTCCGGCCGGCGTGGGCGTCAACCTGGCGCTGCTCGACGGGTGCGAGCTCGCCCTGGCGCTCGCGGGCGCCGACTCGCTCGACGCGGCCGTCCGCGCGTACGAGGCGACGATGCTGCCGCGGGCCGCCGCGCTCGCCACGCAGCTCGCAGGCCACGCCGACTTCCTCCTCGACGACCCGGACGGCGCGGAGGGCGCGGGCGGGCCGGGGCCTGTCGGTGGCGGGGTCGGTGGTCCCGTACCTGCGCTCGCGGAGCGCTGACAGTGCTCGCCTGCTGAGGCGTGCCGGACCGCCGGGTCGCGGGCGGCCTTCTCCCGAAGCTGTTGCTGTGCGTGGTCATCGTCTACTGGCGACACGCCGAAACGCCGGACATGCCGAGGCGCGTCATCGGCGCCGGTGCGGGGCTCAACCCCGCGCGGCTGCCTCGCGGACGAGCTCGAAGTCGAACGGGTTCGCCCGAACGAGGGCCAGCGCCCGCCGCACGGCCCCGACGTGCACGCCGTCCGAGCCCAGCTCTGAGGCGACCACGGTGGGCACCGGCGGGTGGATGTAGGACGGCAGGCGTTCGGTCGCCGCCTCGACCACCGGGCCCAGCGCGGGGGACAGCGCGCCCCCGACCACGATGCGCTCGACGTCGAGGAGCGACGCGATGACGGCGCACACGCGCGCCAGCCGGTCGGCGAGCTGCTCGACGATCGACGTCGCGACGGCGTCGCCCGCCTGGGCTGCCGCGAACACGTCGGCGGCGTCGAGCGCTGCCGGGTCCTGGCCGCGCAGGGGCGACCCCGCGGGCAGCTCGCCCGCGTCGGCCGCGCGGCGCACCAGCTCGCGCGCGACGTGCCCGAGGCCGTCCGCCGACCCGACGCCCTCGACGAGGTCGAGGAGCCGCATCTCGCCCGCGCCGCCCCCGTGTCCGCGCAGCAGGGTCCCGTCGACGATGAGCCCGGCGCCGAACCGTTCGCCCGACAGCAGGGTCGCGAACGATGACAGGCCCGCCCCCGCCCCGATGGTCCACTCCGCGACGGCGGCGAGGTTGGCGTCGTTCTCGACGGCGACGGTCTGCCCGACGTCGGCGAGCTGCTCGGCGAGCTCGGGGTTCATCCGCGCCCAGAACCGCCGCTGGTTGCCGGGCGGCGAGGTGCCGTGCGCGTCGGTCGGCGCGGGCACGCCGAGGACCACGGCGAGGACGGGCCCCGCGGGGCCGGTGTCGGTCGGCGCGGCCGCGTCGTCGGCCAGGGCCCGCTCGATCGCGCGCCGGATCGTCCGCACGCGTGTGGCGGGGGAGGCGTCGGCCCGCAGCTCCTCGACGGCGCGCGCCAGGACGTCGCCGCGCAGGTCGGCCACGGACGCCGTCACGTGGTGCTGCCCGGCGTCGACCCCGACGACGCGGCCCGCCCGGGGCGCGAAGGCGTAACGCCGGGCCGGTCGGCCCATGCGGTACTCGCCCGCGGCCCGTGCGTCGTCGAGCTCGCCGACCCATCCGCGGGCCACGAGCTCGTCGCACAGCGCGAGCACGGTCGAGCGGGTCAGGCCGGTGTCGGCCATGACGTCGCTGGCCGTGAACGTCGGCCGGTCCCAGACGAGCCGGAGCACGGCGGCGGCGTTGGTGTGCCGCAGCAGCCGCGCCGAGCTGGCCACGGGGTAGGAGTCCACCCCTTGACTCTAACCCGGGCGACGTACATGATCGTGCGAGTAAATCTAGTCACTAGATTTAAAGCCTCGTGCCAGCGCCGGTGCGCGGCGGAACGCGAGGAGACGATCACGTGCCCGAACCCTCCCCTTCACCGTCGAAGGGACTGAGCCGGCGGTCCTTCCTGGCCGCGGGCCTCGTCGGCGCCGGACTCGCGCTGACGGGGTGCGCCCCGTCGGGGCGGTCGGCGGCGGTGTCCTTCTACCAGTCCAAGCCCGAGGTCATCGGCTACTTCGACGAGCTGCTGGCACGGTTCCGCGACGAGCGGCCCGGCGTCCGGGTCGCTCACGACGTGACGACCGACCTCTCGGCGGGCTTCGCGCGCAGCGCACCCCCCGACCTCGGGTGCTCCAACTACAACTTCGAGATCGCGCGGTTCGTCGAGCACGGCGCGCTGAGCGACCTCGCGGACATGCCGGAGGCCGACCGGGTCAACCCCGACCTGCTCCCGCTGATCGATCTCACGGCGTCCTACCCGGGCCGCACCAGCGTGCTGCCCTACTCGCTCATGGTGGCGGGCGTGCTCTACAACCGGGAGATCTTCGACCGGCACGGCCTCGGGGTGCCGACCACGTGGTCCGAGCTCCTCGACGTGTGCGCGGCGCTGGACGAGGCGGGCGTGACGCCGATCTACGCCACCTACGCCGAGCCGTGGACCATCGGCCAGGGCCTGTTCGACTACACCGCGGGCGGCATGGTCGACGTCACCGCCTTCTTCCAGGCGCTCGCGGAGCAGGGGGCCGAGACGGGGCCGCACTCGCCGGTCTCGTTCCGGAACCAGTTCCGGGAGCCGGTCGAGCGGATGCTCGCCCTCACGCGCTACGTCAACCCCGACGCCGCCAACAAGGGCTACGGCGACGGCAACCTCGCGTTCGCACGCGGCGAGGCGGCGATGTACCTCCAGGGCCCGTGGGCGCTCACGGAGATCGCCAAGACGTCGCCCGACCTCGATGTCGGCGTCTTCCCGCTGCCCATGACCGAGGACCCGGCCGACCGCAAGGTGCGGGTCAACGTCGACCTCGCGCTGTGGATCCCCGAGATGTCGCCGCGGCAGGACGCCGCGCGCGAGCTCGTGTCGTTCCTGCTGCGGCCCGACGTCGTGGACACCTACAACGCCGACAACCTCGGCTTCGGCGTCACGACGGACGCGCCGCCCGTCACGCACCCCGCCCTGGTCGAGGTGCAGCCCTACTACGACGCGGCGCAGTTCTACCTCGGCCCGTCGCAGCTCGTGCCCGAGTCGATCCCGCTGCACAACTACGTGCAGTCGCTCGTCACGGGCGCCGACCCCGACGCCGTGCTGAGCACGCTCGACGCCGACTGGGCCCGCCTGGCCCGCCGCACCTGACCCGCGGCCCTGATCAGCCCTGATCCTTCAGCCCCTGCCCCTACGTCCCGAGGACTCCACATGGCGATCCACGCCGCACCCGCCGCGAGCCGCACCGCCGCGGCCCCGGTGACGGGTGCCGCGGCGCGTCCTGCCCGACGACGGCGCGTCGACACGACGTACTACCTGTTCCTGCTGCCCACCGTCGCGCTGTTCACGCTCGCGATCACGCTGCCCGCCGTCATGGGCATCGTGTACAGCTTCACCGACTCGATCGGCTTCGGCGAGTACCGCTTCATCGGCCTGACCAACTACGCGGTGCTGTTCACCGACCCGGCGATCCTCTCCTCCTACGGTTTCACGGTCGGATTCGCCCTCGTCACGGTGCTCGTCGTCAACGTCGTGGCGTTCCTGCTCGCGATCGGCCTCGCCGCACGCATCCCGGCCCGCGCGGCGCTGCGCACCGTGTTCGTGCTGCCGATGGTGGTCTCGGGCATCGTCATCGCGTACGTGTTCAGCTTCCTCTTCTCCACCGCGCTGCCCCGGTTCGGGTCCGCGCTCGGCCTCGAGTCGCTGCAGACCAGCCTCCTGGCGAACCCCGATCTCGCGTGGACGGCGATCGTCGTCGTCACCGCGTGGCAGGCCGTGCCGTCGGCGCTGCTCGTCTACACGGCGGGCATCATGTCGATCCCCGACGAGGTGTACGAGGCCGCGAGCATCGACGGCGCCTCCGGGTGGCGGCAGCTGCGCACCATCACGCTGCCGCTGCTGGCGGGGTACGTGCTGATCAACGTCGTCATCGGCTTCAAGAACTTCCTCAACGCCTACGACGTCATCGTCGGCCTCACCGACGGCGGGCCCGGCACCGCGACCCGCAGCGTCGCGATGACGATCTTCTCCGGCTTCCAGGGTGGCGACTACGCCTACCAGATGGCGAACGCGACGATCTTCTTCCTCATCGCCCTCGTGCTGGCGCTGCTCCAGCTCCGGCTCACGCGCGGACGGGTGGCGGTCCGATGAGCCGGCGCGTCAACGTCCCCGTCACCGCGACCCTGCTGGTGTGCACGCTGGCCGTGCTGGTGCCGCTGTACGTCACCGTCACCATGGCGTTCAAGACGGGCGAGCAGGCCGTCGACGGCAACGCCTTCTCGCTGCCCTCGCCCGCGACCTTCGGCGCACTCGCCGAGGCCTGGCGCCTGACGTCCTTCCCGCGGGCGTTCACGGTGTCCGTGCTCGTCACGCTCGTGTCCGTCGTCGGGACGGTCGTCCTCAGCTCGGCGGCGTCCTACGCCGTCGCGCGCAACTGGGACCGCCGGCTGTTCCGCTGGTCGTTCTTCTACCTGCTGGGCGCGATGTTCCTGCCGTTCCCCGTGCTCGCGCTGTCCCAGGTGCGGCTCACCGGGCTCGTCGGCCTCGACAACCCGGCCGGCGTCGCGATCCTGCACGTCATGTTCCAGCTCTCGTTCAGCACCCTGCTGTACACGGCCTTCCTGCGCTCGCTGCCCGCCGAGCTCGAGGAGAGCGCGCGGCTCGACGGCGCGACGACGTGGCAGGTCTTCTGGCGGCTCGTCTTCCCGCTCCTCGCCCCGATGAGCGCGACCGTGGGGATCTTCGCGTTCCTCGCGTCCTGGAACGACTTCATGATGCCGTCGATGATCACCGCCGATCCCGCGTTGCAGACCCTGCCCGTGGTGCAGAACATCTTCCAGAGCCAGTTCTCCAGCAACTACGACGTGGCGTTCGCGTCCTACCTCATGGCGATGGCGCCCGCGATCGTCGTCTACCTGTTCACGCAGCGCTGGGTGATGTCCGGGGTCACCCAGGGCGCCGTCAAGTAAACCCGCGAGCCGCAGTACCGCACGCCTGAAACCGAGCAAGGAGACCGATCACCCCATGACCGAAGTGATGGACACCCGCCTGACCCCGGACGGCAGCGCGAGCGACGCCACGTGGTGGCGGCAGGCCGCCGTCTACCAGATCTACCCGCGCGCCTTCGCGGACGCGAACGGCGACGGCCTCGGCGACCTGCCCGGCATCACCGAGCGCGTGCCCTACCTGCAGCGGCTCGGCGTCGACGCGGTCTGGCTCAGCCCCTTCTACCCGTCGGCGCTCGCCGACGGCGGGTACGACGTCGACGACTACCGTGACGTCGACCCGCGGCTCGGGACGCTCGAGGACTTCGACGCGCTCGTCGCCGCGCTGCACGGTGCCGGCATCAAGCTGATCGTCGACCTCGTGCCCAACCACACCTCGAACCGGCACGTCTGGTTCCAGGAGGCGCTCGCGTCGCCCAAGGGCTCGCCGGCGCGCGACCGCTACATCTTCCGGGACGGCAAGGGGCCCGACGGCGCCGAGCCGCCCGCGGACTGGCCGTCGACGTTCGGCGGGCCGGCCTGGGAGCCGGTCGGGGACGGCCAGTGGTACATGCACCACTTCGCGACCGAGCAGCCGGACCTCAACTGGAAGAACCCGGAGGTGCGCGCCGACTTCCTGCAGACCCTGCGGTTCTGGTCGGACCGCGGCGTGGACGGGTTCCGCGTCGACGTCGCGCACGGGCTCGCCAAGGATCTCGGTGACGAGCTGCCCAGCCAGGCCGAGCTCGACGCCATGCCCTGGGACGGGAACCACCCGCTGTGGGACCGCGACGAGGTGCACGAGATCTATGCCGAGTGGCGCGGGGTCTTCAACTCCTACGACCCGCCCCGCACCGCCGTCGCCGAGGCGTGGGTGGCCGCCGACCGCCGTGCGCGGTACGCGAGCGCGGACGGGCTCGGGCAGGCGTTCAACTTCGACCTGCTCGAGGCCGACTTCGACGCCGCGCAGTTCCGCGAGATCATCACGTTCAACCTCGAGCTCGCCGCGGCGTCGGGCTCGTCGACGACCTGGGTGTTCTCCAACCACGACGTCGTGCGGCACGCCACGCGCTACGGCCTGCCGCCGCGCCGCACCGCCGGCGGCGAGGTCCGGGAGAAGCAGGGCAAGGCGTGGCTGCTGGCGCGCGGTGCCGAGCCCGCGCTGGACCGTGAGCTGGGGCTGCGCCGGGCGCGCGCGGCGTCGCTGCTCGAGCTCGCGCTGCCCGGCTCGTCGTACCTGTACCAGGGCGAGGAGCTCGGGCTGCACGAGGTGCCCGACCTGCCCGACGAGGCCCGCCAGGACCCGACGTTCTTCCGGAACCCCGGCGTCGACGTCGGCCGCGACGGTTGCCGCGTGCCGCTGCCCTGGACCCGCGAGGGCGCCTCGTTCGGGTTCGGGTCCGGGTCGGCGGACCTGCCGCAGCCGGACTGGTTCGGCGACTACGCGGTCGAGGTGCAGGACGGCGACCCGGGCTCGACGCTCACCCTGTACCGGCGCGCTCTGGAGCTGCGCCGTGAGCTGCAGACCGACGAGGAGATGACCTGGGTCGAGACGGGCCGCGACGACGTGCTCGCCTTCCGCCGGCCGAACGGTTGGCTGAACGTCACGGTGTTCGGCGACGAGCCGTTCGACCTGCCCGCCGGTGAGGTGCTGCTGACCAGCGTCCCGCTGGAGGACGGACGGCTCCCGGGCGCGGCAACGGCCTGGCTCCGCGCCTGACCGACCCCGCCGGCGCGCGCCGCCGCTGCCGCCGAGGTAGTCACTTGGCGAGGTAGTCGTCTGGCGAGGTAGTCGCAGGGCGAGGTAGTCCTGACTACCTCGCCACGTGACTACCTCGCCAGATGACTACCTCGGCGCCTCGGCGGCGTGGGCGATGTTGCGCTGCATGCCGCCGAAGACGATGCCGTGGAACGGGCTGATGCCCCACCAGTAGAGCTGGCCGAGCAGCCCGCGCGGCACGAAGATCGCGCGCTGGCGGAACGTCGGCCGGCCGTTGTCCGCGTCCTCGACCGACAGCTCGAGCCACGCCAGCCCCGGCAGCCGCATCTCGGCGCGCAGCCGGAGCAGGCGCCCGGGCTCGATCGTCTCGACGCGCCACCAGTCGAGTGCGTCGCCGGGCGCGAGGTGGTGCGGGTCGCGCCGTCCGCGCCGCAGCCCCGGCCCGCCGAACAGCCGGTCCATGAGCCCGCGCGCGACCCAGCCGAGGCGCCACGAGTACCAGCCGTGCGCGCCGCCGATGCCCTCGATCACCGTCCACAGAGCCTCGGGCGAGGCGTCGACGGGGCGGGCCCGGTCGTCGACGAGCAGGCTCCCGCCGGTCCATTCCGGGTCGTCGGGCAGGGGGTCGGACGGCGCCCCCGGCGTCGACGCCGACGACCAACGGGTCCGCACGTCGAGCTCCCGGATGCGCGTCAGGGCCAGTCCCACGGCCTCGTCGAACCCGAGCAGGCCGTCCGGCGGGTCGGGGACGTACTGCCGGATGTCGTCCTCCCGGGCGACGACCTCGTGCACGAGCGACCCCACCAGCGGGCGCGCGATGCCCGGCGGGACGGGCGTCACGAGCCCCACCCACAGGCTGGCCAGCCGCGGCGTCAGCACGGGCACCGCCCGGATCATCCGGCGGGGGAGGCCCGCGACCGCCGCGTAGCGCTGCATCATCTCGCGGTAGGTCAGGATGTCGGGTCCGCCGATGTCGAAGGCCCGGCTGACGTCGGCAGGGATCGCCGCTGCGCCGACGAGGTACCGAAGGACGTCCCGCACCGCGATCGGCTGGATGCGGTTGTCGATCCAGCGAGGTGCGATCATCGCGGGCAGGCGCTCGGTGAGATAGCGCATCATCTCGAACGACGCGCTGCCGGAGCCGAGGATCACGGCCGCGCGCAGCACGACGGTGGGGACGCCGCCGTCGAGCAGGATCTCCTCCACCTCGCGCCGGGACTCGAGGTGGGGTGACAGGCGCTCGTCGTCGGGGTGGAGGCCACCCAGGTAGACGACGCGGCCGACCCCCGCCTCGCGCGCCACGACGGCGAAGCCGCGTGCCGTGCTGCGGTCCCGCTCCGCGAAGCCGCCGCCCCCGGCCATCGCGTGGATGAGGTAGTAGGCGACGTCGACGCCGTCGAGCGCGCCGCGCAGTTCCTCGCGGGACGTCGCGTCGCCGGTGACGACCTGCACGCGGTCGGACCACTCGCGTGCGGCGAGCCGTTCCGGGTGCCGCACGAGCACGCGCACGTCGTACCCCGCGTCCAGCAGCTCGGGCACCAGCCGTCCGCCGATGTAGCCCGTCGCGCCGGTCACCAGGACCTGGGTCATGCTGGCCACCCACCCTCGGTAGATCAGGAAGTCCGGCAGATTACTAGATAGGCTAGGCATAATTCCCGCGGGTGGCCTCCCAGGCCGGCCGGCACGACGAGGAGGAGCGCCCATGACACAGGAGAGGTCCGCGGACAGAGGCCGGCAGGTCGCCGTCACCCTGAGCTACCTGGTGTGCCTGGTCGGGTCGATGATCGGCGTGGGCCTGTTCGGCGGGACGCCGATCGCCGACGCCGCGGGCGGCGCGCTGGACGCAGCGGCGACGCCGGTGGCGCCGGCGTCGGGCGCGTTCTTGGTGTGGAGCGTCGTGTACGCAGGGCTCGCCGGGTACACCGTGCTGCAGTGGTTCCCGGTCGCGCAGGAGCGCCAGCGCCAGCTGCGCCTGCCCGTCGCCGGGAGCATGCTGCTCAACGCCGCGTGGATCCTCGTCGTGCAGGCGGGCCTGCTGTGGGGGAGCGTGCTCGTCATCGCGGCGCTGCTCGTGCTCCTCGCGCGCATCTTCGTGATCCTCACGCGCACCCGCGCCGACGGGCTGCTCGACCGCGTGCTGGTGGACGGCACGCTCGGCATCTACCTCGGCTGGGTGTGCGTCGCCACGGTCGCCAACATCGCCGCTGCGCTGGCCGCCTCGGGGTTCGGCGGCGCCGGTCTCGGGCCCGACGGCTGGGCCGTCGCCGTGCTCGTGGTCGTCGCGGGGCTCGGCGTGGCGCTCGCCGTCCGCGGTGGTGGGCGGTTCGCCGTGGGTGCGGCCATCGCGTGGGGGCTGACGTGGATCGCCGTGGGCCGGTCGAGCGGTGAGCTCGAGTCCGCACCGGCGGCGTGGGCCGCGGCGGCGGCCGCCGCCGTCGTGCTGGGCGCGACGTTGGTGACCGCCGTCCGCCGCCACCCGACCCCCGCTGTGCCGAGGTAGTCACCTGGCGAGGTAGTCAGGTGGCGAGGTAGTCACGTGGCGAAGTAGTCCTGACTACCTCGCCAGACGACTACCTCGCCAAGTGACTACCTCGCCAAGTGACTACCTCGCCAAGTGACTACCTCGGCGGGGGAGGGGAGGGGATTCCCTACCGGGGGCGGGGGCGGGCACGCTGCCGGGGGCGTGCGCCGCGCGGAAGTCTGGCGGTATGACGACACACACGCACGTCAACAGGCGGGACCGTGGCGCACCACCGGCGCCCGGAGCCCCTGTCCACACCCGGTGGAACCCGCGCCTCGTCGGCCTCGTCGCCGTCCTGGCCCTCGTGAACTTCGTGGTCGACTCGGCCATCACCGCACCCCTGGTCGTCCTGCCCGAGATGCTCGAGCACTTCGACACCGACCAGGCGGCCTGGTTGAACGCCACCGCGACCCTCGCGGGCGTCCTCTGGGCGCCGCTGCTCGGCCGCAGCGCCGACATCTGGGGCAGCCGCCGAGTGCTCGTGGCGACGTTGCTGCTCAGCGGCGTCGGCGCCGTGCTGTGCGCCGTGGCGCCGAGCCTCTGGCTCTTCGTGCCGGGGCGCATGCTGCAGGGCGCGTCGCTCGCCGCGGTGTTCCTCTCGGTCGCGATCGTGCGCGGCGTCGCGGCGCCGCGGCTGGCCATGGTCGTCGTCGGGATCGTGACCACCGGGTCGGCCTTCCTGAACATCCTGTCCCGGTTCCTCGTCGAGCACCTCGCCACCGCGTTCGGCTTCCAGGTGCTGTTCCTCGTCTCCTCCGTCGTCGCGGCGGCCATGGCGTTCTGCGTGCACCGCGCCGTACCTGAGTCCGGCGTCGTCACGCCGGGCCGGCTGGACGTCCGGGGCGCCCTGCTGCTCGGTGCCGGCCTGGTCGGCGTGCTCGGCTACATCAGCCTCGGTGCCGAGCTCGGCTGGTTCGGCCCGGTGCCGCTGCTGCTCGCCGTCGCCGGCGTCGCGGGTCTCGTCCGCTGGCTGCGGCACACGCGGCGTACGCCCGAGCCGCTCGTCGACCTCGGGGCGCTGAGCAGGCCGCTCGTGCTCACGCTGCTCGTCGTCTTCCTGGGCGCCGGCTCGTACCAGAGCATGCTGCAGCTCGTGCCGCTCGTCGGCGACGTCTCGGGCGCCCAGGGGCTCGGCTACGGCCTGGCCGACCAGGGTTCGGTCGCGCTGCTGCTCGCGGCGCCCGGCTTCGGCGTCATGCTCGGCGGGCCGCTGGCGGGCTGGCTCGCGGCCCGGGTCGGGCCCGCGCGCACCCTCGTCGGCGCGGTGCTGCTCGGCACGCTCGCGACGGTCGGCATGTTCGTCGGCACCTCCGTGTTCGTGGCCGCGTTCTGCTTCGCGTTCCTGCTCGGCGTGACCGTGGGCGCGCTCGGCACGTCCGGCTTCAACATGGCGGGCAGCCTCGCCCCGGCGAACAAGCAGGGCATCGTGTCCAGCCTCGTCATGCTCATGGTCTCGGTCGGCGCCGTCGTGTTCGACTTCGTCGGCGCCGCGGTGCTCACCACGACCTCCGTGGTGGTCGACGGCGAGACCGTGCGCTCGGCCGCCGGCGTGGACGGCTACACCGCGATCGCCTCGCTGGCCTTCGCGGCGGCGCTCGTCCTCGCGGTCACGCTGCTGCGCCACCGGCAGGACGACGGCGGCGTCGTCACGGCGACCCCCGAGCTCGCCACCACGCGGGGAGGCGCCCGATGAGCGCGGCGCGCGGCACCGTCCTGGTCTCCGGCGCGAGCGTCGCCGGACTCACCGTGGCCCACTGGCTGCACCGGTACGGGTTCGCCGTGACCGTGGTGGAGCGGGCCCGGGCACCCCGCAGCGGCGGGTACCCCATCGACGTGCGCGGCACCGCGGCGGAGGTCGCGCGGCGCACCGGCATCCTGCCGCGGCTGCGGGAGGCGGACATCGCGTCCCGGCGCATGACCTTCCTCGAGGGCGACGGCGCCGAGGTCGCCGTCGTGCACCCGCAGGCGGTGGCGGGCGGCGTCGAGGGGCGCGACGTCGAGGTGGCCCGCGGGCGGCTGACCGAGGCGCTCCACGACACGGTGCGGGACGACGTCGAGCTGCTCTTCGCGGACTCGATCGACACCCTCGCCGAGCACGAGCACGGCGTGGACGTCACGTTCCGCGGCGGCGGGCGGCGCACGTTCGACGTCGTCGTGGGGGCGGACGGCCTGCACTCGCACACCCGCGCGCTGACGTTCGGACCCGAGGAGCAGTTCCACCGGTACCTCGGGTACTGCTTCGGCATCTTCACCGTTCCCAACACGGAGGGCCTGTCGCGCGAGGTGGTCATGTGGAACGCGCCGGGTCGTGCCGCGGCCCTCTACGCGACGCGGGCCGACGAGCCCCTGCACGCCTTCCTCAACGTGGCCGTGCCGGAGCCGCCGCTCGCCCTGCTGCGTGACCCCGCGGCGCAGCACGCCCTGCTCGCCGACCGCTTCGCGGGCGACGGGTGGCGCGTGCCCGGCATGGTCGCGGCGGCGCGGGAGTCGGACGACCTGTTCTTCGACACGGTCAGCCAGGTCCGCATGCCGCGCTGGTCGAGCGGCCGCGTGGTGCTGACGGGCGACGCGGCGCACGCGCCGTCGTTCCTCACGGGGCAGGGCACGAGCCTCGCGCTGGTGGGGGCGTACATGCTGGCCCGGTCGCTGGCCACGCAGCCGGACCACACGGCGGCGTTCGCGGCGTACGAGCGGGACACGCGGGGGTTCGTCGAGCTCAACCAGGCCCAGGTGGGCCGGGGCGACACGGCGCTGTTCCCCGTCACGGCGGAGGACCTGGAACGCCGCAACGCGCGGTTGCGCGGCCTGGCCGGGCCGGCACCGCGGAACGGGTCCGCACCCCGGGAGGGGCGCCCCGCCCACACGGCGCTGACGCTGCCGCCCGAGCCGCTGGTGCGCCGCGCGGTCGCGCGGACCGTCCCCCGGGGGACAGCCCTACCGTGACGCCGGGTCCGCACCCTGGTCCGGGCCGCACGGCCCGGGCCAGGCTGGCAGCATGTCCCCCATGACGCACGACCGGCCGGCGGCGGTCCGGCGGATCCTTTCGGAGCCGCTCGCGGCGTCCGCCTGGCGTTCCTGGTCCTACCTGTGGCTCGTGCTCCTGCTCGCGCCCGTCGCCCTCGCGTACGTGCTGGTCACCGTGGTCCTGACCCCGGTGACCGCGGTCACCGTCGCCGGGCTGTTCGTGCCCGGTGCGCTCGTGGTCGGTGGGCGCGGGTGGGGTTCCGCCTACCGTGCGCTGGCCACCGGCCTGCTGCGCCGGGAGGTCCCCGCGCCGCCGGACCGCCCGGTGCGGACGGGCTTCTGGCCGCGGCTCGGCGCGCTGCTCGGGGACACGGCGGGCTGGCGCGCGCTGCTGTTCATGGTCGTCTCGGTGCCCGCCGCGATCGTCGCGGTGGTGACGAGCACGGCGTTCCTGCTCCTCGGGGTGGGCGCGCTGACGTACTGGGCCTGGTACCGGTCGCTGCCGACCGACCTCGCGATGGACGCCGCGTGGCACACCGCGCCCGGCCTGGCGACGGTCGCGGTGGGCGGCCTGCTGGCGGTGCTCGCCTGGCCGTGGGTCGTGCACGCGTTCGGGGCCCTGTTCGGCCTGCTCACCGCGGTCCTGCTCGGCCCGACGGCGGCGAGCCTGCGCATCGCCGAGCTCGAGGGCTCACGGGCCGGCGCGGTGGACGACGCCGACGCCCGCCTGCGCCGCATCGAGCGCGACCTGCACGACGGCACGCAGGCGCGGCTCGTCGCCGTCGGCATGCAGCTCGGGGAGGCGCGCGAGCAGCTCGTCGCGGGGCAGACCGAGGAGCTCGCGGAGCTCCTGGAGGTCGCGCACGCCTCGACCAAGGACGCTCTGGCCGAGCTGCGCGAGCTGGCGCGCGGCATCCACCCGCCCGCACTGGACAGCGGCCTGGCGGTCGCCCTCGAGACCCTCGCGGCGCGTGCCCCGCTGCCGGTCGGGGTCGCCGTCGACCCGCAGGTCGAGGCGCCGGGGCGGCTCGCGCCCGCGATCGAGTCGATCGTCTACTTCTCGATCGCCGAGCTGGTCACGAACGCCGCCAAGCACGCGCACGCCACGCGTGTCGACGTGCGGCTCGCCGCGCAGGGCACCTCCATGCTCCGGATCCACGTGCGCGACGACGGCAGGGGCGGGGCCGCCGTGGTGCCGCCGGACGGCTCCGGGCTGCACTCGGGGCTCGCCGGGCTCACCGAGCGCGTGCGGTCGGTGGACGGCAGCTTCGAGCTGGTCAGCCCTGTCGGCGGGCCGACGGAGGTGACGCTGACGCTCCCGGCGACGCGGGCGCCGCGGACGACGCGGCGGGACGGCGCGCCCGTGGACCGGGGCGGCCGGCCGTGAGGGAGGATGGTGCGCCGGGGGTGGACGTGACGACAGGACCGGCACAGAACGAACCAGCAGGTAACGGACCAGCTGGTGACGAGCCAGCAGGTAAGGGACCAGCACAGCGCGGCGCGCTGCGGGTGGTGCTCGCGGAGGACTCGGTGATCCTGCGCGACGGTCTCGTCTCGCTGCTCGGGCGGCGCGGGCACGAGGTGACCGCGGTCGGCGACGGCGAGAGCCTGGAGCGCGAGGTGGGCGCCGCAGCCGTCCTGCCCGACGTCGTGGTCGCCGACATCCGCATGCCGCCGACGTTCACCGACGAGGGGCTGCGCTCCGTCGTCGCGCTGCGCGAGCGGTTCCCCGGGCTGCCGGTGCTGCTGTTCTCGCAGTACGTCGAGACGCGGTACGTGAACGTGCTCCTGGCCGGTGACGCGCGCGGCGTCGGCTACCTGCTCAAGGACCGCGTGGTCGACGTCGGCGACTTCACCGACGCCGTCGCGCGCGTCGCCCGCGGCGAGACCGTGCTGGACCCCGAGGTGGTCTCCCAGCTCATGGGTGCCGCCGACGTGCGGGACGCGTCGGTGCCGCTGACGGAGCGCGAGCGGGAGGTGCTCGCGCTCATGGCGCAGGGGCGGTCGAACGGCGGCATCGCGCAGGAGCTGTACCTGTCCCCGAAGACCGTGGAGAAGAACATCGCCGCGATCTTCCAGAAGCTGGACCTCCCGCACGACGCCGCCGACCATCGCAGGGTGCTGGCGGTGCTGCGCTACCTGGGTGTCTGAGGGGAGCCCTCTGCCGGGCGCCGCGTGCCCGTGACCGTGCTCGCGGGGAGCCGCCCGGCCCGCGACCGGCCGGTGAGGGTGTCGCCCGCGACCACCACGTCGAACGTCAGGTCCAGCCGCAGCGGGCGGGTGACGCGCTGCGCCCAGGTGACGCGGACGCCGTCGTCGGCAGGCACCGCGGTGAGCCGCTCCAGTGCGCCGGCGTCGCCCTGGCTCTCGGCGGTGCCGGTCAGCACGCCGTCGCGCTCGGCGAAGGTGTAGCGGGCCTCGACGGTGCCGACCGGCGTCGTGATGCGCACGTCCCAGGTACCGGCGACGGCGGTCCCGCCCGGGTGGTCGGGCTGGTGGTCGGGCAGGTGCAGGTGGTCGGGCATGGTCCGGTGTCCTCTCGCGGGTGCGGTCACAGCGGGCGGGGCTCGACGCCGCGGTCGGCCCAGACGGTGCCGCGGCGCTCGAACTCGAAGATCGACTCGACGGACCGGGCGACCCGGGGGCCCGCCTCGCGCTCGAGCACGTAGATCCCCAGGTCGAGGCCCGAGGTGACGCCGCCGGCGGAGAGCAGGTCGCCGTCGTCGACCACGCGGGCGTCGGCGACGCGCACGCCGGTGGCCTCGAGCAGGTCGGTGCCCATCGCGTTGGTCACGGCCGTACGGCCCTCGAGCAGCCCGGCCAGCGCCAGGGCGACCGAGCCGCCGCACAGGGTGGCGACGGTGACGCCCGGGTTGTCGAGCGCGCGCCGCACGAGCGGCATCGCTGCCGACTGCGCGAACCGCGCCAGCAGCACGGGGATGGTGTCGGCGTCGCCCTCGGCGCTCTCGACCGGCCCGACGGCGCCCGGCACGACGACGTAGCCGGGCAGGTCGGGGTCGAGCGCTGCCCCGGCCTCCAGCGTGATGCCGGGGGTGCCGGAGACGACGGTCCGCGGGCCCTCGCCGGACACGAGCTCGGGCACGACCGGCCCGCCGACCAGGGTGCCTGCGTGCAGGACCTCGTAGATCCCGACGACGTCGAGGGGGTCGAAGCCGTCGAACAGGACGACCTGGGCCGGGACGGGTGTCGAGGCAGGCATGGGAGTGCTCCTTGTGGTGCGGGACGAGGGCGCGGGGTGCCGCGCCCGCCCTCAGGCTCGGCGACGCGGGAGAGCGGGGCCAGTGGCCCTGCTGCCACGAACCGACGAGATCTGGCCAGGCCCCCTGATCGCCCCGGCGCCGGTTACCGTGGGCCCGTGCACACCGTCGCCGTCCTCGCCCTGCCCGACACGATCGTGTTCGATCTGGCCACCCCGGTCGAGGTGTTCGGCCGTGCGCGGCTGCCCGACGGCCGCCCCGCCTACCGGGTCGTGGTGTGCGGCACGGCGCCCGTGGTCGACGCCGGGCCTCTGCGGATCGGCACCGACGTCGGGCTCGAGGGCCTGGCGCGCGCTGACACCGTCGTCGTCCCCGGGCGGAACCGGCCCGAGGAGCGGGCGCCCGAGGCTGCGCTCGCCGCGCTCCGGCAGGCGGCGGCCGAGGGCACCCGGGTCGCGTCGATCTGCGTCGGCGCCTTCACGCTCGCGCAGGCCGGCCTGCTCGACGGCCTGCGCGCGACGACGCACTGGCTCGCCGCCGGCGCGCTGGCCGAGCAGTTCCCGGCCGTGGACGTCGACGCGGAGTCGCTCTACGTCGACAACGGGCAGGTGCTCACCTCGGCGGGCGCGGCAGCGGGCCTCGACCTCTGCCTGCACCTCGTCCGGCGGGACCACGGCGTCGCCGTCGCGGCCGACACGGCGCGGCTGTCGGTCACGCCGTTGCACCGCGACGGCGGGCAGGCCCAGTTCATCCTGCGCAACCCGCCGACGTTCCGCACCGCCACGCTCGAGCCCGTGCTCGGCTGGATCGAGGAGAACGCCCACGCGGACCTGGCGCTCGCCGACGTCGCCGCCGTCGCCCGGACGAGCGTGCGGACGCTCAACCGGCGGTTCCACGAGGAGACGGGGCAGAGCCCCATGCAGTGGATCGCCGGCGTGCGCATCCGGCACGCGCAGGAGCTGCTGGAGACGACCGACTACGGCGTCGAGCGCATCGCCCGGCAGGTCGGGTTCCCGAGCCCGAGCACGTTCCGGGCGCTGTTCCGCCGGGCGACCGGTGTGACGCCGCGGGCGTACCGCGTCGCGTTCCAGGGTCGGGAGGATGCGCGGGCGGCGGTCTGACGTGACGTCGGTCCGTTCGCCGCCGGTCGGCACCTCCGTGTGCCGGCCGACGGTGCGACTGCCGATCTCGGCGAGGGCTTCAGGCCTCGAGGGCCCGGGCCGCGGCCGCGAGGGCCTGGGGGACCGTGGGGGCACCGGCCGCGCGGAACACCTCCGCGCCGGAGCCGGTGCGCACGAGCACCGTCGGGGTGGTGCGGATGTCGAGCTGCTCGGCGAGTCCGGCCTCGTGCACCACGTCGTGCTCGACCAGCGAGGCGTCAGGGATGAGCCGCACGGCCTCGGTGACCGCCGCGCGCGCCTGGTGGCACGGGCCGCAGAAGGCGGAGGTGAACAGCTCGAACTGCACGGAAGACATGGGGTGGACCGTCCCGGGAGGCCGACGTCGGCGCCAAGTTGACGCCCTGTTCAAGTTATCGTACGGTTCTTGACCATGACGTCAAGTAAAGTGACCGGCACGGCCGCCCGCGGTCCTGCGCTCGCCCCCGCGCCGCAGCGGCACGCGGCGGAGAGCGCTGCCGAGCAGCAGGCAGCCGGCCGTGCCGCGCTCGCCGCGCCGGCGCCGTTCCAGCTCCTGGGCTCGGACGACGCGTCAGGGGTCTGCGCCGTCGACGGGACGTGCTCCTGATGGCCGGCGAAGCGTTCGGCGCGCCGTCGGGCCGGCTCGTCGTGGACGTGTGGAGCGACGTCGTGTGCCCGTTCTGCTACATGGGCGACACGCTGCTCGACCAGGCGCTGGAGCAGTTCCCGCACGCCGCGGACGTCGACGTGCGGTACCACAGCTTCCTCCTCATGCCCGACGTCGCAGAGGGTGCGCCGCCGGTCGACCCGGCCGACTACCTGGCCGCCCGGTACCGCATCCCGCGGGAGCAGGCGGTCGCGATGAACGACCAGGTGACCGAGCGTGCCCGGCAGGTGGGGCTGGAGTACCACCTCGACCGTGCGCAGTCCGTGAGCACCCGCACCGCGCACCAGCTCAGCCACTTCGCCGCGGCCCACGGCGCCCAGCGCGAGATGATCCTGCGGCTGTTCCGCGCGTACTTCACCGAGGGGCTCGACCTCTCCGACCACGCGGTGCTCGGCGATCTCGCCGCCGAGGTCGGCCTGGACCGCGACGCGGCCCTGGCGGCGCTCGCGAGCAAGGAGTACGTGGCGGCGGTCGAGGCGGACCTCGAGCAGGCGCGGCAGTACGGCATCAACGGCGTGCCCTTCTTCGTGTTCGGGGGTCGCTACGCCGTCTCCGGCGCGCAGCCCGTCGAGGCGTTCCTCCAGGCCCTCACCACGAGCTGGGACGAGACCGTCGCCGCAGGGGCGCAGGCAGGGGCGGGCCGGTGAGCACACCGGCGACGCGGCTGCGCGCCGACGCGCGGCGCAACGTCGAGGGCATCCGCACGGCCGCCCTCGACGTCTTCCGCGAGCGCGGCCTGAACAGCCCGCTCGAGGAGGTGGCGCGCGTCGCCGGTGTGAGCAAGGGGACGATCTACCACCGGTTCGGTGGCAGGAAGGGCCTCATCGAGGCGGTCGTCGAGGAGCTGGTGGCGGAGCGGATCCGCGGCATCGGCACGGCGGCTGGCGAGATCGCCGACCCCGTCGAGCGCTTCGAGCACTATCTCCGGGAGATCTGGCTGCTCCAGTACGACGAGCCGGCGGTCAACGACGTGCTGCTGCGCAGCCTGCCCGGCTCGGAGCCGGTGGCGGTGCTGTGCGAGCACGCACGCGAGACCGCCGCCCGGTTCCTCGCCGAGGCCCAGGCGACGGGCGTGGTCCGCGCGGACGTGACGCCCGAGGACGTGGACCTGCTGATCTGGGAGCGCGGGATCATCGCCCGCGCGTGCGACCAGCAGCCCCGCGAGGGCTACCGCAGGCGGCTGGAGTACACGCTGCGCGGTCTGCGCGCCGCTGTCTGACCGGCCGCACCCGACCGGCCCGGGTCGCTCAGTCGAGGATCGCGTACGCCTCGACCTCGACGAGGACGTCGGGCTCGAAGAGGTGGTCGACGCCGATGGCCGACAGTGGCGGGAGCGGGTCCGGCAGGCCGAGCTCCTCGCGGACGCTCTCGATGCCGGCGAGGAAGTCGGCCATCTTCGCCGGGTCCCAGCGGGTGACGAAGAATCGCAGGCGGACGACGTCGGAGAACGTCGCCCCGGCGCCGGCGAGCCCGCGTGCTGTGTTGCGCAGGGCGACGGCCACCTGGCCCGCGAGGTCGTCGGGGGCGAGGCGGTTCGCCTGGTCGTCGCGGTTGATCTGGCCCGCGACGTGGACGTGGCGGCTGCCCGTCGCCACGGAGACGTGGTGGTAGGGGACGGGCTGGAACATGCCCTCCGGGGTGAGGAGCTGGACCGACATGGGGTTCCCTTCGTTGGCTGGTATCCCCTGTGTACCTGGTATCCGAAGGGCACTTCAACGAGACTAGGTGGCATGACGGATACCACCCCCGCGACCGCTCCGGCGGACGACCGGCTCCGCATCGCCCCGGAGCACCGCGAGCTGCTCGACCAGGTGCTCGACAAGTGGTCGCTCCACGTGCTCGACGAGCTCTGCGAGCGCCCGCTGCGCTTCAACGAGCTGCGCCGGGCCATCCCGGTGGTGACGCAGAAGTCGCTGACGACGACGCTGCGCCGCCTCGAGCGCAACGGGATGGTGGACCGCGTGGTCGTCAGCTCACGGCCGGTCGCCGTGGAGTACCGCATCTCGCGGCTCGGGCGGACCATCCAGGACCTCATCGACGCGCTCTACGTCTGGAGCGCCGACAACATGCCCCGGGTCGAGGAGGCGCGCGCCCGCTTCGACGCGGACGGGTGACCCGCCCTCAGGCCGCCGCCGCCCACGACAGCGCCCGCAGGCATCCCGAGCGGATGTCGTCGAGGTGTGCGGCCCGGTACGCCGGGGGCGCAGCGCGGTACTCGTCGCGCCGCATGACCGCGAGCCCCGGTCCGAGCCGCAGGTGCAGCCCCCAGGTGAGGTGGGCGGTCGCGAACCCGAGGGCCGCGTCGGCGCGCAGGTCGGTCCCCGCGAGATCGCTCAGCGCGCGCCCGTACGCGTCGAGCAGCGCCGGCTCGTCGAGCTCGCCCTGCCCGCCGAACGCCCGGTAGACCGAGACGAACGTCCCCAGGTCGAAGCCCACCGGGCCGACCCCCACGTGCTCCCAGTCGATGAGCGCGAGGTCGGCCGCCGGGTCGAGGCCGGTGTTGCGCGGCGTCAGGTCGCCGTGCACGAGCGTGGCGGGCAGGCCCTTCGCGCGCGCCGCGAGCGACTCGGCCGCGTCGAGGCAGGCGTGCAGGGCCCTGACCTGGTCGGGCGTGAACAGCGTGCGCAGCAGCGGGTCGCGGCCCAGGGCCTCGAGGTTCTCGTGCCCCGCGTCGGCGTGGTGGGCGTACGCCGCGTAGCCCTCGTGCTCGAGCCAGGGCGCGTCGAGCAGGTCGGGCCGGGACGCGCCGGGCACCCACAGCAGGGCGGTGCGGCGGGCGGCGGTGAGCGCACCCTGCGGCGTCCACGCCTGCTGCAGCACGGCGCCGACGTCGCGCATCACGATCCAGAGCCTGCCGTGGTGGCGCAGCACCGTGGCGTCGGGCGGCGTCGTCAGGCCGCGGGGGAGGAGCGCGGGCAGGGTGCCGGCGAAGAAGCAGGCCTCGCGCTCGGCCAGCCCGTCGTCGCGCGAGTCGAGCAGGGTCTGTGGCCCCCACCCCGGGATCTTGACGATCCACGACGTCGGACCTGCCGACGGCGTCGACAGGCTCACCCGCAGCACCGCCGCCTGCCCCAGCCCCGACGAGAGGTCGCGCACCGAGAGCACCCGTGCGTCGTCGCCCCACGGGCCGGCGCGGGAGGCGAGCGCGGCCTGGACGGTGTCGGCGTCGGGCAGGGTGCGGGCTGGACCGGTCATGCGGGGGTCTCCTCACGACGACAGCGGGGCGGGGTGGGGACACGCTAGCCCCGGTGGCGCGTCACCGCCCCCACGCGCGCGGATATGCGGCGACCTGCGACGTCGCCGGGGTGCGGCATAGCCTGGAGTCCTGCTCACGGAAGGAAGCCCCATGTCCCGCGTCCTCGTCATCGGCGGCCACGGCAAGATCGCGCTCCGCCTCGCCCCTCTCCTCGTGGCCCGCGGTGACGACGTCACCAGCGTGTTCCGCAACCCCGACCACGAGGCGGAGGTCGCCGCGACGGGCGCGACGCCGCGCGTGGCCGACGTCGAGCAGCTCGACACCGACGGGATCCGCAAGCTCGTGCGCGGGCACGACGCGGTCGTCTGGTCGGCGGGCGCGGGCGGCGGCAACCCGGCGCGCACCTACGCGGTCGACCGGGACGCGGCGACCCGTTCCATGGACGCCGCGCGCGCCGAGGGCGTCGCCCGCTACGTCATGGTGTCCTACCTGGGCGCGCGCACCGACCACGGCGTGCCGGAGGACAGCTCGTTCTTCGCGTACGCCGAGGCCAAGGCCGCGGCCGACGAGCACCTGCGCGCCTCGGGGCTCGACTGGACGATCCTCGCCCCCGGGCCGCTCACGCTCGACGAGCCGACCGGCCTCATCGAGGTCGCGGACCCCGGCGAGGGTCGTGTGACCCGTGCCGACGTCGCCGCCGTCGCGGCCGCCGTGCTCGCCGACGACGGCACGATCGGCCGGACGATCGCCTTCGGCAACGGCTCGACGCCCATCGCCGAGGCCCTCGCTCAGTCGGACTGAGCACTTGTGAGCGAACCCGGGCCGACGGCGGCGGGCCGCCCCTACCCTCGGGGCATGCCTCAGCTGATCCTCGCCGCGCTCGCCGCCGTCGTGCTCACGGCCTGTCAGACAGGCCCGTCCGGTGCGGGGGAGACCGCCGCACCGAGCCCCGCGCCCGCCAAGGCCTCCGTCGCCGACGTCGCCCTGCCGCCCACCAGCGGCGTGTTCGACTACCAGCTCGGCGCCGCCTACGACCTGCCGGGCGGGCTCGACGTCGTGGTGCGTGACGCCACGGCCGAGCCCGCCGCCGGCGCGTACAGCGTCTGCTACGTCAACGGCTTCCAGACCCAGCCCGGCGAGGCCGACCTCTGGCTCGACGGCAACGAGGACCTCCTGCTGCACGACGCCGCGGGCGACCTCGTCGTCGACCCCGACTGGCCCGACGAGTACGTGCTCGATCCGGGCACGCCCGAGCAGCGCGACCGCATCCTCGGCGTCCTCGGTCCGGTGATCACGGCCTGCGCCGCGGACGGGTTCGACGCCGTCGAGATCGACAACCTCGACACCTGGACCCGCTTCGACGACCCGCGGACGGGTCTGATCGAGGAGGAGGACGCGCTGGCGCTCGCCGCCGCGTACATCGACGTCGCCCACCGTGCGGGGATCGCCATCGGCCAGAAGAACGCGGCGGAGGCCACGACGCAGGGCCAGGGCCTCGGGTTCGACTTCGCCGTCACGGAGGAGTGCGCTGCCTACGACGAGTGCGGCGCCTACACCGGCGTGTACGGGCAGCACGTGCTGCAGATCGAGTACACGGACAACCTGCCGCAGGACTTCGGCACCGTCTGCGCCGACCCCGACCGCGCGCCCCTGACGATCCTGCGCGACCGGGACCTGGTGGGCCCCGACGACCCGGCCTACGCGTACGAGCAGTGCTGACGCGCCGCTGAGCGGGGCAGGGACGGTGGCGCCGGTGCTTATGCTCGTCGCATGACGTCCCCCCTCGCGCCGCCCGACCCCCGTGACGCGTCCGGACGCGGGGGCCTGCTCACCGAGCACATCGCGCGGCAGCTCGAGCAGCGGATCCGCGCCGGCGAGCACGCGGTCGGGAGCAAGCTGCCCTCGGAGCGCGAGCTGGCGGCGCAGTTCGGTGCCTCGCGGAACGTCATCCGCGAGGTGCTGCGGCGGCTCGAGGCCACGGGGCTCATCGAGGTGGCACCGGGCCGCGGGTCGTTCGTCGTCGACCGGTCGCGGGCCGACGCGCGGGGCTACGACGCGCTGTACCGCACCGAGCGCCCGACCGTGCGGCAGCTCATCGAGGCTCGTATCCCGCTCGAGGTGGAGATCGCGGGGCTCGCGGCCGAGCGGGCGACGGACGAGCAGATCGAGCAGATCGTGCACGCGCTCGACCGCGTGGAGTCGGCGCGCGACGTCGTCGACAAGGCGCGCGAGGACCTGCGGTTCCACGACACGGTGGCGGCGGCGTGCGGCAATCCCGTGCTGCGCACCATGCTGTCGTCGATCGGCGGCATGATGTTCGAGATGATGCTGCGCTCCAACTCCGACCCGCGGATCGGAGAGCCGGGCGTGCCGCACCACCCGGAGATCGTCGAGGCGATCCGGGCGCGTGACGTCGAGCTGGCGCGGACGCGCATGCGTGAGCACCTCGCGCTGGGCCTGCGCACCTACGGGCCGGACCTCGACGTGGGTCTCGACCTCATGGCGGCCCGGCACATCGAGGCCCTGCTCGGCCGCTGAACGGGCGTGGACCGCCCCTCCGAGGCCGTGCTACGGTCCAACTGGTCCTACCAGTTGGACCAACGATTCCCCCCCAGCGGGACGGCATACAGGGAGGTGTGCGAGACGTGGAGCTGCAGACAGGGCGGGCGCTCACGCTGAGCCGGAGATCGTTCGGCGTGCTCGCGGCGGCGTCCGTGCTCGCGGCGTGCACGCGGGCACCCAGGACGGCGAGCCCGGACGCGCCGTTGCGCGTGCTTGCGATCAATCACGTCTGGACCCAGGCGATCAGCCGGTACCTGCCGGAGATCGAGGAGCGGATCGGCCGGAGGGTCTCGGTCCGCATGCTCACGGCCGACCAGCTGACGTCGAGCTTCAACGTCAAGCTCAACGCGTCGGCCACCGACATCGACGTCATGACCGTGCGCCCGCTGCAGGACCAGATGATGTTCGCGCGCAACGGCTGGGTCACCGACCTCACGGACCGGGTCGAGGGCGACGCCGGCTACCGGTGGGACGACGTCCAGGAGGCACCGCGGGAGCGGTCGGCGGCCGGCGGCGCCACGGTCAGCGTCCCGGTGGTCACCGAGCGTCCGGCGCTGTACTACCGCAAGGACCTGCTGGAGGACGTCGGCGGAGCGCCGCGGACGCTGGACGACATGATGCACGCCGCGCTCGAGCTGGAGCGGCGTGACGAGGGGTTCTTCGGGTTCGTCGGGCGCGGCCAGCGCAACGGTGCCGTGAGCCAGTGGTCGAGCTTCCTCTACTCGTTCGGCGGCGACTTCACCGTCGACGGCCGGTCCGGCATCGGCACGCCCGAGGCGATCGCCGCCTACGAGTTCTACGGGCGCCTCCTGCGCGACGCCGGCCCGCCTGGCGCGACCAACATGAGCCTCGAGCAGGCGATGCCGATCTTCGCGCAGGGCAAGGCCGCGATGTACGTGGACGCCGACGCGATCTACAGCAACTTCCTCGACCCGACGATCTCCAGCGTGACCGACACGGTCGGTTTCGCACCCTTCCCCGCAGGTCAGGCCGGTTCCGTGCCGCACAACATCCCGTCGTGGAGCCTCGCGATCAACGAGTTCTCCCTGCTGCGGGACGACGCGTGGGAGTTCCTGCGCTGGGCGTCGGGACCGGAGATGGTCGCGCGGCTGCAGGCCGAAGGCATCCCGGGCGCCCGGCAGTCCGTCTGGGACGACCCGGCGACGCTTGCCGTGTTCCCGCCCGACCTCGCCGAGGCGATGCGCGTCAACGCCGAGAACGGCGTCGGGCACGATCGGCCCGAGGTGATGCAGGTCGGCCGCGCCCGCGACATCGTGGGCCGCCCGCTGGTCGCGGGCATCGTCGGGCAGGACGTCGCGGCCGTTGCTGCCGACGCGAGCGCCGAGCTCGACGACTTCCTCGTCCGTGACAACCGGCAGCAGGAGTTCTGATGGCGACGACGTTCGAGCAGTCCAGCCGTCGGCTGAAGTGGGCGCTGCTGGCACCGGCGCTGGCCTTCGTCGGCCTGATGATCGCGTTCCCGCTGGTCTTCACGGTGTACTTGAGTCTCACCGACGCGTTCGGCGCGGTGAACGCGGGCACGAGCCTCGTCGGCCTGCAGAACTTCGCCGACGCGCTGGGGGACACCCGCAGGTTCTGGCCCGCCGTCGGGCGCACGGTGGTGTTCACGGTGGGCGCGGTGGCGCTGGAGACGGTGCTGGGCCTCGCGCTGGCGATGCTGCTGCGCAAGCCGTTCCGAGGCATGGAGGTCGTCCGGACGATCCTCATGGTGCCGCTGCTGGCGACGCCGGTCGCGATCGGCATCCTGTGGATGCTGATCCTGGACCCGACCAACGGTGTGGCCAACCACCTGCTGGGGTTCGTCGGCGTGCCGCCGCAGGAGTTCCTGGGTTCGGTGTCGCAGTCGCTGCCCACGCTCATGCTCATCGACGTGTGGCAGTGGACGCCGATGATGACGCTGCTGCTGCTCGCGGGCCTCACGACGCTCCCGGAGGAGCCGGAGGAGGCCGCGCGGGTGGACGGTGCGACTGCGTGGCAACGGTTCGTGCACGTGGTGCTGCCGATGCTTCGCACCACGGTGCTCACGGCTCTCGTGCTGCGGGGTGTGGACGCGCTGAAGACGTTCGACCTCATCTACGCGACCAAGGGCCCCGGCGGCGGCTCGGACTTCGAGGCCGAGACGCTCAACGTCTACGCGTACGGCCTCACGTTCGACTACCTCGAGTACGGTCTCGCGTCCGCCGTGCTGGTCCTGTTCACGCTGTTCATCGTCGCCGTCGTGGTCGTGCTGCGGCGCCGGACCGAGAGGAGCGCCTCGTGAGGGCCTCTACCCCCTTCCGCGTGGCGCGCGCCGCGCTGATCGTGGTCGTGTGCGCGGTGATCGCGCTGCCCGTCGTGTGGATGATCGCCGCGGCGTTCAAGACGAACGTGCAGGTCACAGATCCCTCGGTGGGTCTCGTGTTCGGCCCCACCCTGGACAACTTCCGCAACGTCCTCGCCGACGGCGCGCTCGTCGGCTCCCTGGTGAACTCGCTCGTCGTCGGCGTGGTCTCCACGGTGCTGAGCGTCGTCATCGCGGTGCCTGCCGCCTGGGCCGTCGGCCGGTTCCGGATGCGGCGCACGGGGTCGCTCGTGCTCGTCGCCCGCATCGTGCCGGCCATCTCGCTGCTGGTGCCCTGGTACTACATGTTCGCCCAGCTCGGCCTCGTCGGCAGCCACCTCGTGCTGGTGCTGAGCCACATGTTCGTCTCGGTACCGCTGATCCTGTGGATCATGATCGGCTTCTTCGAGGGGCTTCCGGTCGAGCTGGAGGACGCGGCGCGTACCGACGGACTCTCCGCCTTCGGGGCGTTCCTCCGGATCGCGCTACCGCTCGCGGCGCCGGGTACGGCGTCGGCCGCGGTGCTTGCGTTCATCTTCAGCTGGAACAACTTCATCTTCGCGCTGATCCTGGCCGACGAGCGCACCATGACCATGCCGGTGCTCCTGTTCACCTTCATGTCCTACGCCAGCACCGACTGGGGCGGGCTCATGGCGGCGGCCACCCTCATGACCGTTCCCGTGCTGCTCGCCGCCGTGCTGGGGCAGCGCTACCTGGTCGCAGGCCTCACTGCCGGCGCGACCAAGGGCTGACCCGCCCACCGACCACACCCACCCCGACAGAAGGTTCCCCGCATGAAGATCGTCGACGCGCAGGTCGTCGTCACCTCGCCCGGCCGCAACTTCGTCACGCTGAAGGTCACCACCGACGACGGCGTCACGGGCCTGGGCGACGCGACCCTCAACGGCCGTGAGCTCGCCGTGGTGTCCTATCTGCGCGACCACGTGGTGCCGCTGCTGATCGGCCGCGACCCGCACCGCATCGAGGACACCTGGCAGTACCTCTACCGGGGCGCCTACTGGCGGCGCGGTCCGGTGACCATGGCGGCGATCGCCGCCGTCGACGTCGCGCTGTGGGACATCAAGGCCAAGGTGGCCGGCCTGCCGCTGTACCAGCTCCTCGGCGGCGCCAGCAGGGACCGGGTCATGGCGTACGGCCACGCCAACGGCGCGAGCCTGCCGGAGCTGTTCGACTCGGTGCGGGCGCTGCAGGAGCGCGGTTACCGCAGCATCCGCATCCAGAGCGGGGTGCCGGGGCTGCGGGCGGTCTACGGCGTGCACGCGAGCGCGGCGCCGGACGGGTCGGCGCCCGACGTCCTCGCCCGGCCGGCCGTCGAGGACTGGGACACCGCCGCGTACCTGCGGCACGTCCCGCGCGTGTTCGAGGCGGTGCGGGCCGAGTTCGGCCCCGAGCTGCCGCTGCTGCACGACGCCCACCACCGGCTGTCCCCGGTCGAGGCCGCCCGGCTCGGCAAGGACCTGGAGCCGTACGACCTGTTCTGGCTGGAGGACTGCACCCCGGCGGAGGACCAGGCGGCGCTGCGCCTGGTGCGGCACCACACCACGACGCCGCTGGCGATCGGCGAGGTGTTCAACACGGTCTTCGACTACCAGACCCTGATCGACGAGCGCCTCATCGACTACGTGCGCTCGGCGGTGACGCACTTCGGCGGCGTCAGCCCGCTGCGGAAGCTGTTCGACTACGCGGGCCAGCGGGGCATCCGCAGCGCGATCCACGGCCCGGAGGACATCTCGCCCGTCGGCATGGCGGCGGCGATCCACCTCGACCTGGCGATCCACAACTTCGGCATCCAGGAGTACTCGGGGCACACCGCGCGCACGAACGAGGTGTTCCGCCACGCCTACACGTTCGAGGACGGCTACCTGCACCCGGGCGAGGCGCCGGGCATCGGCGTCGAACTGGACGAGGAGCTCGCGGCCGCGCACCCGTACGCGCCGGGGTACCTGCCGGTCAACCGCCTCCAGGACGGGTCGGTGCACGACTGGTAGCCGAGGTCAGAGCTCCTCGAGCAGGAGCACGTCCGGTGGCACGAGCGTGCGGGTGTGCAGCAGCTCGGTGACGAGGTTGTGGTTGAGCATGTTGCCGACCGGCTCGCCGACCTCCTCGCGCGTCAGCCCCGGCACGCCGGCCCGGGTGAGTCGCTTGCGCACACCGGAGACGAGATGCTCGACGCGCTTGGCCGTCCACGGCTCGCCGGGCTGCAGCGCCGCGAGGTCCTGGGCGACCTGCTGCCACGTGCACGGCTGCGGGTACGCCTCGTGCAGCAGGTACTTCTGCGCCAGCGAGACGAGGGCGAGCCGCTCGTCGGCCCGCAGCTTCCACGGCTTGTCGCGCAGCGTCTCGGCCTCCGGCGCAGGGCGGGGCAGGCGACCGTCGTCGTCCGCCACGTAGAGCTCGAGCAGGTGCCTGCGGCGGGCCGTCCCGTTGACGAACACGGGCGTGTAGCCGGGCTCGACGGGGTACGGGTCGTCCTCGGGGAAGAGGGTCATCGAGCGCGGGAGCTGCAGCGCGCGGTGGCCCGTGTTGGCCAGCCACCAGCGGCCGGAGCGGTACGTCACCGTTCCCTGGTTGCGGCTGATCCGCAGGTCGTCCTCACCGACGCAGACGTGCACGTCGGGGCGGTTGCGGCCGAAGACGACGGTGCGCTCCTCGCGCGCGGTGAACCGGACGCCGCCCGTCACGGACAGCGCGTAGATGGTGCCGGGGTCGGAGCTCGGCACGCCGAACGCGAGACTCGCGTGCTGCGAGGAGAGCCGTTCGGCGCCCTCCCGCAGGGGGATGTCCGTCATGTGACCTCCAGGTGCTCCAGGCAGGATCCCTCGCCGGATCGTCGCACGCGCGCCCGGGGACCCCTCCCCGGGCTCAGCCCACGGCAGGCAGCGCGGCTGCCACCGGCTCCGCGACGTCGAGGGCCGTGCTGCACAGCGCGTCGACGTCGGGGTGCTCCGCGGCCTCGTCCCTGAGCTGGATGCGGACGAGCTCGGCCACGACCGCGCCGTCGCCGTCCTCGCTGACCGCGACGCGGTTGACGACGTCGACGAGGCACGAGTCGGCCGACCACCAGTCGCCGCGGACGAACGCCTCGTGCCCGTCGAACACGTAGCGGTCGCCGTCGTCCTCCGTGAGCGGGTCGTCGAACTGGAACAGGACGCGCAGGTCCTTGCCGTCGTCGACCTCCCACCGGCACTCCCAGCCGGCGAACCCGACGAGCGGGTGCGCGACGTCGACGCCGGGCAGCCGGGAGAGCGGCTCTCCCCGCAGCAGCTCGCACGCGTCGACCGTGTAGAGCGAGCCCTCGGCGAACGGCCGGGTGCGGCGCGGGATCAGGCCGTCGTTGAGCAGCGACGTGGCGTGGTTGAGGGTGGCGTCGGCGATCTCGCAGAGGTTGTCGACGTCGCCGGCGCTCTCGGAGGTCTGGTCCCAGGTCTCCTGCCACACGTCCAGGGAGATGTTGTAGTCCCCGCCGGGCAGGAACAGCTCGCGGCTGCACTCCTCGGGCATCTCGTACTCGTCGTCGACCACCACGACGCGGCCGAAGCGCCGGTTCGGCTCGCCCGGCTTCTCGTTGTTGTGCCACATCGTCGCGCCGACGGCGACGATGGCGCCGTCGTCCCGCGTGATGACGACCTCGCACGTGTTGAGCTCTCCGTTGTCCGTGCGCGTCCGGGTGAGCCCGAACTCGCCCATCGCGTCGAGGTCGATGAGCGAGCACGGGTCGGCCGTGACCGGGTCGCCGACGATGGCGGCGCTCGCTCGCGGTGCGGCGAGGCCCGCCGCGTCCGGCGTCCCGGACGCCCCGTCCTGGGCCAGGACCCGGTCACGGGCGAACCAGGCACCGGCCGCGAGCACGAGCGCACCGGCGACCACCCCGGCGACGAGGCCGCGGCGCAGGTGCCACCTGCGCCGCTGCGGCGTCGGCCCGACCCCGGCGGCCGGCTCGCCGGCCAGCGTGGCCAGCTCCTGCCGCGCCCGCTCGAGCCGCGGGCGGTCGCCGGCTCTGCGCGCGAGCAGCCGCAGCAGCACCGGCTCGAGCTCGCCGGCCCGCTCGGGTGGCCGCACGTCCTGCGTGACGGTCTTCCACAGCAGGGCGTGGGCGTTGTCGTCCCCGAAGGGCGTCGTGCCCTCGACCGCGCGGTACAGCGTCGCGCCCAGCGACCAGACGTCGGCAGCCTCGGTGAACCGGCCGCCCTTGGCCACCTCCGGCGCGAGGTAGCCCGGCGTGCCGGTGAGGGCTCCGGTCGCCGTGACCGTCTCCTCGTCGTGCAGCGGGCGGGAGATGCCGAAGTCCGCGAGCTTGGCGAACCCGTCGTCGGTGACCAGCACGTTGGCGGGCTTCACGTCCCGGTGCAGGATGCCGTGGGCGTGCGCGGCGGCCAGCCCGCCGGCGAGCTGCGCGCCGTAGCGGGCGGCCGCGGCGGGAGACAGGGGGCCGGTCTCCGCGAGCGTCCGCCCGGCGACGTGCTCCATGACGACCCAGACCTCGTCGGCGTCGTCGACCACGTCGTGCACCGCGACGACGTGCGGGTGGCTGATGCGGGACAGGCTGCGGGCCTCCCGGCGCACCCGCTCGGCGCCGCCCTCGTCGCCGTCGTGGCGGGTGCGCTTGAGCGCGACGGGCCGCTCGTGGAGGCGGAGGTCGGCGGCGCGCCACACCTCGCCGTGACCGCCCGCGCCCAGCCGTTCCTCGAGCCGGTAGCGCTCGCCGATGATCTGCCCCGCGCGCACCTGTCGCCTCCCCCTCGGATGACACGCCGCCCCGCGCCTGCGTGGGCGGCGTTGTGCGGGAACGACGGTAGTGCACGTCGGGGCGCCGGAACAGGGTCTTTCGGGACCCCTCCCTGCCCGGCCGTGCCGCGGGCGGAGCCTGCCGCCGGGCGTGGCGGGCGTCAGGCCCGGGCGGGCGTGCCGCGGCTCTCGACCACGGCGGAGATGGCCAGGTCGAGGGAGTCGGCGACCTGCGACGGGTCGCCCAGGTAGCCCGCGAGCATCGCGCCGTCGCGCAGCATCATGAGCTCCTCGGCCGCCCGCTCCGCCTCGGGCACACCCAGCTCGGTGAGCATCTCGGCGAAGGTGCGGCGGTACCAGGCACGGTGCTCCGCGACCACGACGCGCACGGGGCTGGCCGGCTCGGCGTACTCGGCCGCCGCGTTGATGAACGAGCAGCCACGGAAGCCGGGCTTGCACGCCTCGGCGCCGATCACGTGCGCGAACGTGTGGAACGCCTGCGCCGGCCCGTCCGCGCCGGCGCGCAGCTCGTCGAGCGCGGCGCGCTCCCTGGCCGCCTGCCGCTCGAGGTAGGCGACGACGAGCGCGTCCTTGGTACGGAAGTGGCGGTAGAAGGTGACCTTCGTGATGCCTGCACGCTCGATGATCTTGTCGGCGCTCACGGCGCGGATGCCGTGCGCGTAGAAGAGGTCGGTGGCCGCGTCGAGGATGCGGTCGCGGGTCGAGGGAGGGCTGGTGCTCATCCCGGGCTCCTGGGTGGGTGGGGTGCGACTGGTGGACCCCTCAGTATACCGGTCGGTGGAGTTACTTGTTCGTCTACTGCGTCACCACCGGGGGCGGGGTTCACACCCGTGCGTCCGGTGGGGGACAATGGAGCCCGTGGTCATCCGGAACGCCCGATTCGTCCCACGCCACCGCTCGGCCTCGGCTGCGACCCTCCTCGTGACCCTCCCGGTGGCATCCGCCCTCGTCCTCGCGGGCTGCACCGTGCCGACGGCCGAGGGCACCGACGGCAGCACAGGAGAGAACTTCCAGGTCAAGGAGCCGTCGGGCTCCGCACTCGTGCTCGACTCGACCGACCCGGCCGAGCTCGCGCTCACCGCGAGCCAGGCGTTCTTCCACGCCTCGCCCGTCGCGGTGCTGGCCCCGGCCGACGACGCCGACGACCGCGCCACCGCAGCGGCGACCGGGGCCGCCGTGGCCGCCCCCGTGCTGCTCACCGACGGCGGCGTGTCCGACGCGAACATCGTCGCGGAGCTCGAGCGGCTCGGTGTCGAGACCGTCGTCGCCGTCGGGGACGAGGAGGTCGCCGCGGAGGTCGGCCCGGCCGCGGGGCAGAGCGAGGTCGTGCGGTTCGACCCCGACGCGCTGAGCGCCGCCGCCGAGGCGGCCGCCGGCGGGCGGGGCGACGGGAAGGACGGCGACAGGAAGGACGGCGACGGGAAGCGCGAGGACGACACGATCCCCCTGCCCACCGCCGACCGCCTCGACGAGGTCGACGTCGACAAGCTGCGCGCCCGGCTCCCCGAGCCGCAGGACCCGGAGCTGCTCCAGGAGGTCCTCGTGGCGGTCGACCCGCGGCCCGGCCACGAGGCCGCGATCGGCACGGCGCTCGCCGCGGGGGCCGTGCCGGTGGAGGTGCCCGGCGGCGAGCTCGCCACCAGCCCGGAGACCGTCGAGACCCTGCGCACGCTCAAGCCGCTCGGCGTGGTGGGCATCGGCAGCGGGTTCGGGACGGCGGACGACCTGGGCTGGCAGGTCGAGGTCGCGATGTCCGGCCGGACGCTGCCCGGCGGTGTGCTGCGGCTGTTCCCCGGCCGGTACGTGTCCACCACCTACGTGACCCCGGCGTCGTCCTGGGACCGGGCGGCGCACGCCGCCGGTGCCGTGGACGAGGCCGCCGCGGCGGCCGCCGCCTTCGACGCGACGCCGGTCGTCACGGTCGTGGCGAGCGTGCGGTCGGGCTCGGCGGGCGAGGACGGCGACTTCGTCACGGAGCAGCCGCTCGAGAACGTCACGGCGGCCGTCGACGCGATCCGGGAGGCGGGGCAGCTCGCGCTGCTCGACGTCGCGCCGGGCAACCAGCCGCTCGCCGCGCAGCTCGACGACCTCGAGCCGCTGCTGACGCGGCCCGGCGTCGGGCTGTCGGTGCACCCGGAGTTCCGCCTGGCGGGTGCGGGGGCCGAGGCCGGCTCGGTGCCCGTGGCCGAGCTGCAGGAGGTGGTCGACCGGCTCGCGCGCCTCGCCACCGAGCACGGCCTGCCCCAGATCATGCTCGAGGTGCACCAGTCGACGGCGGCGTCCGTGGTGGACCGCGCGCGGCTCGACGTGCCGCCGCAGGTGGCGGTCGTCTTCACCGCGGCGGGACCGGGCGAGGGCCAGGCGACGGCGGGCGGCGTCTGGGCGGACGTCGCGGGCGACCTGCCCGCGCACACCTACCCGGGCTGGTCGGCGCCGTCCCACCTGCCGGCCGACGCGACGGCCCTGCTCCCGGCGGATCCGCCCGTCGGCCTGGTCTCCGCAGGCTGAACCTGCGAAACTGCGGGCACCACCGGAGCGAAGGGGCCCTAACAATCGTGACTACCGTGAGCAGCGGTGCGGCCGTGGCCGCCGACGCCGTCATCCCCGCACCTGTCGACCTGGAACCGGGCGAGGGGGTGCTCGGCCTCGCCGCCGTCACCCTGCACGCCCCCGACGCGGTCACCGCCCGGCTCGCGGGCGAGCTGCTCGCCGAGGCGGGCGCGGTGGTCGGAGGCCCGGCCGGCACCGCGCCGGCGACCGTCACCCTCGTGACCGATCCCGCCGCCGGCCCCGCCGGGTCGGACAACCCCGAGCGCTACACGCTCACCGTGACGACGGACGGCGTGACGGTCGCGGCGCCGGGACGGGCCGGGCTGCTGCACGGTGTGCGCACCCTCCGCCAGCTCGTCAACGCGCGCCGCGGGCGGCCGGGCGGCGCGGTCGAGGCGGGCGCCGTCGTCGTGCGGGACGAGCCGCGCTACGCGTGGCGCGGCCTGTCGCTCGACGTGGTGCGGCACTGGTTCGGGCCCGACGACCTGCGCGCGGTGGTCGACCTCGTGGGCTCCTACAAGATGAACCGGCTGCACCTGCACCTCACGGACGACCAGGGCTGGCGGCTCGAGATCCCCTCCCGCCCGGCGCTGACCGGGAAGTCCTCGCAGGGCGCTGTCGAC
>DATGOB010000014.1:0-24517 GCA_036010205.1 Promicromonospora sp. | reverse complement strand
AGGTCCACCTGGTTGGCCAGGTAGAACCGGCGTTCCGTCTCCACCACGTAGGAGAACAGGCCCACCACGTCGCGGTACTCGCGATAGAGCGCGAGCTCCATCTCGGTCTCGTAGTTCTCGAGGTCTTCGGCGCTCACCAGGCCATCATCCCACCGACGCCGTGGTTCCGGGCAGGTTCCCGGGCAGGTCACCCTGCAGCTCGTCCACGAGAGCGACGGGCGCACCGTCGGGCGTCACCTCGGTGGTGACGTCGTCCGGCGCACCCTCGGGTACCGTGCCAGGGAGCTTCCACGACCTGCGGTGGTGCGGCGTCGGGCCGTGCAGGGCGAGGGCGTCGAGGTGCGCCTTGGCGCTGTAGCCCTTGTTCTGGTCCCAGGCGTACTCCGGGTGGCGCTGCGCCAGCTCCACGAGGATCGCGTCCCGCTCCACCTTGGCCAGCACGCTCGCGGCGGCGACGGAGGTGCACGACATGTCGGCCTTGACGAGCGTGCGCACCGCAGGGTCCGGCACGTCGTCCTCGGGCGCGTCCGCCGCGGCGAACAGGTCGAGCGCGGGCCTGGACAGCCAGTCGTGCTTCCCGTCCAGCACGACGACGTCGACGTCGCCGCACACCTGCCGTACCTGGGCCAGCGCGCGCCGCCCGGCCAGGCGGAGCGCCGCGATGATGCCCACCTCGTCGATCTCGGCCGGGCCGGCGTGACCGACGCCCCAGGCCACGGCCCAGCGGCGCACGGCGGGCGCGATGGCCTCGCGCGCGGCGGGCGTGAGCAGCTTCGAGTCGGCGACGCCCTTCGGCCCCGTGCGCGTCGCGGCGTCGACGACCACGACGCCCACGCTCACCGGGCCCGCAAGGGCCCCGCGGCCCACCTCGTCCATCCCTGCCACGAGCCGCGCCCCGGAGGACAGGAGCGCCCGCTCCTGGCGCAGCGTCGGCACCGCGCGCACGACTACTCCCCCGCCGGCGCCGTCTCGGACCCGGCGCCGGGTCCAGCGTCCGGCCCTGCGTCCTGCCGTGCGTCCTGCCCTGCGTCCTCCTCCACGTCCGACTCGGGGCCGGACCCCGCGGGCGGCGCGTCGGGCACGCCGTCGAACACCTCGGAGGGGTGGCCGTGCCACCGCAGGCGGTCGAGCGGCCACACCGTCGCGAACGCCGTGCCCACCACGTTGTCGACGGGCACGAACCCGCCGCCGGGCTTGCTCGTGTTCTTGCGCGAGTCCTGGGAGTTCTGCCGGTTGTCGCCCATCACCCAGAGCATCCCGTCGGGCACCGTCACGTCGAACGAGTCCTCGCTGGGGATGGACCCCGGCTTGATGTACGTCTCGTCGATCGGGGCGCCGTTGACCGACACCCGGCCCTCCGCGTCGCAGCACGCCACGTTGTCGCCGGGCAGGCCGATGAGGCGCTTGATGAGGTGGTCGCCCGTGTCCTGGGGCAGCAGGCCCACCGTGGTGAGGAACGACACCGCCGCGTCGCCGACCGGGCCGCGCTCCGGCGGCACGTACGGCGGCAGCCAGTCGCCCGGGTCCACGAAGACGACGATGTCCCCGCGCTGCAGGTCGAACGGGCCCGGCGTCAGCCGCGAGGCCATGACGCGGTCGCCCTGGGTCAGCGTGTCCTCCATGGACGCGCTCGGGATGTAGAACGGCTGCACGAGGAACGTCTTGATCAGCCACGACAGGACCAACGCGCTGACCACGATGATGCCGACCTCGCGCAGCATCGCGAGGAAGCCGGACTGCTCCCTGCGCGGCTCGCGACCGTGCGCCGCCGCTCCCCGACGGTGCGTGCCGCCGCTGCTGCTGTCCCACGGATCTGCTGCGGTCAACGGCGTCCCATCGGCGGGGGTGGGCGGCGCCACCCGGTCGTAACTCGTCACGGGGTAACTCTGTCACCTCTCGGTGCGGGCGGCGAACCGCCCCGCGGGTTCACACCGTCCCTGGCTGGAATCCCCACAGACCGGGGCAGGTGCGACGTCGGCCGCCCTCCTCGTCGTGAGGGGGGCGGCCGACGGCTTCGCGTCAGGGGACGCGTCAGGACTCGCGCTTCTCGCGGATCTTCGCCTTCTTGCCGCGCAGCTCGCGCAGGTAGTACAGCTTCGCCCGACGCACGTCACCGCGGGTGACGACCTCGATCGACTCGATGGTCGGCGCGTGCAGCGGGAACTTGCGCTCCACGCCCACACCGAAGCTGACCTTGCGCACAGCGAACGTCTCGCCGATCCCGCCGCCGTGGCGGGAGATGACAACGCCCTGGAACGCCTGGACGCGAGAGCGGTTGCCCTCGACGACCTTGACGTTGACCTTGACGGTGTCGCCGGCGCGGAACTCCGGGATGTCGGACCGCAGCGAGGCGGCGTCGATCATGTCGAGCTTCTGCATCGTTCTCTCCGGGCCTGCCACAGGTCAGGCGCGAAATCGTGGGCCCTGCCCCGGCCGCACGGCCGTCAGGGTCCCGGAAGGGTGAGGATGGTGGTGCGGCTTGACCCGGTCAGGGGCGGTTGCCCGCCCCGGTCGTCCCCTGTGGCAGAGACCTGACCGGCGACGCACCGACGACCCATTCTGCCACATCCGTGCGCCCCCGCGACCACGAGCAGGTGTGACGTCAGGCCCGCACGAGGCCGCCGTCGTCGCCGGGCACCCAGCCCAGCTCGGCGAGCAGCGCGAGGTCGTGCCTGTCGAGCTCCGCGGGGTCGAGCGCCGCGACCATGTCCGGCCGACGACGCGCCGTCCGCTCGAGCGCACGGTCCCTGCGCCACCGCGCGATGCGCGCGTGGTGGCCGGAGAGCAGCACGTCGGGCACGTCCAGGTCCGCCCACGACGGCGGCTTGGTGTACACGGGGTACTCCAGCAGACCCGCCGCGCCGTGCGACTCCTCGACGAGCGACTCCGGGTTGCCGACCATGCCGGGTACGAGGCGCGCGACGGCCTCGATCATGACGAGCGAGGCCACCTCTCCCCCGTTGAGCACGTAGTCCCCGATGGACAGCTCGCGCACGGTGACGCCGGCCGCCCGGTAGTGCTCGGCCACGCGCGCGTCGATGCCCTCGTACCGCCCGCACGCGAACACGAGCTGCCCGGCGGTCGCCAGCTCCTCGGCGTGCCGCTGCGTGAACACCTCGCCCGACGGCGTCGGCACCACGAGCTGCCCGCCCGGCTCCAGCACCTCGTCGATGGCCAGGCCCCAGACGTCGGGCCGCATGACCATGCCCGCGCCCCCGCCGAACGGTGTGTCGTCCACGGTGCGGTGCCGGTCGGCCGTCCAGTCGCGCAGGTCGTGCACGCGCAGGTCGAGCAGCCCGCGCTGCCGTGCCTTGCCGACCAGCGACAGGTCCAGCACCGACAGGTAGCCGGGGAAGATCGAGACGACGTCGACGCGCACGTCAGGCGTCCTCGCCGTCGGCGTCCGCCCGGTCCACGACCGCGGCGTCCGCGTCCCGCGCCAGCAGGCCCCCGGGCGGCGTGAGCACGACACGGCCGCCCGCGAGGTCGACCACGGGCACGATCGCGAGGACGAACGGGACGAGCGTGCGCGCCGTGCCGCCGTCGGGCAGGTTCTCCTCGATGAGCAGCGCCTCGTGCGCGGGCAGGTACTCCAGCGTGACGACCGTGCCGACCACGGTGCCGTCCTCGAGCTCGGCCCGCAGCCCGGCCAGCTCGTGCGGGTACCAGGCGTCCTCCTCGTCGGACGCGTCCACGTCGACGACGAGCTCGACGCCGCGCAGCTCCTCCGCCGCGGTCCGGTCGGGCACCTCGGCGAACGCGACGAGCCACCGGCCCTGGTGCTGCCGCGCCTGGGTGACCGTCAGCGGGCCGACGTCGGCGGGCACGGTGTCGAGCCGCTCGCCGACCGCGAGCCGCGTCTCCGGGTCGTCCGTGCGCAGGTCCAGGGCGACCTCGCCCCTGAGGCCGTGCGCCTTCGTCACGCGGGCCACGGTGAGCTGCATGTCTCTCCTCGTTCAGGTGTCCGCCGGCCGGACACCGGTCCGGCAACGGCCGAGGCCCGGTCCGCGTACGGACCGGGCCTCGTCGTCGTGCTGGTGGGCCTTCTCAGCGCCGGTCGACGTCCACGACGTCGACCCGCACGGGGCCCTCGGTGGCAAGCGCGCCGATCACGGTGCGCAGCGCGCGCGCCGTGCGACCACCCCGGCCGATGACCCGGCCGAGGTCGTCGGGGTGCACGCGGACCTCGAGCAGGTCACCACGGCGCAGCGTCCTCGCGGAGACGCGGACGTCGTCCGGGTTGTCCACGATGCCGCGCACCAGGTGCTCGAGGGCCTCCGAGAGCATCAGGCCTCGTCGCCCTCGGCCGACTCGGCCGGAGCCTCGGCGGCGGCAGCGGCCTTCTCGGCAGCCTTGGCCTTGGCCTTCTCGGCGTCGGCGTTCACGGCCTCGATCGCGGCAGCCGCGTCGGCCTTCTCGCCCTTGACCTTGAGGGTGCCCTCGGCACCCGGCAGGCCCTTGAACTTCTGCCAGTCACCGGTCACCTTGAGCAGAGCGGCGACCTGCTCGGTCGGCTGCGCGCCGACGCCGAGCCAGTACTGCGCGCGCTCCGACTTGATCTCGATGAGCGACGGCTCCTCGGTCGGGTGGTACTTGCCGATCTCCTCGATCACGCGACCGTCGCGCTTGGTGCGCGAGTCGGCGACGACGACACGGTAGTACGGGGCCCGGATCTTGCCGAGGCGCTTGAGACGAATCTTGACGGCCACGAAGTGGTCACTCCTGGTTCTGAACGGGATGGCCCGAGCACCGCGACGTGGGGTGACGCAGTGGGTGGGGCCGGGACACGACCTGACCGGGTGAGAGGGGTCCGGGCACGCCGAGTACGTGCACATTGTGCCAGACCGCTCGGGGCCCCACCAACCAGGCGTGCCTCACACCGGCGCGTGCCGGGCCCCCTCAGCGCGCGGTCGGGTAGACCACGCCACGCAGCACGACCGCCGTGGGGTGGCGCAGCACCTCGATGTCCTCGCGCGGGTCGGCCGGGTAGACGACGAAGTCCGCGCTGGACCCCTCGACCACGGCCCCGAAACCGAGGTACTCGCGGGCGCGCCACGACGCCATCGCCACGACCTCGGCCGGCGGGATGCCTGCGGCGACGAGCTCGGCGCACTCGTCGGCGATCCGGCCGTGGGAGATCGTGCCGCCCGCGTCGGTGCCCACGAGCAGCGGCACGCCCGCCTCCCAGAGCGCGCGCACGTGCTCGTACCGGCGGGCGTGCATCGCACGCATCCGCCGGGCATAGACCGGGTACTTGCCGTCCGCCTGCGCCGCGATGCTCTCGAACTGGCCGACCTGCAGCAGCGTGGGCGTCACCGCGACGCCGCGCTCCGCGGCGACCGCCATGTGCTCGGGCGTCATGCCGGTGCCGTGCTCGATGCAGTCGACGCCGGCGGCCAGCAGCCCGTCGATCGTCTCCGTGGCGAACGCATGCACGGTCACGCGCGCGGCCTCGGCGTGCGCGACGGCGACGGCCTCGGCGAGCACGTCGCCGGGCCACAGGGGCCGCAGGTCGCCCTCGGGGCCCAGCGTGCGGTCGATCCAGTCACCCACGAGCTTGACCCAGCCGTCGCCGCGGCGCGCCTGGGTGCGCACGGCCTCGGGAAGCAGCTCGGGCGACTCGAGCTCCAGGCCGTAGTTGCGCAGGTAGCGCTTGGGCAGCGCCAGGTGGGTGCCCGCGCGCAGCAGGTGGGGCAGGTCGGGCCGGTCGTGCACCCAGGCGGTGTCGAGCGGGGACCCGGCGTCGCGCACCAGCAGCACACCCGAGTCACGGTCGGCGACGGCCTGCTTCTCCGCCTCGTCGTCGGGCACCGCGCCGTCCGCCGCCAGGCCGATGTGGCAGTGCACGTCCACCAGCCCGGGCACGGCCCAGCCCTCCAGCACCCGCATGTTGGTGCCCTGCGCCGACGGCCGGGTCAGGCTCACGCGGCCCGAGCGGACCCAGACCTCCTCGGCCACGCGGTCGTCACCCAGCAGGATGCGTCCGCGCAGCGCCGCGGTCGGACCTTCCAGCGCAGACATGCGGCTCCTTCGTTCTCCCTGCTCCCCTTGCGGACACGCCACGCACCACCGGCCCCGCCTGCCGGGCCCAGGGCCCGGCCGGACCTCACCGGCCGGAACTCACCGGCCAGAACTCACCGACCCAGGAACTTCTCCAGGCCCGGCGGCAGCTCGAGGTTGCTCAGGTCGGGCGCCTCGTCCTTCTTCGCGCCGACGCCGAACGCCGAGCCGGCCGGCGCCGACGGGGTGCTCGGCGCACCGCCACCGAGCGCACGCTGCATCGCCTCGCGCTCCTGCTGGGCCCGCTTCGCCGGGTTGCCCGACTTGCCCTTCTTCGACTTCTTCGGCGGCTGGGTCCGGCCGCGCGACTTCTTGCCCATGCCCATGCCGGGACCGCCGGGCATCGCGGGCATGCCGCCCGGGCCCATCCCCCCGCCCTTGGACATCTGGCGCATCATCTTCTGCGCGTTGTCGAACCGTTCGAGAAGCTGGTTGATCGCCGTGGTCGTGGTGCCGGCACCGCGGGCGATACGGGCGCGCCGCGAGCCGTTGATGATCTTCGGGTTCTCGCGCTCCGCGGGCGTCATCGACTGGATGATGGCCTCGATGCGGTTCACCTCGCGCTCGTCGAACTGCTCGAGCTGCTCCCGCATCTGCCCCATGCCGGGCATCATCGAGAGCATCTTCTTCATCGAGCCCATGTTCTTGAGCTGCTGCATCTGCACGAGGAAGTCGGCCAGCGTGAAGTCCTGGCCGGTGGCCAGCTTCTGCGCCATCTTCTCGGCCTGCTCGGCGTCGAACGCCTTCTCGGCCTGCTCGATGAGGGTGAGCACGTCACCCATGTCGAGGATGCGGCTCGCCATCCGGTCGGGGTGGAAGACCTCGAAGTCGGTGAGCTTCTCGCCCGTGGACGCGAACATGATGGGCCGGCCGGTCACCTTCGCGACCGAGAGGGCGGCGCCACCGCGTGCGTCGCCGTCGAGCTTGGACAGCACGACGCCGGTGAAGTCCACGCCGTCCGCGAACGCCTTGGCGGTGTTCACCGCGTCCTGGCCGATCATCGCGTCGATGACGAACAGGACCTCGTCGGGGTTCACGGCCGCGCGGATGTCCGCGGCCTGCTGCATCAGCACCTCGTCGATGCCGAGGCGGCCGGCGGTGTCGACGATGACGACGTCGTGCTGGCGCTCCTTCGCGTAGGCGACGCCGTCGCGCGCGACGCCCACCGGGTCACCGATCAGCGGCGCGTCGGCGGCCGGGTCGTCCGCGTCGGAGGTGTTGCCCGGGTGCGGCGCGAACACGGGCACGCCCGCGCGCTCGGCCACCACGGACAGCTGCGTGACCGCGTTGGGGCGCTGGAGGTCGGCCGCGACCAGCACCGGCGTGTGCCCCTGCCCCTTGAGCGCGTGCGCGAGCTTGCCCGCGAGCGTCGTCTTTCCGGCACCCTGGAGACCGGCGAGCATGATGACGGTCGGGGGCGTCTTGGCGAGCGTCAGCGGCCGCGTCGCACCACCGAGGACCTCGACGAGCTCCTCGTTGACGATCTTGACGACCTGCTGCGCCGGGTTCAGCGCACCGGAGACCTCCGCCGACAGCGCGCGCTCGCGCACCGTCGCGGTGAACTCCCGCACGACGGGGACCGCGACGTCCGCATCGAGCAGGGCGCGGCGGATCTCCCGCACGGTCGCGTCGATGTCCGCCTCGGAGAGACGGCCCCGCGTGCGCAGGTTCTTGAACGTCGAGGTGAGCCGGTCGGACAGGGAGTTGAACACGGGCACAGCCTAATGGACCTCGTCCGCCAGTCGCGCCCTCGCCCGCTCGGTCAGCCCGTCCACGAGCTGTGCGCGCCACTCCGTCCAGGCCTTGGGCCCCAGCGACGTCGTGTCCGCCTCGGTGAGCGCCCGCAGCACGTCCAGCAGGTCACGGCGGTGGTCCACGGCCTCCAGCAGCGCCGTCACCGTCGCCGGGTCGTCCGGGTCGGCGCGGGTGGCGAGGTCGGCCAGCGTCAGGTGGTGGCGCACGAGCCGCGTGACGTCGGCGACGACGGAGGCGGAAAAGCCTGCGCGGCCCAGGATCCCGGGCACCCGGCGGGCGCCCTCCACCGAGTGGTCGGCCGCGCCGCGCACCTTGCCGACGTCGTGCAGCAGGGCGGCGAGCAGCAGCAGGTCGCCCGGCGGTGTCCCGGACCCCGCACCTGCCGCGAGCTCGGGCAGCCTGCGACGCAGCCGCGCCGCGACCGCAGCCGTCTCGACGAGGTGCCGGTCGACGGTGTGCCGGTGGATCGCGGCGCGCTGCGGACGGTTGCGCACGTCGGCCCACTCGGGGAACCACGACGTGACCACCCCGGCGAGGTCCAGCGCCTCCCAGACCGGGACCTGTGCCGGACCGGCGCCCAGGAGCGCGAGCAGGCTCTCGCGCGCGGCGGGCGGCCACGGCTCGGGCAGGGGCGGGCACTCCTCGAGGCTGCGGATCGTCACCGGTGACAGCACCAGACCCGTGCGCGCGGCGGTGGCGGCCGCCCGCAGCGGCAGCAACGGGTCGGACGCAGGGCGGATGCCCACGCCGAGCACGAGCTCGCCGTCGTGCTCGACCAGCCCGTCCCCCACGGACCGCAGGCGGGGCGGGGTGCGCCGTCCGCGGACCACGAGCGGCCTGCCCACGCCGACCGGCCGGGCCAGTGCCTGCCGGGCGCGCCGGATGGTCATGTCGAGCGCGTAGGAGATGACCCGGCCCGACTCGGCGAGCGCGGCGAGCAGCTCGTCGCCGTCGTCGTGCCCGGTGCGCTCGGCGACCTCCTCGAGGTCGGCGAGCAGCAGGCGGCTGGTACGCCGCCGGGTGACCACCTGCAGCGTGTCGCGCACGTCGAGCAGCTGCGTGTAGGCGGCGTCGACCGCGCCGTGCGGGCGGTCGGTGAGCCACGTCGCCGCGAGCGCGGACAGCAGCACCGCGTCGCGCATGCCCCCGCGGGCCTCCTTGAGGTCGGGCTCGATGAGATAGGCGAGCTCGCCCGCGCGCTGCGCGCGGTCGCGCGTGGAGGAGATGAGCTCGGGCAGACGCCGCCGCGAGGCGGCGCGCCAGTCCGTGAGGACGGCGGAGGCGGCCCGGTGCACGACGACGGCGTCGCCGGCGACCGGCCGCACGCTCAGCCAGCCGATGACGGCGGGCAGGTCGCTGGCCGCCACCTGGCGGGACTGGCTCAGGGACCGCACGGCGTGGTCGAGGTCGATGCCGGAGTCCCACAGCGGGTACCAGAGCCGCTCCGCGACCCGGCGCAGCTCGTCCGCCCCGTGCGTCCGGCCGTCGTGCACGAGCACCAGGTCGAGGTCGCTGAGCGGCCCGAGCTCGCCGCGGCCCAGGCTGCCGACGGCCGCGAGCGCGATGCCGGACGGCTCGACGCCCTCGGTCGCGTGCTCGAACAGCTCGCCGAGCCGCTCGGTGACGCGCTGCCCGACGGCGGAGCGCCGGGCGAGCCCGGACCGGCCGGGACCGGTCAGCCCGGTGGCGATGGAGAGGAGCTCGTCACGGAGGCCCCGCACCCCTGGCGCGGGGTGCGGGGCCTCCGCCTGCTCCCTGGCGTCGTCGGACGCCGGGTCACTGGTCATGCGAGACGTCGGTCGCTCCCGGTCAGAGGGCGGCGTCGCCGTGCTCGCCGGTGCGGACGCGTGCGACGTCCTCGACCGGGACGACCCACACCTTGCCGTCGCCGATCTTGCCGGTCTGCGCGGCCCCGACGATCGCCTCGGTCACCGCGGTGACGTCGGCGTCGGTCACGAGCACCTCGACGCGGACCTTGGGCACCAGGTCGACGGTGTACTCCGCACCGCGGTAGACCTCGGTGTGGCCCTTCTGCCGGCCGTAGCCGCTGGCCTCGCTCACGGTCATGCCGCGAACCCCTGCACCCTCAAGGGCCGTCTTCACGTCGTCCAGCCGGTGGGGCTGGACGACCGCCGTGACAAGCTTCATGCTCTGCCTCCTCGACAGTCCGGTCGCTGCACCGTAGTACGGTCAGCGGGCCTCGGTGATGGTGGATCCGGAGTTCTCGTACGCGGTCTCGCCGTGGACGGCGAGGTCGATACCGCTGACCTCGGTCTCCTCGGGGACGCGCCAGCCCATCGTCACCTTGAGCACGTAGCCGATCACCAGGGTCACGACCGCCGAGAAGACGACCGCGATCAGCGCGATGATCACCTGCACGGCGAGCTGGTTGAACCCGCCGCCGTAGAAGAGGCCGGTGCCGGTCGCCAGGAAGCCGAGCGAGACGGTGCCCCACAGACCGGACACGAGGTGGACGCCCACGACGTCGAGCGAGTCGTCGTAGCCGAGCTTGTACTTCAGGCCGACGGCGAAGGCGCTGAGCACACCGGCCACCGCACCGACGACGATCGCGCCGACGGGCGAGACGTCACCGGCGGCGGGCGTGATCGCGACGAGACCCGCCACGACGCCGGAGGCGGCACCGAGGGACGTCGCGGCGCCGTCGCGCAGCTTCTCGACGAGGAGCCAGCCGAGGATCGCGGCGGCGGTGGCGGTCGTGGTGTTGACCCAGGCGAGGCCCGCGCCCTCGTCGGTGGCGTAGGCCGAGCCGGCGTTGAAGCCGAACCAGCCGAACCACAGGAGCGCGGCGCCCAGCATGACGAGCGGCAGGTTGTGCGGTCGCATCGGCTCGGTGCCGAAGCCCTTGCGCCTGCCGACGATCAGGGCGAGCACGAGCGCTGCCACACCGGCGTTGATGTGCACGACCGTGCCGCCGGCGAAGTCGATCGGGGCGGCGTCACCGAAGACGAACGGGCCGCCGTCCGAGAGCAGGCCGCCGCTCCAGACCATGTGCGCCATCGGGAAGTAGGCGAGCGTGGCCCACAGGCCGGCGAAGACGAGCCAGGTGCCGAACCTGGCGCGGTCGGCGATCGCGCCCGAGATCAGGGCGACGGTGATGATGGCGAACGTGGCCTGGAAGCCCACGTCCACGATCGTCGGCATGTACCGCGTCCCCTCGTCGTCGAGGAGCGCGACGGGATCGAAGCTGCCCCCCAGACCGAACTGGTCGAACGGGTTGCCCACGATGCCGCCGAGGCTCGCGCCGTAGGACATCGACCAGCCCCACAGCACGTAGATGACGCCGACGACGGCCATCGCGCCGAACGACATCATCATCATGTTGAGCACTGACTTGCCACGCACCATGCCGCCGTAGAAGAGGGCCAGGCCGGGGGTCATCAGGAGCACGAAGGATGCCGACACCAGCATCCACGCGGAGACTCCTGTATCCAGGACGGGTTCCATGCGTTTCCTCCCTTGCCAGCCCGGAGTGGCTGGTCGCGGATCACGCTCCCCAAGTGCCGTTACGCCCGATCAAGGGTCGGGTTACGGCCGTGTGACGCAGGCGCAGCAAGAGTAAATGTTTGGTTTCGCGCCTCACTTCAGGTGAAATTCGGCGGCCGCCGTGACCGGCCCGTTATCGCACCGCTACCAAGCCGTGATCCGCCGTCGACGCCGGCATTCCCAGATGCCGGGACGGGCCGCCCTCAGCCCAGGATGCCGTCGACGAACTCCTCGACGTCGAACGGCGCGAGGTCGTCCGGGCCCTCCCCCAGACCGATCAGCTTGACCGGCACGCCCAGCTCGCGCTGCACCTGCACGACGATGCCGCCCTTCGCGGTCCCGTCGAGCTTGGTGAGGACGATGCCGGTGACGCCGGCGACCTCGGCGAAGACGCGTGCCTGCGTGAGACCGTTCTGGCCGGTGGTCGCGTCGAGCACCAGCAGCACCTCGCTGGGCGCGACGACCTTGCTCGAGACGCGCACGATCTTGCCGAGCTCGTCCATGAGGCCCGCCTTGTTCTGCAGGCGTCCGGCGGTGTCCACGAGCACGACGTCGACCTTCTCGTCCCGGCCGCGGGTCACGGCCTCGAACGCGACCGACGCCGGGTCGGCGCCCTCGCGGTCCGAGCGCACCGTCGGCACGCCCACGCGGTCGCCCCACGTGCTGAGCTGGTCGGCCGCCGCGGCGCGGAACGTGTCGGCGGCGCCCAGCACCACGCTGCGCCCGTCGGCGACGAGCACGCGGGCGAGCTTGCCGACCGTCGTCGTCTTCCCGGTGCCGTTGACGCCCACGACGAGGGTCACGGCGGGCAGGTGCGTGCCGTCCGCGGCAGTGGTGGGCTCCGTCCGGAGGGTGCGGTCCATCGACGGGTCCAGCAGCGTGACGAGCTCGGAGCGCAGCAGGTCCCGCACCGCGGCGGGCTCGCGCACGCCGAGCACCCGCACCCGGGTGCGCAGCGCGTCCAGGAGCTCGGTGGTGGGGCCCGCGCCGACGTCGGCGAGGAGCAGCTCCTCCTCGATCTCGTCCCAGTCGTCCTCGGTGAGCGCGTCACGCGACAGGACGGACAGCAGGCGGGCGCCGAGCGGCGAGCCCGAGCGCGCGAGCCGGTCGCGCAGGCGCACGAGGCGGCCCGCGGTGGGGGCCGGCGTCTCGAGGGCCGGGGACTCCGCCGCACCGGAGGGCACGGGCTGCTCCGGGGCGTCGGGCCGGGGTGCCGTGGCGGTGCCCGTGCCGGCCGGCGCGGCGTCCTGCGGCGCGGCCTGCGCAGGCCCCCGCGTGTCCTGCGTCGTGGTGCGGTCGTCCTGGCCCTGGTCGCGCCGGCGACGCCGTGCGACGAGGACGCCGGCGACGCCGCCGCCTCCCGCGAGGACGACCAGGGCGGAGATGATCTCGATCCAGGGAAGCTCGTTCACGCCCCAGATTCTTTCATCCCGCGGCGACCGCCGTGGCCGCGGACGCGCTCACCGGCGCGACGCTCAGCTCGCGGCCTGGGCAGGCCCCTGCTCGGCCGGCGGCTCCTGGGCGACCTTCTGCACGCTGCGCACCGGGCGCACGGGGCGCAGCTGGCCCGGCAGGAGGTTGGACGGCTTGATCGGCACGGTGCCGAGCGGCACGTGCAGCGTCTTCTGGGCCTGGTCCCGCGCGCGGTTCAGCACGTCGGTGAGCTCCTCGGCGTCCACGTAGCCGGGTGCGGACTCGACCGTCGCCGCGAAGAACTCGGACATCCCCATGTCGACGGGGGACGTGTCGGGCCGCTGCTGCCGCGGCTTGCCCACCCAGACCGACGGCGCGCCCACGGCGTGGGTCGCGACGGCCGAGGCGCCGTACCGACGGCCCTGCCTGCGCCGCTCGGAGTCACCGCGCAGGTGCGAGAGGCCGGAACGGACCCATTGCACGAACGAGAAGTCGTCCTTGGTCGAGGGCGCGTCCATCTGGCTGGCCACGACGAAAACACCCACCGCCAGGACCAGGCACACCACCAGGAGGATGACCGACCACCACATGGTCCTATTGTGTCGTCTCTTGTGCGGTCCTGCCGCGCAAGCCGCCACGACACGCCGGGCGACACGCACGGGTGCACCAGGAGAAATCGCTCACACCCGACGATCCGCGCTTCGTCAGACGAAAAATTCACCCGTCGGACGGACCGGTCAGGCGGTGCTCGGCACCGTCTCTCGGTCCCCCATGCGCTGGCTGATCACCGTCGTCACGCCGTCGCCTCGCATCGTCACGCCGTAGAGCGCGTCCGCGACCTCCATCGTGCGCTTCTGGTGCGTGATGACGATGAGCTGGCTGTCCTTCTGCAGCTCCTTGAAGATCTCGATGAGGCGCCCGAGATTCACGTCGTCGAGCGCCGCCTCGACCTCGTCCATGATGTAGAACGGGCTGGGCCGCGCCTTGAAGATCGAGACGAGGAACGCCACGGCGGCGAGCGACCGCTCCCCGCCGGACAGCAGCGACAGGCGCTTGACCTTCTTGCCTGCCGGCCGCGCCTCGACCTCGATGCCCGTGGTGAGCAGGTTCTGCGGGTCCGTCAGCGTGAGCCTGCCCTCGCCGCCCGGGAACAGACGCGGGAAGATCTCGAGGAACTTGGCCGCCGTGTCCTGGAACGCCTCGGCGAACACCTGCTGCACCCGCTCGTCGATGTCGTCGACGATCTGCAGCAGGTCCTCGCGCGACTTCTTCAGGTCGGCGAGCTGGTCGGTGAGGAACTGGTGCCGCTCCTCGAGCGCCGCGAACTCCTCCAGCGCCAGCGGGTTGACGGCGCCGATGCGGGACAGCGCGCGCTCCGCCTTGGCCAGCCGGGCCTCCTGCTCCTCACGGACGTAGGGCACCATCCGGTCGGGCTTCGGCTCCCCCGGGTCGGCGTCCTCCGTCGCGGCGGGCTCCTCGGCGTCGGGCTCCTGCGGCGGCTCGGCGCCCGCCGCCGCCACGATCACCGCGGTCGCCCTCGGGTCGTCGGGGCGCAGACCCGCCTCGTGCAGGGCGCGCGTGCGGGCGATGAGCGCGTCCTCGCGGGCCGCGGCGCCGCGCGGGAGGGGCGGGTCCCCCTCGTACCGGACGGGGTTGCCCTCCTCGTCGCGCTCGACGACGGCGCGCCGCTTGCGCCCTCGCACGACGACGTCGCCCTCGTACACCGGGACCATCTGGTGCGGGCCGAACTCCTCGACCAGCACGTCGGGGTCCATGCCGAGCTCCTCGGTCGCCCGCGTCCGGAGCTGCTCGAGGCGAAGCATCTGCTGGGCGCGGGCCACCTCGTCGCGGTGCGCGACGTCGGTCAGCTCGCGCAGCCGGGCCGTGAGGGACTCGACGGTGCCGCGCACGGCGAGGAGCTGTTCGGAGCCCGCCGCACGGGCCTCCTCCGCCGCGGCCTTCTCCGCCGTCGCGCGGTCGAGCGAGCGGGCGATCGCCTCGAGCGCCACCGCGACGCCCTGCTGGACCTCGACGGCCCGCGCGGCGTCCCGGCGTCGGGCCTCCTCGCGCTCCGCGGCGCGTGCCCTGGCCTCGCGCTCCTGCTCCGCCGCCGCGGCCAGCGCCTGGGCGCGGCCGGACACGGCACGGGCCCGCTCCTCGGCGGTGCGCAGCGCGAGGCGGGCCTCGGTCTCCCGCCCGCGGGCGGCTGTCGCGGCCTCTGCCGCCGCGTCTCGGGCGGCCTGCAGCTCGTCGACCGAGCCCTCGCCGTCCTCCGGCTCCTCCTCGGCGATCGCCATGCGCTCGACGAGCGCCTCGAGCTCGAGCTCGTCCTCCGCGCGCCGGGCCTGCGCCTGCTCGAGCGCGGCGCGGTGCCGGTCGGCCTCGGCACGGGCGGCGCGCGCTGCGGCCCCCAGCGAGCCGAGCTGCTCTGCCGCGGCCGCTCGCGCGGCGTCCGCCTCGCCGAGGCGGGCGAGGGTCTCGTCGTACCGTTCCTGCGCCGCGGTGCGCTCGGCACGGGCGCGCTCGAGGTGGGCGGTCCCGTCCGCCTCCCGCGCCGCGGCCTCGTCCCGCGCCGCCTTCGCCTCGTCGAGCGCCGACTGCAGGTGCAGCACGCTCGGCGCCGCCGCCGAGCCGCCCCACGCGCGGGTGGCACCGAGCAGGTCGCCCGCGCGCGTGACGGCGACGACCGGCTGGTCGCGCACGAGCGCCCGGGCACGCGCGAGGTCGTCCACCACGACGACGTCACGCAGGATCGTCAGCAGCGCGCCCGACGCCGGGCCCGCCGCGCGGACCACGTCGGTGGCCCACCGGGCACCGGCGGGGAGGTCGACCGCAGGACGGTCGGCCCCCGCCCCCGGGCCGTCGCCGCCCACCACGAGGCTGGCGCGGCCGGCGTCCTGGTCGCGCAGCAGGCGCAGCGCGTCGACGGCCTCGTCGATCCCCGCGACGGCCACGGCGTCGGCCACCGGGCCGAGCGCGGCGGCCACGGCGTCCTCGAACCCGGGCTCGATGCCCAGCAGTGCGGCCACCGAGCCCAGCACGCCTGCCTGGTCGGCGGCGAGCAGCGTGCCCGCGCCGTCCTTGCGGTCGAGGCTCAGCTCGAGCGCCTCGACCTTCGCCTCCGCGGCGCTGCGGTCGCGCTGCGCCGTCGTCACCTGCTCCTGGAGGTGCCGCACCTCCGCCTTGGCGAGCTCGAGCACCTCCGAGGCCGCCTCGTGCGCGACCTCGAGCGACTCCGTGCCCTCCTCGCCGCCGCCGACCTCGGCCTCGAGGGCGCCGAGCTCGCGCGACGTCTCCTCGACACGCTGCTCGGCCTCGAGCAGCGCGTCGCGGAGGCGGTCCAGCTCCGACTGGGCGGCCTCGACGCGGCTGCGCCGCGCGGCCACCTGACCGGCCAGGCGCGCCAGGCCCTCACGCCGGTCCGCGGCGGCGCGCAGCAGCGCGGCGTGCGACCGCTCGGCCGCCTGCGCGGCAGCCTCGGCCTCGGCACGCGCGTCGACGGCGGACTCGACGACCTCGCGGGCCATCTCGACCTCGGTGAGCAGTTCCTCCTCGCTGGCGCGGGCGCGGGCCGCCTGCGCCTCGAGGTCGTCCGGGTCCTGCCCCTGGTGCGCAGGCTCGGCCGTACCGAGCAGCCGGGCGCGCTCGGCCGCCAGCGACTGGAGGCTGCGCAACCGCTCGCGCGTCTGGGAGAGGGCGAAGACCGTGTCGCCCGCCTGGCTCACCTGCTGCGACTCCGCCGACGTCTCGGCCTCGAGCCGGGCCAGCGTTGCACGGGCCTCGGACAGCGCGGCCTCGGTCTCGGCCTGACGCTGCCGCAGCGAGCGCTCGTCGGCGCGCTCCTGCTCGAGCTGGGCCGTGAGCTGCGCAAGGTCGTCCGCGAGCAGGCGCGACCTCGCGTCACGCAGGTCGCGCTGCACGGTCTGCGCCTTGCGCGCCGCCTCGGCCTGCCTGCCGAGCGGTCCGAGCTGACGGCGCAGCTCCGCGGTGAGGTCGCCCAGGCGCGCGAGGTTGCCCTGCATCGCGTCGAGCTTGCGCAGCGCCTTCTCCTTGCGCTTGCGGTGCTTGAGGACGCCTGCGGCCTCCTCGATGAAGCCGCGGCGCTCCTCCGGCGTGGCGCGCAGGACGGCGTCGAGCTGGCCCTGGCCGACCACGACGTGCATCTCGCGCCCGATGCCGGAGTCGCTGAGCAGCTCCTGGATGTCGAGCAGGCGGCAAGGGTTGCCGTTGATGGCGTACTCGGAGCCGCCGCTGCGGAACAGCGTGCGCGAGATCGTCACCTCGGTGTAGTCGATCGGCAGCGCGCCGTCGGTGTTGTCGATCGTCAGCGAGACCTCGGCACGACCGAGCGGGGCACGACCGGAGGTGCCCGCGAAGATGACGTCGTCCATCTTGCCGCCGCGCAGCGACTTGGCGCCCTGCTCGCCCATGACCCAGGCCAGGGCGTCGACCACGTTCGACTTGCCGGAACCGTTGGGGCCGACCACGCAGGTGATGCCCGGTTCCAGCTCGAGGGTGGTCGCCGACGCGAAGGACTTGAATCCTCGGAGCGTGAGCGTCTTCAGGTGCACGGGCTCGAGCCTAACGGTGAGAACGACACTTTCCCCGGACCGACGCCGATCCACGCCGAGGTAGACACGTGGCGAGGTAGTCGTCTGGCGAGGTAGTCATGCAGCGAGGTAGTCACCCGGCCTCGCCGGATGACTACCTCGCCAAGTGACTACCTCGCCAAGTGACTACCTCGGCAGGCCGGGGGTCAGGGGAGGGTGGGGAACCAGAGGGAGATCTCGCGGGCCGCCGACTCCGGGGAGTCCGAGCCGTGAACCAGGTTCTGCTGGACCGCCGTGCCCCAGTCGCGCCCCAGGTCGCCGCGGATCGTGCCCGGCGCGGCCTCCGTCGGGTTGGTGGCGCCCGCGAGCGCGCGGAAGCCGGGGATGACGCCCTCGCCCTCGGCCACGACGGCGAGGACCGGCCCGGACATCATGAACTCGACCAGCGGACCGTAGAACGGCTTGCCCTGGTGCTCGGCGTAGTGCGCGGCCAGCAGCTCCTCGGTGGCGTGCTTCAGCTCCACGGCGCGCAGGGTGTAGCCCTTGGTCTCGATGCGGCGCAGCACCTCGCCGGACAGGCCGCGGCGCACGCCGTCCGGCTTGACGAGGACGAGGGTGCGCTCGGCCACGGGCTGCGCCGAGGCCTCCGCGGGCAGGGTCTTCTCTGCGACGTCGGTCATGCGTCCTAGCGTATCGGCTCCCTGACGCGCCTGACGCCCAGGTCACGGGCGGTGACCTGGGCGTCAGGCGTGATCGGTCGCGAGGTCAGGGCGTGTTGGGCGCCGTCTCCGGGTGGGCCGCGTCGTACTCCGCCCGCTCGCGGTCGACGCGCGCGCCCAGGCGCAGCGCGTAGAACCACAGCACGACGAAGACGCCGCCGACCAGGAACATCATCGGCACCAGCAGACCCATGGCCAGCACGGGCAGCTGGGCGACCGTCCCGGCGGCGCGGCCCGCCTGCGACCCCTGCGCGCGGGAGAGGACGAGGAGCACGACGGCGAGCACGCCGCCCAGCACCCAGATCGCCGGACCCGACTCGAGCCGCAGCGGGCCGCGCCCGAACTCCGAGTCGCGCAGCCCCCACACCGCCAGCGTGGCGAACAGCACGAGGAACACCTCGAGCAGCAGCGTGGTGGACGTGAACTGCACCAGCGCGGACTTCTTGGGCCTGATGCGGTCGCCGGGGGCGGGTCGGTCCTTGCTCACCGGTCCAGGATATCCGTCCGGTCCGGGGCCTCGGGCCGGGTCTCGATGACGGCCTCGGCCCCCGCGGCGGGCGCAGAGGCGCCCTCGACGACGGCCTCGCCCCGGGCGACCATCCCCGCCTCGTTCGACAGCGTGACCTCCTTGAGGAACAGGGCCAGCACGAGCCCGACGACGACCAGCGGCACGAGGTACCAGAACGCGGGCGCGAGGGCGTCGGCGAACGCGTCGACGACCCCGGTGCGCAGCGGCTCGGGCAGCTGCTCGACGATCGCCGGCGTCAGGCCGGACCCGCCACCCGCGGGGACGGCGCCCTGCGGCAGCCCACCGAACACGCCCTCGAGGTTGTCGCTGAGCCGGGAGGTGAACACCGTGGTGAAGGCGGCCGTACCGACGGCGGCACCGATCTCGCGGAAGAAGTTGTTCGACGACGTCGCGGTGCCCAGCTCGTGCGGGTCCACGGCGTTCTGCACGGCGAGCACGATGGTCTGCATGATGAGGCCCATGCCGGCGCCGAGCACGAAGATCATCGCGCCGAACAGCCACAGGGACATGCCGCCCTCGAGCCGCGTCAGCCAGACCATGCCGAGGATCGTGATGACGAGGCCCGCGACCGGGTACATCTTGTAGCGCCCGGTCCTCGCGATCGCGAAGCCGGAGAGGATCGAGGTGAGCATGACGCCCGCCATCATCGGGAGCATCAGCAGGCCCGACTCGGTGACGCCCGCGCCCGCCGACATCTGCAGGAACGTCGGCAGCATCGACATCGCCGAGAACATGCCCATGCCGAGCACGAGGCCGATGAGCGTCGTGATGGTGAACGTGGGGTTCTTGAACAGGCGCAGCGGGATGAGCGGCTCGGCCACCCGGTTCTCGATGAGCACGAACAGGCCGACGGCGACGACCGTGCCCAGGAGCAGGGTCATCAGGGTCGGGTCCGACCAGTCGTAGCCGTCGTTGCCGAGCGACTCCCAGCTCGTCAGCAGCACGATGCCCGTGGTACCGAGCGCCATGGTGAGGATGCCGCCCCAGTCGGTGGGCCGGTCCGACCGGTGCGAGGGCAGCTTGAGCGCGAGGTAGGCGATCGTCCAGGCCGCGATGCCGATCGGCACGTTGATCCAGAAGGTCCAGCGCCAGCCCGGGCCATCGGTCAGCCAGCCGCCGAGCAGCGGGCCGGCGACGGCGGAGATACCGAACAGGGCACCCATCGGGCCCATGTACTTGCCGCGGTCGGAGGCCGGGATGATGTCGGCGATGATCGCCTGCGACAGGATCATCAGGCCACCTCCGCCCAGACCCTGGACGGCGCGCCAGGCCACGAGGGCCTCGAAGGACTGCGCCATGCCGCCGCCGAGTGACGCGACGACGAACAGCCCGACCGCCACGAGGAACGGCCAGCGCCGCCCGTAGAGGTCGCCGAACTTGCCGTAGAGCGGCATGGCGATCGCGATCGCGAGGATGTACGCGGTGATGACCCAGCCCTGGTGCTCGACGCCGTGCAGCTCGCCGACGATGGTGGGCATCGCGGTGCCGACGATGGTCTGGTCGAGGGAGGACAGGAACATCGAGGCCATGAGGGCCCCGAAGATCAGCCAGATCGTGCGCTGGTTGAGGACGACCAGCGGCTTGTCCGGCGCCGCTGGGACGGCGTGGCTCATGGGTGTGGTGCCTTTCCGGGGAAGGGTGGGGGTGTCAGGGGGCGACGTCGCCGGCGGCGAGGTCGAGGAGCTGGGCGACGGCCGAGGGCAGGTGGTCTGCCGCCCGGCCGCGGTAGCCGGCGCGTTCCCAGGCCACGAGCGAGGTGCGCAGGAGCATGAGGACGAGCAGGTTCAGCAGCTCGGTGTCGGTCGAGAAGGGGTGGGCGGCGCGGCGGGCGTCGAAGATCTCGCGGAGCCGCTCCTGGTGCCGCTCGAGCCAGGCCATGTGCCGCTGCAGGAGGCGCGGCTCCTGCTGCACGAGGTCGATGGCGCGCCGGACCCGGTCGTGGCTCTCGTCCGCCGCGGCGAGCAGCGCGGCGACCAGCACCTGCACGTCGGAGAGCAGACGCCCGGTGGGGCCGCCGTCGACGAACGTGCCCACGACGTCGTCGGGCAGGCCGGCGTCCTCCGCGCCGAGCACGGCGTCGTCCTTGGACTCGAAGTAGTTGAAGAACGTACGCGGCGAGACCCCCGCCTGCGCACTGATCATCTCGACGGTCACGGCGTCGAGGCCGTGCTCGGCGACGAGGCGCTGCGCGGCGTCGATCAGGGCGAGGCGACGCGCCCGCTTCTTGCGCTCACGCAGCCCGCGCTCGACCGGCGTGCCCTCGAGGGCGTCGGCGAGCTCGCGCAGGCCGACGGTGGGCGCGTCCGTGCTCCGCGGGGTCGTGGGTGCCATGGCTCAATTCTTGCACCCCGCGCAAAAATGCATCAACTGCAAAAAGCTGAGACGGGCGTCACACCTCGCCGAACCCGCCGTCGATCATCTCGACCACCGTCGCGACGGCCTCGGCCGCCCGCTCCCCCGTCGCCTCGACGCGCAGCTCGCGGCCCTGCGTCGCCCCGAGCGCCATGAGCTGCAGCACGCTCGACGCGTCGACGCCGTCGATCGTCACCGCGGCACCGAGCTCGGCGACCTTGCGCGACACCAGCGCCGCCGGACGCGCGTGCAGACCGAGGGGGTTGCGCACGGTCACGGTGCGCGACGTCGCGCCGTCCTCGGCCGGTGCCCCCGCCGCCGCGGTCGCGCCCTCCGCGGGCTGGTACATCGTCACCGACGCGGTGGCCGACTCGAGCACCGCCGCCAGGTCGGCGCCGCCGTGCGCCGTCACCGCCGCGGCCACGGCGCCCTCGACGAACGGGGCACGCGCAAGGACCACGCGCTCGGCGAGCGAGTCGTCCAGCTCCAGCACGGCCTCGACCGTGAGCACCGACGACCCCAGGTCGCCGAGCACCACGACGCCGCCTGCCGGATCCCCGTCGCCCAACCGCTCCAGGATGTCGCCCAGCTCCTTCTGGACGGCGTCCAGGGACGTGCCCAGCCCGCCGTCCGGCCCGCCCCCCACGCCGCGGACCAGCACGTCCGGCGCCATCTGCCCGGCCAGCTCCGCCGCGCCACGGGCGAGGTCGGCGGAGTGCGAGACGAGCAGGAGAGCCACCCGCGCCGTCATGCGGCGCTGCGGGGGTCGGCGGGTCCGGACACGGCAGCCGCCATCGCGGCGCCCAGTACCAGCGCGGTCGAGCGCGCGCCCGGGTCCTCGTGCCCCGCGCTGCGCTCACCGAGGTAGGACGCGCGCCCCTTCGTCGCGACGAGCGGGATCGTGCCCGTCGACGCCGTGTCGGCCGCCTCGGCCGCCGCCCGGAGCACGTCCACCTCGGAACCGCCGTCGTCCGCCGCGGCCTCCGCCGCGTCGACCGCCGCCTGCCACGCGTCCACCATCGTCTTCTCCCCCACCGTCGCCTTGCCCCGCGAGGCGACGCCCTCCAGGGCGGCCTCCAGCACCGCCACCACGGCGGGCGGGTCGATCTGCGAGCGCCCCGACACCTTCGCGGCACGGAGGTACGCCGTCCCGTACAGCGGGCCCGACGCGCCGCCCACCGTCGACATCAGGGTGGTCGCGACGAGCTTGAGCACGTCACCGACCGTCCGCTCCTCGTCCGCGGCCTGCTGCGCCGCCGCGTCGTCGAGCCGGGCCACCACGGCCTGGAAGCCGCGGTGCAGGTTCTCGCCGTGGTCGCCGTCGCCGATCTGCCGGTCGAGCTCGGTGAGCTCGTCCTTCGCGTCCGCCACGGCCTCAGCCGTGCGGCGGACCCAACGTTCCGCCCAGTCCGCGTCCAACGCCATGTCCGCCAGCCTTTCCTGTCTCACCACCGAAGTGCCGCAGTGGTCACCGGCGCGTCCCAGAGGGCTTCCAGCTCGTCGTCCAGCCGGAGCACCGTGACCGACGCTCCCTGCATCTCGAGGGACGTCACGTAGCTGCCCACCAGCGACCGGGACACCGTCACGCCCCGCTCCTCGAGAAGGCGCCGCGCTCGACCATAGACCACGTAGAGCTCGGACAGCGGGGTGCCCCCCATACCGTTGACGAACAGCAACACTCGCTCGCCGCCGGTCAGGCCGAGGTCGTCCGCGACCGGGGCGAGGAGCATGTCGGTGACCTCGTCCGCGCTCGCCGCCGGGACGCGGCGGCGGCCGGGCTCGCCGTGGATGCCGATGCCGACCTCGATCTCGTCGTCGCCCAGGTCGAAGCTGGGCCTGCCGACGTGCGGCACCACGGGCGCGGCCAGCGCGACGCCCATGGAGCGCACGTTGGCCACCACGCGCTGGGCGACGGCGGTCACCGTGGCCAGGTCGGCGCCCCGGTCGGCGGCCGCACCGGCGATCTTCTCGACGGCGAGCGTGCCGGCGACGCCACGGCGGCCCGCGGTGTAGAGCGAGTCCTCGACCGCCACGTCGTCGTTCACGACCACCGTCGCGACCTCGAGGTCTTCGGTCTCGGCGAGCTCGACGGCCGTCTCGAAGTTCAGCACGTCGCCCGTGTAGTTCTTGACGATCGCGAGCACGCCCGCGCCGCCGTCGGCGGCCTGCAGCGCAGGCAGGATCTGGTCCGGCGTCGGCGACGTGAACACGGCACCCGGCACGGCGGCGTCGAGCATGCCCGCCCCCACGAACCCGGCGTGCAGGGGCTCGTGGCCGGAGCCCCCGCCGCTGACGAGCCCGACCTTGCCGGTGACGGCGCCGCCGGCCCGGCTCACGAACACGGGCGACGTACTGACCTGGACCAGGTCCGCGTGCGCGAGCGCGAAGCCGGCCAGGGAGTCGGCGACCGCGTCAGCGGGATCGTTCAGCAGCTTCTTCACGGCGGCCTCCTCGTGGGCTGCGCGACCCGGCGACGGCGCCGGGCCGGCGGACGCGTCCCATGGCTTCATGTAACACCACGGACGCGCCGGGCGTACAGGTCAGGAGCGGCGCATGAGGATCCGGGCGTCCGCGACCGTCACCACGGAGCCCGTGACGAGCACGCCGGTGCCCACGCCGACCCCCTGGTCGTCGTTCGACTCCGCGAGGTCGGCGGCCACCTGGAGCGCCTCGTCGAGGCGGTCGGCGACGTGCACGCGCTCCTCGCCGAACACCTCGCGCGCGACCTCCGCCAGATCCTCCGGCTCGGCCGACCGGCTCGAGGAGTTCCGCGTGACGACGATCTCGGCCACCGTGGGCTCCAGCACGCTGAGCAGCCCCTCGGCGTCCTTGTCCGCCATGACGGCGACGACGGCGACCACGTGGCGCAGGCTGAACGACTCCTCCAGCGCGTCGACCAGCGCCTCCGCGCCCGCGGGGTTGTGCGCGACGTCGACGAGCACCGTCGGGCTCGTGCGCACCAGCTCGAGACGCCCCGGCACCTCGACGTCCGCGAACCCTGCCTCCACGACCTGCGCGCCCAGCGCGCGCCCGCCGCTGATCAGCGCCTCGGTCGCCGCGAGCGCCAGCAGCGCGTTGTGCGCCTGGTGGGCGCCGTGCAGCGGCACGAAGATCTCGGTGTAGACGCCCGCGGGCGTCCGCAGGTCGACGAGCTGGCCGCCGACGGCGACCCGCCGGTCGACGACCTCGAGGTCGATGCCCTCGCGGACGAGCCGCGCCCCGACCTGCTCGGCCCTGGCCAGGATCGGCTCGAGGGCGGCGTCCGACTGCTCGGCGAGGACGGTGGTGGCACCGTCCTTGATGATGCCCGCCTTCTCGGTGGCGATCTCCTCGACGGTCGAGCCGAGCCAGCGCTCGTGGTCGAGGGCGACGGGCGTGATCACCGAGACCTCGGCGTCGACGACGTTCGTGGAGTCCCACGTGCCGCCCATGCCGACCTCGACGACCGCGACGTCGACGGGAGCGTCCGCGAACGCGGCGAACGCCATGACGGTGAGCACCTCGAAGAAGCTCAGGCGCGGACCGCCCGCCTCCTGCGACTCGCGGTCGGCGACGCCGATGTAGGGGGCGACGTCCTCGAAGACCTCGACGAAGCGTTCTTCGGTGAGCGGCTCGCCGTCGACGGCGATGCGCTC
>DATGOB010000013.1:0-44046 GCA_036010205.1 Promicromonospora sp. | reverse complement strand
CATGTACTCGCGCTCCCAGGCGATGCGGATCCGCGACAACCTCTTCATCCGCCTGGAGCGCGCCGCGAAGTCGAAGCGGACCGACGACGGGCTGCGCGTCGTCGTCGTGGGTGGTGGCGCGACCGGCGTGGAGGTGGCGGGTGCGCTGGCGGAGCTGCGCACGGCGGGGCTGCGGCCGGCCTACCCGGAGATCCACGGCGACGCGTTCGAGGTCAAGGTGGTGCAGCGCGGCGGGGAGATCCTCAAGTCGTTCGCGCCCCAGCTCCGCACCTACGCCGCCCAGGAGCTCAAGCGGCGTGGCGTCTCCCTGCACCTGGGCGCCGGGGTGGCGTCGGTCGAGAAGGACGCCGTGGTGCTCACCGACGGCACCCGCATCCACGCCGACCTCACCGTGTGGTCGGCGGGCGTGCACCCGCACGAGGAGGTGGGCGGCTGGGGCCTGCCGCAGGACGACGGCGGCCGCATCCGGGTGGGTGACGACCTCCAGGTGGAGGGCCTGCCGGGCGTGTTCGCGGCGGGCGACGTGGCGGCCTCCCCCGCCGGCCTGCCGCAGCTCGCCCAGCCCGCCATCCAGGGCGGCGAGCTGGTGGGGCGGAACATCCGGGCGCTGCTCGAGGGCCGCCCGACCGCGGCCCTGCGCTACGTGGACAAGGGCACGATGGCGGTGATCGGTCGCCGCGCCGCCGTCGCGGAGATCAACCTGCCGGGCGGCCGGGTGATCAAGCTGACCAAGGGGCTCGCGTGGTTGGTGTGGCTGTTCGTGCACATCATGTCGCTGGTCGGGCCGCGCAACCGCGTCACGACGCTCGCGGGCCTCGTCACGCGGTACGGCTTCCCGTTCCACCGGCACCCGGTACCGATCGTGGGCGACGTGCCGACGGTACGGCCGCCGAAGCGGCGCCCGCGCCCGGACGTCAGCTGAAGGCGCGGTACCCCGTCGTCTCGATCTCCGGACCCCACTCGTCGAGCGCCCACGCCGCGGCCTCGCCGAGCGCCGCCGCGAGCGCAGGCAGGTCGTCGCGCAGGGCGAGCGCGCCCCAGCGCCACCGCGCGACGAGCAGCTGGCGGTAGGACGGCGACCGCCCCTCGGGGCCGACGGACGGCCTGCCCTCCTCCGCGCTCGCCCACAACCAGCCGGTGACGAGCACGACGTAAAGTGCGCACGCCTGGCGGACGGCGCGGGGCCACCCGGGTCCCTCGACGACGTCGGGGGCGTGCTCGGCGAGCCCCGCGGTGAACTCCGCGAGGAGCTCGTCGGTGAGCCCGGGCGGCGGGCCGAACACGCACCAGCAGGTCGAGAACGGCAGCAGTGCGTACGACGCGGCGGCCGCCGCGTGCACCACGTCGGTGCCCTCCAGGTCGAGGAACCGCCAGCCGTCGGGGCCGAGCACCGCGTTGTCGGGGCAGGTGTCGGTGGGCGAGAGGACGGCGGCGGCGCCAGGGATCCGCAGGTGGAGCGCCGCGGCGATCTCGGCGTCGACGGCAGGGCGCGACGTGGCGAGGCGAGGCAGCCGGTCGAGCCCACGTCGGAGGTCCTGTGCCGCGTCCCAGCCCTGGGCCGCGGCGAACCGGTCCCGTGCGTCGGCCACCTGCGCCCGGGACGCCCCCGCGGCCCGGCCGAGGGCGCGGGCCCAGTCGGCCGCACCGCGCCAGGCCGCGTCGGGGTCGTCGCCGAGCAGCAGGTCGGCGAGCGTGGGCAGGTCGCCGAGGTCAGTCATCACGAGCAGCAGGCGCTCCGGGTCCTGGGCGAGCAGGTCAGGGGTGCGGTCGAGGAGCTCGAGGCCCGCGGCCTCCCGAAGGAACGCCTCGGCGTCGGACACGAACTCCTTGACGACGACCGAGGCGGGCGCTCCCGGGGCCTCGACGCGGCAGCGCAGCACGCGCGAGCGCTGTGACCCCCCGAGGTCGACGGGGTCGGTGAGCCGGACGGCGGACGGCGGCAGGCCCCAGGCCACGGCGAGCGCCTGCCGTGCGTGGTCGATGGTGTCGGACACCCGGCCAGTCTGCCCGGCGGTACCAGCGCGCGACCAGGCTATTCACAGGTCTGTGGACAACCTCTGTGGACAACTCTGTGGGGAGTGTCAGTGGCTCGGTGCACGGTGGAGGTACCACCAACAGGACAGGACACCGCCATGACCGATCAGACCCCCGCCGGAGTGGGCACGCTCGACACCGTGGTGCTCGACGTGCCGGACGTGGCCGCCGAGGCCGGCTTCTGGAAGGCCCTCACAGGAGGCAGCGTGTCGTCGGAGTCCGACGACTGGATCACCGTGGTGACGCCCGACCGCTGGGGCATCGGGTTCCAGCGCGCGCCCGACCTCGTGCCGCCGCAGTGGCCGGGACAGGACCACCCGCAGCAGGCGCACCTCGACCTCTACGTACCCGACCTGGCGGCGGCGAGCGCCCGGGCGGTCGAGCTCGGTGCGACGGTGCTGCGCGAGAACGAGCAGTGGGTCACGCTGGCGGACCCGGCCGGGCACCCGTTCGACGTGTGCCTCAAGGAGGGCGTCGACGGCGTGACCGTGATGGGTGCGACGTTCGACTGCCCGGACGCGTCGGCGCTCGCCCGGTTCTGGTCGGGCGTCGTGGGCGCGCCCGTGACGTACGACGCCGACGGCGTGGCCATGCTGGGCGGGCCGAGGCCGCTGCTGTTCCAGTCCGTCGACGGGTACACCGCGCCGCGGTGGCCGGACCCGGCCTTCCCGCAGCAGGTGCACCTGGACATCGAGGTGCCGGACCTGGACGCCGGGGAGGAGGCCGTGCTGGCTCTGGGCGCGACGCGCCTGCCCGGCGGGGAGGACGGCTTCCGGGTGTTCGCCGACCCGGCGGGCCACCCGTTCTGCCTGGTGCGCTGAGGCCGCCCCTCAGGGGTGCACGAGCGCGGGGTGGTCCGGGTGGTCGATCCGGACCACCAGGTCGGGCACGCCGTCGATCTCGCGCGCGTACCGGTCCCAGGCGGGCAGCGCCCAGGCGTCCTCCGGCGGCGTGCGCCGGCGCAGGGTGCCGGGCTTGAGCTCGAGGTGGACGGTGAGGTCGACGTCGAGGCCGCGCCCGGCGGCGAGCGCGCCGTCGAGCACGACGACGGTGCCCGGCGCCGCGTCGACGTAGGCGGCCCGGGTGGCGCGGTCGGTGTCGGGGTCGCGGAGGCTGGGCAGGTACTCGTGCCGCTCGGCGACGCGCGTGAGCACCTCGCGGTTGAGCGCGCCGACGTCGATCCGGTCGTCGAGCAGGCTGTCGGGGTCCTCGCGCCCGCGCTCGAACCGCAGCGAGCGCGGGCGCAGGAAGTCGCGGACGCTGACGCGCGCCGTCAACCGTCCCGCCGCCTCGAGCGGGGCGACCAGCGCGTCGGCGAGCGTGCCGGGCCCGGCCGTCGGGTGCCCGTCGACCAGCAGCCGCACGGGCTCGTCGCCGGAGGCCCGGCCGAGCACGAGGCCGACCACGCGCTCCACGAGGAGGGCTGTGCTGACGGGTTCGACGCGGAGGCTCATCGGGGCACGACCCTACGCCTCGGCTACCGCTCCGCCCGGCGCGAGCTGATGACGCCCGTGTCGAAACCCGCCAGGTGCAGGCCGCCGTGGAACCGGGCGTGCTCGATCTTCACGCACCGGTCCATCACGACCTCGAGCCCCGCGGCCTCCGCCCGGCGTGCGACGTCCTCGTGCCACGAGCCGAGCTGCAGCCACAGCGTGCGGGCGCCCACCGCGAGGGTGTCGTCCAGCACGGAGGGCAGGTCCTCGTGCCGACGGAACACGTCGACGAGGTCGGGGACCACCGGCAGGTCGGCGAGGCTCGGGTAGACGGGACGGCCGAGGATCTCGGTGGCCCGCGGGTTGACGAAGTACACGTCGTAGGACGAGGACGACAGCAGGTAGGTCGCCACGAAGTAGCTCGCGCGCGCCGGGTTGGCCGACGCGCCGACGATCGCGACCGACCGGGTCGCCCGCAGGATGCGCCGTCGTTCCTGGGCGCTGGGGCCCTGCCAGGTCCGCACCGTCTCGCTCATCGGGCCACCCCCGTCGCCGCCGTCAGCGCCTGGTCGAGGTCCCAGAGGATGTCGTCGACGTCCTCCAGACCCACCGAGATGCGTACCAGGTCCTCCGGCACGCCCGCCGCCTCGAGCTGTTCGGCCGAGAGCTGCTGGTGCGTGGTGGACGCCGGGTGGATGACGAGCGTGCGCGCGTCGCCCACGTTCGCGAGGTGCGAGGCGAGCTGCAGCGCCTCGATGAACCGGCTGCCTGCCTCGCGCGCGGTCGGCGCCGGCGCGTCGCCGGACGTGTCGGGCACGCGCAGGCCGAACGCGAAGACCGATCCCGGCCCGAGCGGCAGGTACCGGCGGGCGCGGTCGTGGTGCGGGTGCGACGGCAGGCCCGCCCACCGCACGGACGAGACGCGCGGGTCGGCCTCGAGCCACTCGGCGACGGCCCGGGCGTTGGCCAGGTGCGCGTCCATCCGGTACGGGAGCGTCTCGACGCCCTGCAGGAGCTGGAACGCCGCCTGCGGCGAGAGCGCGGGCCCGATGTCGCGCAGCTGCTCCGAGCGCAGCTTGGTGAGAAATCCGTACTCGCCGAAGTTGGCCCACCAGCTCACGCCGCCGTACGACGGCACGGGCTCGGTCATCTGCGGGAACCTGCCGTTGCCCCAGTCGAACCGGCCGGACTCGACGACGACGCCGCCGAGCGTGGTGCCGTGCCCGCCGAGGAACTTGGTCGCGGAGTGGATCACGATGTCGGCGCCGTGCTCGATCGGTCGCACGAGGTACGGCGTCGCGAGCGTCGCGTCGACGACGAGCGGGACGCCGGCCGCGTGGGCGACCTCCGCGAGGCCCGCGAGGTCGGCGACCTCGCCGGACGGGTTGGCGACGACCTCGGTGTAGACGGCCTTGGTCCGCGGCGTGATCGCCGCGGCGTAGTCCGCGGGGTCGGTGCCGGGCACGAACGTGGTCTCGACGCCGAATCGTCGCAGGGTCACGTCGAGCTGTGTCACGGTGCCGCCGTAGAGCTGCGCGGAGGCGACGACGTGGTCGCCCGCGCCCGCGAGCGCCGCGAACGTGATGAACTCCGCCGACATGCCGGACGCCGTCGCGACGGCCCCGATGCCGCCCTCGAGCGAGGCGAGGCGCTCCTCGAGCGCTGCGACGGTCGGGTTGCCGATGCGGGAGTAGATGTTGCCGTACTTCTGCAGCGCGAAGAGGTTCGCGGCGTCGTCCGTGTCCTGGAACACGAACGACGTGGTCTGGTAGATCGGCACCGCCCGGGCCCCCGTCGCCGCGTCGGGGATGCCCCCGGCGTGCAGGGCCCGGGTGCGGAACCCGAAGGTGTGCTCGGTCATCGTGCTGCTCTCTTCCGGTCGACGGGTGCGGAGGCCATCATGCCCACCTGCGCAGCAGGCGCCGTTCCGCGAGCCCGATGAGCGCGTCCGTCACCTTGCCCAGCAGCGCGAGCAGCACGATCGCCAGGAGGATGCGGTCGACGCGCCCGTTCTGCTGCGAGTCGGTGAGCAGGAAGCCGAGGCCCATGGACGACGCGATGAGCTCCGCGGCCACGAGGAACAACCACGCCTGCGCGAGCGCGAGCCGCAGCCCGGCGACCAGCGACGGCAGCACGGCGGGCAGCTGGACGACCGAGAGCAGCCGCAGGCCGCGCAGCCCGAACGCGCGCCCTGCCTCGACGAGGTGCGGGTCGACGTGCCGCAGCGCGGCCGCGACGGTCGTGTACACGGGGAAGAAGGCGCCGATCGCGATGAGCGTGATCTTGGACTCCTCGCCGATCTTGAGCCACAGGATGAGCAGCGGCACCCACGCGAGCGACGGCACGGCGCGGATCGCACCCAGCGTGGGGGCGAGCAGGAGGTCGCCGAGCCGGGACAGGCCGACGAGCGCGCCCACGGCGAGCCCCGCCGCCGCGCCGACGGCGAACCCGACGAGCACGCGCTGCGTCGAGATCGCCACGTGGTGCCAGAGCTGGCCGCGCTCGACGAGGTCGACGGCGGCGTCCCACACCGCCACGGGGCCGGGCAGCTGGTAGGGCGGCACGAGGCCCGCCGCCGTCGTCCCCCACCAGGCGCCCAGGAGGGCGACCGGGACGAGGAGGCCCAGCGCCACGCGGCCGGCCCGGCCGAGTCGGGCGCGTCCTGCGGCCGTCGCCGGACCGGCAGGACCGGACGGCGCGGTCACGGCCGTCCGGTCACTCATCGGTGACCGCCTCCTGCGCGAACTCGGGCGCGAACAGCTCGTCGAGCGCGGTGTCGACGTTGGTCTGCGCGGGCACGTCGCCCGAGTCGACGAAGATCGGGCCGACGACCTCGAGCACCGCGCGCTGCTCGTCGCCGGGCACGGGGTCCAGGTCGAGCACGGTGCGCTCCTCGATCACCGTGGCGGCGACCTCCGGGTCGATCCCCGCGACGTCGGCCAGCAGCGCGGACAGCTCCTCGGGGTGCTCCAGCGCCCACGCCCGGGCCCGCTCGTAGGCGTCGACGACGGCCTGCGTCACGTCGGGGTGCTCCTCGACGAACTCCTCGCGCGCGTTGAGGAATCCGTAGGTGTTGAAGTCGATGTTCCGGTAGACCAGCCGGTCGCCCGCCTCGGCCTCGGCCGCCGCCATGATCGGGTCGAGCCCCGCCCACGCGTCGACCGAGCCGTTGTCGAGCGCCGCGCGGCCGTCGGCGTGCTGCAGGTTCTGCACCTCGACGTCGTCGAGCGCGATGCCTGCCTCCTCCAGCGTCTGCAGCAGGAAGAAGTAGGGGTCGGTGCCCTTGGTCGCGGCGATCGAGGTGCCCTCGAGGTCGGCGACGTCGGTGATGTCCGAGTCGCCGGGCACGACGATCGCCGACCACTCCGGCTGGCTGTAGATGTCGACCGTGCGGATGGGCGAGCCGTTCGCCCGCGCCAGGAGTGCGGCCGATCCCGCCGTCGAGCCGAAGTCGACCGCCGCGGCGCGCAGGTTCTCGTTCGCGGTGTTGGACCCGTCGGACTGCACCCAGGTCACCTCGACGCCGTCGAGCTCCTCCTCGAGCCAGCCCTGCTCGCGGATCACGAGGCTCAGCGGGTTGTAGGTCGCGAAGTCGACCGCGACGGCGTCGGTGCTCCACCCGCCCGAGCCGGCGTCGGAGCTGCCCGCCGCGGCGCTCCCCTCCCCCGCGACACAGCCGCTCAGCGCCAGCACGGCAGCGGTCAGGCCTGCCGCCACCGGCGCTGCCGTCGAGGTCAGGGTCCGGCCGGGCGTCGTGATCGTGCGGTCGCGCATGGTTCGTCCTCTCGCTGCCCGACGGCGGTCGGCGGGCTGGTGTGTTCGGAAAGCTTCAGCGGTCGTGGTGGGTCGGGACGCCGAGGCCGTCGAGCAGCTCGGCGCGGAGCTCGGCCAGGTCGCGCGCCGCGCGGTCACGCGGTCGTGCGCCGGGCACCTCGACGACGCGGGCGACGCTGCCGGCGGGGGCGGCGCCCTGCCCCAGCGTGCGCAGCAGCACGACGCGGTCGGCGAGGTAGAGCGCCTCCTCGACGTCGTGCGTGACCAGCAGCACCGTGGCGGGCTGCGCGGCGTGGACGTCGAGCAGCAGGTCCTGCATCCGCAAGCGGGTCAGGGCGTCGAGCGCCCCGAACGGCTCGTCGAGCAGCAGCACGCCGGGGTCACGGGCAAGGGCCCGGGCGAGCGACGCCCGCTGCGCCATCCCGCCGGACACCTGCCGCGGCCGCAGCTCCGCCGCCCCGGACAGGCCCACGAGGTCGAGCAGCCGGGCCACGCGCTCGCGGCCCGCCGGTCGTGGGGTCCCGGCGGGCAGCCCGAGGGCCACGTTCTGCGTGAGGGTGCGCCACGGCAGCAGCCGAGGCTCCTGGAAGGCGACGGCGGTGCGCGGGTCGGCCCCGGCGACCGGGGTGCCGTCGACCGTCACCCGGCCTGCCGTGGGCGCGTCGAGCCCGCTGACCTGCCGCAGCAGCGTCGACTTGCCGCAGCCCGACGGGCCGAGCACGGCGACGATCTCGCCGGGCGCCACCTCGAGGTCGACGCCCGCGAGCACGGTGCGGGGCGTGCTGCCCCGGCCCGCGGGGAACGCTCGCGCGACGCCGTCGAGACGGACCGGCAGCGCGCTCGTGCCCCGTCCGCCGCCCGGGCTCGTCGTGGGCACGGGCGACGGCAGGGCCGTCTGCTCCGTGGGCAGAACCATCGTCGTGCCTCCCGTGCGCTCGGTCCGGCGCCTCGCGTTCGCGAGGCACCGTCGATGGCTCTCATCGAAGCGGACGATGTGTCGGTGAGACCAGGGCGTTCCGCGATGTGAGACCACGATGCGGACGCACCTCGTCCGCCGCGGGACCCATTTCCGATGACGGGTGTCGGAGGCCGCGAGTACGTTGGCCGGGTGACCCAGCCCACTCTCCGGCCCTATCTCCGATACCCCCACGTCCACGGCGACCAGGTCGCCTTCGTCGCCGACGACGACGTCTGGCTCGCCCCGGTGTCCGGCGGGCGTGCCTGGCGGCTGACCAGCGACCACGTCCCGGCGACCACGCCGCGCTTCGCGCCGGACGGCACGAGGCTCGCCTACGTCTCCCACAAGGACGGCCACCCCGAGGCGTACCTCGTCGACCTGGCCGACGGCGCGACGCGGCGCCTCACCTGGTTCGGCGGCACCAGCCTCACCGTGCTCGGCTGGGACGAGGAAGGCCGCGTGCTGGTCTCGTCCAACGCGGGCACCCCGGAGCGCTCGCTCACCGTGGTGCGCGCCGTCGCGCTCGACGGCACGGTCGAGACCCCGCGCCGCTACGGCCCCGCCTGGGGCGTCGCCGAGCACGTGGCGGGCGACGGCGCCCGCACCACGGCCCTCGTCTCGGCCGGCTACCGCACCCCGGCCTACTGGAAGCGGTACCGGGGCGGCACGGCGTCGGTGCTGTGGCTCGACCGCGGCACGGGCGACTGGGAGCGACCCCTGCCCGACGAGACCGCGGGCGTCTACGACCCGATCTGGATCGGCGACAGCCTGGTGCTCACGTCCGACCGGGGCGCGACCTTCCCCGACCACGCCGACGAGCAGGCCAACCTCTGGGTGCTCGACGGCCTGGCGGGCGCCGACGGCACGCCCGAGCCGCGGCAGCTCACCCACCAGGGCCCGGCCGAGGGCTACGTGCGCGACGCCGCGTCCGACGGCTCACGCATCGTCTGGCACAGCCGGGGCGACCTCTGGCTGCTCGAGGGCCTGGACGGCACCCCGCGCCGGCTCGACATCACGCTCACGGGCGCGCTGCCCCAGCCGTACTCGACCGACCCCGACTCGAGCCCCGTGCCCGTCGACGGGATCGCCGTCGACACGACCGGCGACGCGAGCGTCGTCGGCTGGTTCGGCACGGCGTGGTGGGTCACCCACCGCGCCGGGCCTGCCCGCGCCCTCGTCGCCGACCCGGGTGTCCGCGTGCGCGAGCCCGTGCTGCTCGGCGACACACGCCGTGCCGCCGTCGTCACGGACGCGCCGCGCACCACGGCCGACGGCGTGAGCCGGGAGGACGCGCTCGAGATCCACGCGCTGCCCGGCACCTCGGCCGGCGTGCCGTCCGACGATCCGCAGCGGCTCGCGGCCGGTGAGCTCGGCCGGGTCCTGCACCTCGCGGCGAGCCCGTCCGGCGACCGGGTCGCCGCCGTCTCGCACGACGGCCGGATCAGCGTGGTGGCCACACCGGACACGTCCGGCGACGCGGAGCCCGCGGTCGCGCCCGGCACGGTGACGGAGGTCGGCCGGTCCGCCGACGGCGAGGCGCTCTCGCCCACGTTCTCGCCCGACGGGCGGTACCTCGCCTGGTCGAGCCCGACGGGCACCGTGGGCGACCACCACCAGATCATGGTCGCCGACCTGCACGCCGAGCAGCCCGCGGCCGTGCCGCTCACGTCGGGGCGGTTCCACGACTTCTCGCCCGCGTTCAGCGACGACGGCCGGTATCTCGTCTTCCTCTCCGACCGCACGTTCGACCCGTCCTACGACTCGCACGAGTTCGGCCTCTCGTTCAGCGCCGCGACGCGGCCCTGGCTCATCCCGCTGTCCGCGACCGAGCCCGCCCCGTTCGGCCCGAGCGCCGACGGCTGGCGGCTCGCCAAGGCGGAGGACAAGGCGGAGGGCAGGGCGGACGAGAAGGCCGACGACACGACGAAGGGCACGACGAAGGAGACGACGAGGGACACGGCAGACGACGCCAAGGACGCCTCGCCGGCGACCCCTTCCCCCGAGATCGACCTCGACGGCGCCGAGGAGCGCGTCGTGCCGTTCCCTGTGACGTCGGGCCGCTACCGCGACCTGCAGGCGGTCAAGGGCGGCGTGCTCTGGGTCCGGGAGACCGACGACGCGGGCGTGCTCGGCTCCCGGCACGCCGGCGCCGAGGAGGAGCCTGCGCCCAACGTGCTCCAGCTCTGGTCCTTCGAGGCCCGCAGGGTGACGGACGTCGCCGAGAAGGTGCACTTCTACGCGGTCTCGGGCGACGGCGAGCGGATCGTCGTCCGGTCCGGGTCGGGACTGGCCACGCAGTCGGCGACGAGCAAGCCGGGCGACGGCGACCCGACCGCGTTCGACATCGACCTGTCCCGTCTGCGCCACGAGGTGGACCCGCGCAGGCAGTGGCACCAGATGTTCGACGAGAACGCCCGCATCATGCGCGACCACTTCTGGCGTGCGGACATGGACGGCGTCGACTGGGCCGGCGTCGTGGAGCGGTGGCGGCCGCTCGTCGACCGGGTCGCGACCCACGCCGACCTGGTGGACGTGCTGTGGGAGACGGTCGCGGAGCTCAACACGTCCCACGCGTACGTCCGGGCGCCGGGGCCCCTGGGCGACGAGTCGCGGCGGCTCGGCCTGCTGGGCGCCGACCTTGCACGCACGGCGGACGGCTGGCGCATCGAGCGCGTGCTGCCGAGCGAGTCGTCCGACCCGGGCGCCCGGTCGCCGCTGCGCGCGGCGGGCGTCGACGCCCGCCCGGGCGACCTGGTCGTCGCGGTCGACGGGCGCCCCGTCGACCCCGTGGCCGGCCCGGCGGCGAACCTCGTCGGCGCGGCGGAGACGCCCGTCGAGCTGACCCTGCGCCGGCCCGCGGGCGGCGACGGCGACGCGGCAGGCACCGACCGGCGGGTCGTCGTCGTGCCGCTGGCCGACGAGTCCGACCTGCGCTACCAGGACTGGGTGCGCTCGCGCCGCGAGTACGTCGCCGAGAAGTCCGGCGGGCGGCTCGGCTACGTGCACGTGCCGGACATGATGAGCACGGGCTGGGCCCAGCTCCACCGCGACCTGCGCCTGGCGACCGAGCGGGAAGGCGTCGTGGTCGACGTGCGGTTCAACGGCGGCGGGCACACCTCGCAGCTCGTCATCGCGCGCCTCGCCGCCCGCGTGGTCGGCTGGGAGCTGAACCGGCACTACGGCAGGCCCGCGACCTACCCGGACCGCGCGCCGCGCGGACCCGTCGTGCTGGTCACCAACGAGTACGCAGGGTCGGACGGCGACATCGTGAACGCCGCGGCGCAGGCACTCGGCATCGGCCCGGTGGTCGGCGTGCGCACGTGGGGCGGCGTGGTCGGCATCGACGGGCGGTTCGGCCTCGTCGACGGCACGGGGATCACCCAGCCGCGCTTCTCGTTCTGGCTCGACGGCAAGGGCTTCGGCGTGGAGAACCACGGCGTTGACCCGGACATCGAGGTGCGGCACACACCGGCGGAATACTTCTCCGACGTCGACCGGCAGCTCGACACCGCGATCGCCGAGGCGTTCCGGCGCCTCGACGAGCGCCCGGCGGCCACACCGCCCGCGTTCCCGGAGCCGCGGGTCCGCCGGGCCTGAGCCGCGCCCGGTCCGGCGTCAGGCCCGGGTGGCCTGGACGACCGTCAGCGGGCCGAAGCGGTGCTCGATCTGTGCCACCTCCCGGGCGTCGGTGAACCCGGCGTCCGCGAGGAGGCGCAGCACACCGCCCTCCCGGTTCAGCGCGGCGCGGGGATCCGCGGTGGCGGACCGGCCGTGCCGGTGACCCCGGGCGTGGCCGTGCCCGTGCCCACCGGTGCCGTGACCGTGGCCTTCGGCGTGCCCGTGACCGCCCCCGGCGGTGGTCCCGGCACCCGCCTCCCCTCCCGCGCTGCCGAAGTCCGCGATCGTCACGCGCCCGCCGGGCCGCAGCACGCGGAGCGCCTCGCGCCCGAACTGCTCACGGGCCCCGTCGGGCACGTGGTGCAGCGCGAGCGCTGACACGACGTGGTCGAGCGACCCGTCGGGGGCGGGCAGCCGGTCGGCGAAGCCCTGGACCAGCGTGAGCGGGACCCCGCGCCGGGCGGCCTTGCGGGCCGCGACCCGCAGAGCGGCGCCGTCAGGGTCGAGGCCGGTGACCCGGGCCGCCGACTGTGCCCGCAGCACCGCGAGCGACAGGTTCCCGGTGCCGCAGCCGACGTCGAGCACGGACTCCCCCGGGGCGACGTCCGCGAGCGCCGCCGTCCGGTCGTGGATGCGCCGCACGCCGGCGAGCCGGGAGAACAGGTCGTAGAAGGGCAGCAGCCACGGTCTGCCGACACCGGGCAGGAACTCGCGGTCGCGCTCCTCGGCGGTGCGGTGGTCGGTGATGGTCGTGTCGTGGTCCATCGGGTCCCTCCTCCGGTCGGCGGCCTCCCGCCGTGCTCCTCCAGCGTCGGACATCCTTCGGCCTCACGGCCGGACAGATGTCGGTTCCCGTGGCACGATCGTCGGCCGCTGCGGCGCCGGTCCCTGGGCGAACCGGTACGGGCGGAGGTAGCGTCGCCCCGGGGACGGGAGGACGCATGGCGGACGACACGGCGACGAGCACGGCACGGCCCACGGGCTCCGCGCTGACGGTGGTGATCGCGTTCGCGGCGAACTTCGCCGTCGCGGTGGCGAAGACGATGGCCGCGGCGCTGACGGGATCGGCCTCGCTCGTCGCGGAGGCCGCACACTCGTGGGCCGACACGGGCAACGAGGTCTTCCTCCTGGTCGCCGAGCGCAAGGCGGCGCGGGCACCGGACCGGGACCGGCCGCTCGGCTACGGCCGCGAGGCGTACGTCTGGTCGCTGCTGGCGGCGATCGGGCTCTTCGTCGCGGGCGGCGTGGTGTCGGTCTACCACGGCATCCAGGAGTTCGGCCCCGGCGAGGGGTCGACGTCCTACACGGTGGGCTACCTGGTGCTCGCCGTGGCCTTCTGCCTCGAGGGGGCGTCGTTCGTCCAGGCCTTCCGGCGCACCCGCGCGGAGGCCCGCGAGCTGGGGCGCGACCTCCTCGACCACGCGCTGGACACGTCCGACCCGACGCTGCGTGCGGTGCTCGCCGAGGACTCGGCGGCGCTGGCCGGGCTCGTCGTCGCGGCGGCGGGGATGGGCCTGCACCAGGTCACCGGGGACGCACGGTACGACGCGGCGGGCTCGATCCTCGTCGGCCTGCTGCTGTGCGTCGTGGCGCTCGTGCTGTTCGACCGCAACCGGCGGTTCCTCACGGGTGAGGTCGCCGACGAGCGCATCCACGAGGCGGTCCGGGCGCGGATCGAGGCGCTGCCCGGCGTCGACCACGTCGGCTACCTGCGGTTGGAGTACGTGGGCCCCCGGCAGCTCCTGCTGGTGGCCAGCATCGACCTGCCGGGTGACGACACGGAGTCCCACGTCGCGGTCCGCCTGCGCGAGCTGGAGCGCCGGCTCGAGCAGGCTCCGCAGATCGTCGACGCCGTCCTCACGCCCGCGGTGCCGACCGACGCCGGGGACACGCGGTGACGTCCGCACCGGACCGGCACCCTGGCGGGTTCCGGAACCGCCTGCGCACGGTCCGGCCGGACGGCACGCCGGTCTACCGGCACTCCGCCCCACCGGGCGCACCGCCGGTCTGCCTCGGCCGGAACGACCTCGAGGACGGCCTGCCGCACCAGCCGCTCGGGCAGCCCCACGCGCACGACTTCCTCGTGCTCGTCTACGTGGAGCGAGGTGGCGGCACGGTCGGCATGGGCGGCACGCCCACGCCCCTGCGCGACGGCGACGTGCACGCCGTGCCGCCCGGACGCACCATCGACGTCGGCCGGGCGGCGCTCGATCACGGCAGGTCGTGGAGCGTGTCGTTCACGCCGGACGCCGTCCCGTCGCTCGCGTCGGTGTCGCCGCTGGCCTGGGCGCACCACCCGCTGCTCGCGCTGTTCGCGGCGGAGCCGGTGCCGGGCGGCGGGAGCGCGAGGGTGCCGGAGGCCGAGCGCCCGCGCTGGACGGCGTGGCTGACCGAGCTGGCCGACGAGCTGGCGTCGCCCGAGCGGGTCGGGACGCGCGAGGCGGTGGCGGCGCTGCTCACCCGGCTGCTCGTGGGGGCGGCGCGGCTCGCGCCGTCGGCTCCCGCGCCGCTGGACCCGCTGGTCGGCCGGGTCTTCGAGCAGATCGAGGCGACCTACCGGGACCCGGTCTCCGCCGGGGACGTCGCGCGCGCCCTCGGCTACACGCCCGGGCACCTGACGACGGTGGTCCGCGAGCGCACCGACCGCACGCTCCTCGACTGGATCACCGAGCGGCGCATGACCGAGGTGCGCCGGCTCCTGCGTGAGACCGACCTGCCGCTCGGCGTCGTCGCCGCGCGGACCGGCCTGCGCGACGCCACCTACCTGGTCAGACGGTTCAAGGCTCGGTACGGCGTGACGCCGGAGCGGTGGCGGCGGGGCGAGCGTGCCCGAACCGCGAGACGCTGAGACGGCGAGGGTGGGTCCGCCCCGCGCCATCGGCTAGTTTGGGGGCACGCATCGGCACGACCGATGTATGTCGACCCGTCGAACGGAGCATCCATGTCCAGCACCCGCGCCCTTCTCTCGGCCGCAGCGGCCACCGCCGCCCTCCTGGCCCTGACCGGCTGCGGCGGCTCCGACGAGTCCGGCGGGGCGGGCGACGACCTCGGGCTCTCGGGCGACACCCTCGTCGTGGCGACGGAGGGCACGTACCGCCCGTTCAGCTTCCACGACGAGTCCGGCGAGCTGGTCGGGTACGACGTGGAGGTCGCCGAGGCGGTGGGCGAGAAGCTGGGCGTCGAGGTCGAGTTCCAGGAGACGCAGTGGGACGCGATCTTCGCGGGCCTGGACGCCGGCCGGTTCGACACGATCGCCAACCAGGTGACCATCACCCCGGAGCGCGAGGCCGACTACGTCTTCTCCGCGCCGTACACCGTCTCGACCGGCGTGCTCGTCGTCGCGGCCGACAACGACGAGATCCAGGACTTCGCGGACCTCGACGGCAGGACCACCGCCCAGTCGCTCACGAGCAACTGGAAGGACCTCGCGGAGGAGAACGGCGCGACGGTCGAGGCCGTCGAGGGCTGGGCCCAGGCGGTCGCGCTCCTCGAGCAGGGCCGCGTGGACGCGACGATCAACGACAGCCTCACCTACCTCGACTACGCCACCACCGACGACGCCTCGGGCATCCGGGTCGCGGCGGAGACCGAGGAGCAGTCGGAGGCGGCGTTCGTCGTCACGCCCGACAACGAGGCCCTCGCGGAGGCGATCACCGGGGCCCTCGACGAGCTGCGCGCCGACGGCACTCTCGCCGAGCTGGGCGAGAAGTACTTCGGCGAGGACGTCTCCGAGTAGTCCGCACCCATGGACTGGCAGCTCGTCTCCGAATCCTTCTGGCCGCTCCTGCGCGGCGCCCTCACGGGCACCATGCCGCTCGCTCTCGCGTCGTTCGCGATCGGGCTCGTGCTGGCGCTGTTCGTCGCGCTGCTGCGACTCTCGCCGAACCCGGTGCTGTCGTGGGTGGGGCGCGCCTACATCTCGCTGATCCGCGGCACGCCGTTGCTGGTGCAGCTCTTCATCATCTTCTACGGCCTGCCACAGCTCGGGATCCGCATCGACCCGTGGCCCAGCGCGATCATCGCGTTCTCCCTCAACGTGGGCGGCTACGCGGCCGAGGTGGTGCGGGCGGCCATCCTGTCCGTGCCCAAGGGCCAGTGGGAGGCGGGCTGGACGGTCGGCATGTCACCGGCCCGCACGCTGAGCCGGATCATCCTGCCGCAGGCCGCACGCGTCTCGGTGCCCCCGCTGTCCAACACGTTCATCTCGCTCGTCAAGGACACGTCGCTCGCGACGCTCATCCTGGTCACCGAGATGTTCCGCGTCGCGCAGCAGATCGCCGCGTTCTCCAACGAGTTCCTGCTGATCTACAGCGAGGCGGCCCTGATCTACTGGATGTTCTGCACCGTGCTCTCGGCGGGACAGAACGTGCTCGAGAAGAGGCTGGACCGCTATGTCGCCCACTGACCGCGCGCCGCTCCTGACCGCCCGCGGCATCGAGAAGTCGTTCGGCGACAACCACGTGCTCCGCGGCGTCGACCTCGACGTGTGCCGGGGCGACGTCGTCGCGCTCATCGGGCCGTCGGGCAGCGGGAAGACGACGGTGCTGCGCTCGCTCAACGGCCTGGAGACCCCGGACGCCGGCGTGCTGGAGCTGGACGGCGGCCCGACCGTCGACTTCGCCGCCCAGGCGGGCGCGACGAGCACGGGCTGGTTCTGGAACCGGACCGCCCGCCGCACCGCCGCCGCGAACCGCGCCGCCCTGCGTGACCGGTCGGCGATGGTGTTCCAGCACCACAACCTGTTCCCGCACCGCACGGTGCTCGAGAACGTCGTCGAGGGGCCCACCCAGGTGCAGCGCGTGCCGCGCGCGGCGGCGGTGGACCGCGCCGAGGAGCTCCTGGCCCGCGTCGGGCTCGCCGAGAAGCGCGACGCCTATCCGCACGAGCTGTCGGGCGGTCAGCAGCAGCGCGTCGGCATCGTCCGGGCGCTGGCCCTGCAGCCGGACCTGCTGCTGTTCGACGAGCCGACGTCGGCCCTGGACCCCGAGCTCGTGGGCGAGGTGCTCTCGGTGATGAAGGACCTCGCCGCCGAGGGCTGGACCATGGTGGTGGTGACGCACGAGCTGTCGTTCGCGCGGCAGGTGGCCAACCAGGTGCTGTTCCTCGACGGCGGCGTGGTGGTCGAACGGGGCGCGCCGGAGCACGTGTTCACGGACCCGGCCGAGGAGCGCACGCGACGCTTCCTCGACCGGATCCTGCACCCGCTGGACTGACGCGTCAGGCCAGTGGCGCCGCCGTGCGGCGGCGCACGACGTACCCGAGCGCGAACATCGCCAGCGCGGCGGCCGCGGCGCCCGCGCCCACCAGGTCGAGCCAGGCGGCCCCGTGGGGCAGCACCGTCGCGCCGACGACGGGCGCGAGCGCGATGCCGAGGTACATGGCCGTCGAGTACCAGGACAGGGACACCCCGGCGACGGCGGGGTCGCAGTCGACCAGGCGGTGCTGGATGGGCACGAGCGCCGCGGCGGTGCCGAGACCCCACACGCCGAACAGCACCGCTGTACCCGCGTAGGAGTCGCCCGCGCCGTAGAGCGCGACCAGCGAGAGAGCCACGACGCCGAGCGAGACGAGCGCCGTGGGCCGTGCCCCCACCCGGTCGGTGAGCGACCCGCCCAGCCAGTTGCCGACGACGCCGGCCGCGCCGAAGACGAGCAGGAGGCTCGCGAGCGCCGTGCCGTCGCCGCCCGTCACGTCCTGCGTGACCGCGGAGCTGAAGATGTAGACCAGGTTGAACGCCGCCGTGAACAGCAGCGTGGTGAGCAGGGCGAGCCCGATGCGCACGTCGCGCAGCACGGCGAACCGGGCGACGAGCCCCGGTACGACGCCGGTCGGCACCGCGCGCGTCGCCAGCGCGACGGCGACGGCGAGCACCGCGGCCAGCCCGGCGAGCGACCCGAGCGCCGCGCGCCAGCTCCCGAGGGACGCGAGGGCGGTACCGAGGGGCGAGCCGATCGCCGTCGCGAGGATGAAGCCGAACCCGACGACGCCGAGCGCGCGCCCGCGCTGCTCCGGCGGCACGAGTGCGGGGGCCGCCGCCATGGCGGCAGGCATGAGCGCCGCCCCGCCCAGCGCGGCGACGACGCGGCCCGCGGTGAACAGGGTGAGGTCGCCTGCGAGCGCCGAGAGGGCGATGCCCGCGGCGATGAGTGCCATGCCGGTGCCCATGAGGGCGGCGCGGGACGCGCGGGCGAACAGCACGGAGACGATCGGCGCGAGCACCGCCACGACGACGGCGTACCAGGAGATCGAGTAGCTGACGGCGCCGGGTGACGCGCCGATCCCCGCCGCGATCTGCGGCAGGACGCCCGCGATGACGAACGCGTTGGTCCCGACCACGAACAGCGCCGCCGCGATCACCGCGATCCGGAGGTAGGCGCCGCGCAGCGGGTATGATTGTTCGATGAACGTCATACCGTCGAGCGTAACCGAACGGTTCGATGGTTGTCGAACTATTTGTGGGAGGGGACCGTCGTGAACGAGTACCCGTCCCCCGACATCGACGACGTCGAGCTGGTCGACGTGCTCCGCGCGCTCGCGGACCCGGTCCGCCTGCAGATCGTCAGCATGCTGGCCGACGGGAAGCCCTACCCCAAGGGCGACTGCCTCATGGGTCTCGACCTGTCGAAGTCGACGGCGTCGTACCACTTCCGCACCCTGCGCGAGGCCGGCCTGACGCGGACGATCGTGCACGGCCGCACCCATGACATCCAGCTCCGCCGCGACGAGCTGGACGAGAAGTTCCCGGGCCTGCTGCCGTCGGTCCTCCGGTCGGCCCCGCCGTCCTGAAGCCCCGGCGGGGTTGCCGGCGGGCCCGCCGAGATCTGGCGTTTCCGGTGAGATCTGGCTGCGCACCGCCAGATCTCGCCGGAAACACCAGATCTCGGCAGCGGCCCAGGCACCAGATCTCGGCGGCGCCTACCGCGTCACTCGCCCGGGTAGCGGAGGCCGATCTGGGCGCGGATCTCGTCCAGGGTCCCCATGATCGCGACCGTCTCCTCGCGCGGGAGCAGGGGGCTGTCCAGCTCGCCCGCCGCGACCAGGCGCTCGGCCTCGGCGGCCTGGAAGTGCATGCCCCGGCCGGTCACCTCGGCGGTGAACGTGTCGGTCTCGGTGCCCGCGGCGTCGAAGACGTGCACGACGGCCGGGTTGTACCAGGTCGCGTCGATCTCGATGCGGCCCTCCGTGCCGAGGATCGAGGCGCGGTTGGGCCCGCGGGTGTCGGACGCCGAGACGGTCGTGGCGACCCGCCCGTCGTCGTACCCGAAGATCGTGGCGATCGTCGCGTCGGCGCCGGTCTCCTTGAACGTCGCGTGCGACTGGATGCTCGTCGGCCTGCCGAACAGGTCCCACGCGAAGGAGACCGGGTAGATGCCGAGGTCGAGCAGCGACCCGCCGCCCAGCTCGAGCGCGTTGATGCGGTGGGCGGGGTCGTCCGGCAGGTCCTGGGTGTGGTCCACCATGAGCGTGCGGAGCTCGCCGAGCACGCCCGACGCGATGATCTCGCGCACGCGCGCCATGTGCGGGAGGAACCGGGTCCACATGGCCTCGAGCACCACGAGGCCCTTGGCCTCGGCCAGCTCGGTGACCTCGCGAGCCTCGGCGGCGTTGAGCGTGAACGGCTTCTCGACCAGCACGTGCTTGCCCGCCTCGAGCACGAGCTTCGCGGCCTGCGCGTGCATCGGGTGCGGCGTGGCGACGTAGACGATGTCGACCTCGGGGTCGTTCGCCAGGTCCTCGTACGAGCCGTGCGCGGTCGGGATGTCGAACCGGTCGGCGAAGGCCCGGGCCTTGTCCAGCGAGCGTGAGCCAACGGCCTGCACGGTGAAGCCGTTGTCGTTGAGGTCGGAGGTGAAGGCGCCGGCGATCCCGCCGGCCGCGAGGATGCCCCATCGCAGGTGTGTCATGCGTCGGAGCGTAGTCCGTCGTGCCCGCAGACGGCTGTGGCGCAGCCTCTCGCGAGACTGCGCCACAGCGTGCGTCCGGAGCGTGCGTCAGGACGGGATCAGTTGACCTGGATGGTCATGTGGCCCTTCTTGTCCTGCGTGAGCACCTTGATGGTGGTGCCGGTGCCGCCGACCTTGACCGAGTGGCCGGGGTTGGCCGGGTCGTAGTAGGCGTTCGGGTCGGTGTCGTCGAACGTCTTGACGGCCTTCTGCTTGCCCACCTGCAGCGTGGTGAGCGAGCCCGCGTCCACCTCACGGTGCAGCGAGATCGGGTCCGTCTTGTCGCCGCCGAAGGTCGCGTCGAACGACTGGATGCGGTTGCGGGCGATGGTGCCGTCCGACCAGGTCAGGGCCTTCGCCCGCGCGTCGACCGGCAGCGCCTGGCCGCCGCCCGGGTGCTGCGAGGTGTTGTTGTCGCCGAACCGGCTGTTCACGTACCAGACCAGCAGACCGTCCTGGTACGGGTAGTGCTCCACCTTGTCGCTGTTGGAGAAGGCCCAGCCGAAGTTGTACGGGCCGGTGCGCAGCGTCTGGTCGTAGCCGCCGTACACACGGTTCTCCGCGACGTAGTAGTGCTCGTACGTGACCTCGTAGGTGCCGTCGGCGCCCACGGTGACGAAGCCGTCGGCGGTCCAGTCGCTGTCCGTGAAGTCCTCGGTCAGCGCGTCGCCCACGGCGACGTCGTCGACCAGGATGCCGGTCTCGTTGGCACCGCCGTCGCTCGCGTAGCGGAAGCGCACCTGCGCGGTCTCGCCCGCGTAGGAGCCGAGGTCGGCGGTCAGGTCGATCCAGGCGCCGCCCGAGTCACCCGTGATACCGCCGCCCGGGTTGGTGCCGTTGGGGTCCTCGTCGGTCGAGAGGTTGTTCGGCAGCGCGGTCCAGGTGGAGCCGCCGTCCGTCGAGATCTCGGCGAACGCGTAGTCGAAGTCGTCCTCGATCTCGTACTGCACCTTCGCGGTGAGCGACGCGCCGTCGGGCACCGTGAACGACGGGGAGGTGATCGTGTTGTTCAGGTTGTTGCCCGTGCTCGAGTACACGAAGTCGCCGTCGTACGCCGCGATCCCCAGGTCCTCCGTCGCCACGCCGTCCGGCAGCGTCACGACGGCGGCCTGCGCGTTCGTCGTGGCGTGGAACGACGGGCCGAGCTTGACGCGTGCCCGCTCGCCGGGCTCCACCGTCTCGTAGTCGAGCCAGCCGAGGAACAGCTTCTCCGTGGCGCCCATGTGGTTCGGCGTGGTGCCGATGGTGCCGGTGCCGTGGCCCATCCACGAGCCGGAGCTCATGAGGTTCCAGAACCCGGTGCCGTTCTCGCCGCCCGCGGTGTCGTAGTAGTCGGGCAGGCCGAGGTCGTGGCCGAACTCGTGGGCGAACACGCCGAGGCCGCCGTTCTCCGGCTCGGTGGTGTAGTCGCGGATCCAGATGTCGGAGTCACCGATCTTGATGCCGCCGAGCTTCTCGTAGTCGGCCGGGCCGTCCGAGCCGAGACCGCCCTGGTTGACCGCCCAGCGGTGCGACCAGATGGCCTCCTCGGGCGCGCCGGCCTCCTCGCCCTCGCCGGCGTGGATCGCCTGGAAGTGGTCGATGTAGCCGTCCGGCTCCGCGGTGATGCCGTCACCGTCCACGTCGTAGCGGTCCCACACGTCGAACGACTGCAGGTACGCCTCGATCTCCTCGGGCGTCTTGCCCGCGGCGATCTGCTGGTCGTACCAGGCGTCCGCGGTGTCCTGGATGAACCGCGTCATGTCGGCGCCGGACTCGGTGGTGCCGTACGAGGCGGTGCTGTAAGGCACGGTCACCCAGTCGGACACGTCACCCTGCAGGTCGAACCGGCCCGACGACATCTCGTCGTAGACACCGGCGAACGACTCACCGCCCTGGTCCTCCAGGCCGGTGAAGAACATCTCCTGGAAGTGCTCGCGCGAGAAGTCCGGCTCCCAGTAGGTGGAGTTGTCGCTGCGGGGCGGCTCCGGGATCTGGTTGTGCACCGGGCCCGCGGGGGCGTCGGGGTAGCGCTCGTCGACCTCGTCACCGAAGTCCACGAGGATGCTGAAGAGCTGCGCCGTCTCCTCGACGCCGTACTCCACGTACTCGCGCGGGGAGATCTCGACGACCTTCGACTTGTGCTTGCCCTTGCCACGGGTCTCGACCTTGGCCTTGCCGGTGGCGACCATCTCCACCGCGCGCTGGCGCTTCTCGTTCCGCTTCTCGGCGAGCGGGTCGGGCCGGTTGTCCTCCTTGGCCGGCGCGGCCTGCTGCGGCACGTCCTCGACGGGCGGTGCTGCGGAAGCGGTGATCGGTACGACGGCAGCGGAGAGCAGCAGGGCTGCTCCCGCACCGACGGCACAGATACGTGGGTTCATTTCTTCCTCCGTGGAGAGAGCCGCGTCCGGGACGAGGAGGTGCTGCGTGTACGTGTCCCGAACCTGCTGGACACCTTTGTCCACCCAGGAGGAAACCAGGGAAATATTACGACAATGTTGCCCAGGACACAGATCCGGTCACCCGACGTGCACCGAAATCCGTGCCCCGAATCGGTTCGACCGAGCGTACCGTTACACGGCGTACGCCCGTCCTGACCACGGGTTTCACCCCGTCCCCAGCCCTGGAGAGCGCATGACACCGAACCGGCCTGCTGCCGCGGACTTCTCCGCCGCCCCGGTGGACCCCCGGCGCGCCGTCGTCGCGCTGATCGCGCTCTCGGTGAGCACCTTCACCTTCGTCACCGCGGAGAACCTGCCGGGCGGCCTGCTCACGCTCATCGCCCCGGACCTCGGCCGGACCACGTCGGAGGTCGGGCTGCTCGTCACCGCGTACGCCCTCGTCGTGGTGGTGGCGTCCCTGCCGCTCACGCGGCTCACGCGGCGCTTTCCCCGGCGGTGGGTGCTCGCGGCCACGACGGCGGTGTGCGCCGCCGGCTCGCTGTGGTCCGCGCTGGCCGTCGGGTACGCCGACCTCCTGGCCGCCCGCATGCTCACGGCGCTCGGCCAGGCGCTGTTCTGGTCCATCGTCACACCCGCCACCGCGAGCCTGTTCGCGCCCGCCGTGCGCGGCCGGATGATCGCCCGGCTCGCCGTCGGCACGTCGCTCGCGCCGCTGCTCGGCGTGCCGCTCGGCACCTGGGTGGGCCAGCAGGCCGGCTGGCGCACGGCGTTCGCCCTGTTCTCCGCGGTCAGCCTGCTGGCCTGCGTCACGATGGTCGTCGCGATGCCCCACGTCGACGCCGAGCAGAGCGGCACGGCACGCGGCACCCACCCGAGCCTGCGCCGGTTCGTCATGCTCCTGCTCGTCACCGTGCTGCTCGTGACCGGCGGGTTCACCATGATCACGTTCGTCACGCAGTTCCTGCTCGAGACGGCGGGCTTCCCCGACCGCTGGCTCAGCGCGCTGCTGCTCGTCCAGGGCGCGGCGGGCCTCGTCGGCACCCTGCTCATCGGCCAGGTGCTGGACAGGCGGCCCTGGCACACCGTCGTCGTCGCGCTCGCCGCGCTGACCGGCGCGCTCACGCTGCTGGGCACGCTGGGGCACGTGCCCGCCGTCGCCCTGGTCGGCCTCGCCCTCTTCGGCCTCGCGTTCAGCGCCGTGCCGCCCGCGCTGTCGTTCCTGTCGCTGCGGGTCGCGCCCGGCGCCACCGAGTCGGCGACGGCGATCTCCAGCTCGGTGTTCAACATCGGGATCGGCGGCGGTGCCGCCCTGGGCGCGCTGGTCGTCGCCACGACCGGCATCGGCACCGTTCCCCTCGTCGGGGCGGCGTTCGTGCTGGCCGCGCTCGCCGTCCTCGGCCTCGACCTGTGGACGACGAGGCGCGCCCGCACGACGACGGCTACTTCGCGGCGCCCTTGAGGGTGCCCGTCACGGGCTCCTGTGCGCTGACGATGCACTGGAGCGTGCGGTCGTCGAGCACGTCCCACGTCTGCTGCGTCGGGTAGAAGCCGGTGTAGCCGTACTCCGACTCGTCGTAGGAGACGCCGACGAACTTCTCGAACTCGGCGTAGCACCACTCGTCGAAGGTCTTCGCGATGTCCTCGTCGCCCGGGTACTCGTCGGTGTCCATGACGAGCTCGGCGAACACCTCGCCCGTGTGCGGCTCGTCGCACGGCACCACCGGCACCTTCTCGACCTCGTACTCCTCGCCCGCTGCGGACTCGCCGTAGCCGTCGATCGCCTCGAGGTCGATGCAGTCGCCCTTGAGGATCTCGAACGCGTCCGCCTCGGCGGCCGCGGTGATCTCACCGCCGGGCTCGTCGCGCGGGGCCTCGCCGCTCGACGTCAGCTCCTCGAGCAGACCGCAGCCGGACAGCAGGGTCAGCGAGACGGCGGCGGCGGACACGGCCGCGAGCAGGCGGGCGGGACGGGCAGTACGGTTCATCGGCTCTTCCTCGACGGGGACCCGGCGGCGGACGACGCGGGGCGGCGCGGGGCCGCCCCGGAAACCTACCGTCGGTCGGGACCCCGGACGGGCCGTTCGTCCCGAATTCACCCCGGAGACGGCGGCAGGGCCTACGCTCGCACACGCGCGCACACCGGCGCGCGGCACGACACCCCGACGAAGGAGCAGTCATGCGATCCAGCACCCCCTGGCGCCTGACGAGCGCCGCCGCGACAGCGGCCCTGCTCGCGGGCACCGTGGTCGCGGCGGGAGCGGTCCCGGCCGGCGCGAGCACGCACCCCGGGCGCCCCGGGCACCACGACGTGCGCGTCGCCACGTACAACCTGTCCCTCAATCGCGCGGCCGAGGGCGAGCTGCTCGCCGACCTGGCCACGGGCGACGACGCCCAGGCCGCGACGGTCGCCGAGGTGATCCAGCACGCCGACCCCGACGTCGTGCTCCTCAACGAGTTCGACTACTCCGGTGACGCCGACCCGTACGCCGCGGCCGACCTGTTCCGCGAGAACTACCTCGAGGTGCCCCAGGGCACCGGCAGGCCCGTCGAGTACCCGTACGCGTTCGTCGCCCCCGTCAACACGGGGGTCCCCAGCGGGTTCGACCTGAACAACGACGGGACGGTCGGCGGGGGCGACGACGCGCTCGGCTTCGGCGAGTTCCCCGGCCAGTACGGCATGCTCGTGCTGTCGAGGTACCCGATCGAGCACCACCAGGTGCGCACGTTCCAGCACTTCCGCTGGCAGGACATGCCGGGGGCCCTGCTGCCGGACGACCCGGCCACCCCGGAGCCCGCCGACTGGTACTCCGCCGAGGAGCTCGCCGTGCTGCCGCTGTCCAGCAAGTCCCACTGGGACGTGCCGGTGCGCGTGGGCCGCGAGACGGTGCACGTGCTGGCCGCGCACCCGACCCCGCCGTCGTTCGACGGGCCGGAGGACCGCAACGGCCTGCGCAACCACGACGAGATCCGGTTCTGGGCCGACTACGTGCGCGGCGGACGCCACGCGAGCTACCTGTACGACGACGAGGGCCGCCGCGGCGGGCTGCGCCCCGGCTCGTCGTTCGTGATCGTCGGTGACTACAACGCCGACCCGCTCGACGGCGACTCCGTGGACGCCGCGATCGACCAGCTCCTGCACCACCCCCGGATCACCGACCCGCGGGCGGCCTCGGCCGGTGCGGCGGAGGCCGCGGCGCTGCAGGGCGGGGCGAACACCGATCACCGGGGCGACCCGGCGCTCGACACGGCCGACTTCGCGGACACGACGCCCGGCAACCTGCGCGTCGACTACGTACTGCCCTCGCGCGACCTGCGGGTGCACGGCGCCGGCGTGTTCTGGCCCGCGGCCGCCGACCCGCTGTCCCGCCTCACCGGCGTCCACCCGTTCCCGAGCAGCGACCACCGGCTCACCTGGACCGACCTCCGCCTCTGAGCGAGCACCCGCAGGGTGCGATCTTCGCCCTCCGCGCACCGCGAAAAGGGCGAGGAACCGGCACCCGGCGACAGCCGCGCCGATAGGCTGACGCGGTGTCCGATGCACTGATCTCGTCCGGGGCCGACGCGCCGCCCGTCACGCCCCGCCGCCCGACCGAACGCACCTTCCACGGCGACACGTTCGTCGACGACTACGAGTGGCTCCGCGCCAAGGACGACCCCGAGGTCGTCGCCCACCTCGAGGCGCAGAACGCCTGGACGCTCCGCCGGCAGGAGCACCTGGCGCCGCTGCGCCAGACGCTCTTCGACGAGATCAAGGGCCGCACGCAGGAGACCGACCTGTCCGTCCCGTCGCGCGACGGCGACTGGTGGTACTACGCGCGCACCGTCGAGGGGAAGCAGTACCCGATCCACGCGCGCTACCCTGCCGCGGGGCCGGACGACTGGACGCCGCGCGTGCTCGAGCCCGGCGAGCCGGTGCCGGGCGAGCAGGTGCTGCTCGACCAGAACGTCGAGGCCGACGGGCACGACTTCTTCGCCCTGGGCTCGCTCGACGTGTCCGAGGACGGCGCGCTCCTGCTGTACGCGACCGACACGGCGGGCGACGAGCGCTACACGCTGCGCGTGCGCGACCTCGCCACGGGCGAGGACCTGCCCGACGTGGTGGAGCAGACCGCGCCCGGCGCCCTGTTCGCGCCCGACGGCGAGCACGTCTTCTACCTGACCGTGGACGAGGCCTGGCGCCCGTGGCGCGTCTGGCGGCACCGGCTCGGCACCCCGGGGTCGGACGACGTCGTGGTGTTCGAGGAGCCGGACGAGCGCTACTGGGTGGGCGTCGGCCTGTCCCGGTCGAAGAAGTACCTGCAGATCGAGCTCGGCTCGAAGGTGACCAGCGAGTCCTGGCTGCTCGAGGCGGACGACCCGACCGGCGAGTTCCGCGTCGTGTGGCCCCGCCGCGAGGGCGTCGAGTACTCGGTCGAGCACGCCGTGCTGCCCGGGGCGGACGGCCCCGAGGACCGGCTGCTCGTCCTGCACAACCACGAGGCGCTCGACTTCGAGCTCGTCAGCTCACCGGTCCCCGCGCCGGGCGAGACCGTCGACCCGGCCGCGGCCGAGGTCGTCGTGCCGCACGACCCGGCCGTGCGCCTGGAGGGCGTGGCCGCGAGCGCGCGCTACGTCGTGCTCCACTACCGGCGCGCGGCGATCTCGCGCTCCGCCGTGCTCCAGCTCCCCGCGAGCGGCCCGGTCACCTGGGACTTCGAGGAGCTCTCGTTCGGCCAGCCGCTCGAGTCGGTCGGCGCGGGCGTGGGCACGTGGGAGCAGCCCAACCTCAAGGTCGGGTACACGTCGTTCGTCACACCGCAGTCGCTCTACCTGCACGACGTCGCGTCCGGCGAGCGCACCCTGCTCAAGCAGCAGCCGGTGCTCGGCGGCTACGACGCCGGCGACTACGACCAGCGCAGGGAGTGGGCGACGGCGGAGGACGGCACGCGCGTGCCGATCTCGCTGGTGTGGCGCAAGGACAAGGTCACCCTCGCCGACGGCGCTCCCACCGCGCCCGCGCCGCTCCTGCTGTACGGGTACGGCGCCTACGAGCACTCGATCGACCCGTACTTCTCGATCGGCCGCCTGAGCCTGCTGGACCGGGGCGTCGTCTTCGCGATCGCCCACGTGCGCGGCGGCGGCGAGATGGGCCGCGCGTGGTACGACGACGGCAAGCTCGCCGCCAAGCGGAACACGTTCACCGACTTCGTGGCGTGCGGAAGGCACCTGGTCGACTCCGGCTGGACCGCGTCCGACCGTCTCGTGGCCGACGGAGGCAGCGCGGGCGGCCTGCTCGTCGGCGCGGCCGTCAACCTGGCGCCCGAGCTGTTCGCCGGGGTGCTGGCGGGCGTGCCCTTCGTCGACGCGCTGACGTCGATGCTCGACCCGTCGCTGCCGCTCACGGTGACCGAGTGGGACGAGTGGGGCGACCCGCTGCACGACCCGGACGTCTACGCCACCATGCGCTCGTACACGCCGTACGAGAACGTGCCGGACGACGCGTCGCACTACCCGCGCATCCTCGCGACCACGAGCTTCAACGACACCCGCGTGCTGTACGTCGAGCCCGCCAAGTGGGTCGCGCGCCTGCAGGCCGCCGGCGCGCCCGCGATGCTCAAGATCGAGATGTCGGCCGGGCACGGCGGCGTGTCGGGGCGGTACGCCGCGTGGGAGCAGATCGCGTTCGAGCACGCCTGGGTGCTGGACGTGCTGGGCCTCGCCGACCGCTGACCGGCGGGTCCGTGCGCGGGGTGACCCGCGCACGGACCGGTGTCAGAGCCCGGCCTTCGCGGCGACGACCCGGGCCGCCGCGGCGTCCACCTTCGCCGCGAACGCGCTGTCGTCGCGGGCGGCCGCGACGAGCGCCGCCACCATGTCGCGCGCGACGGCGGGCTTCGCCGACGCGAGCACGAGGTCGACGCCCGCGTCGACCGCACGGACCGCGCGCTGCCCCGCGGGGACCCCGGTCACCTGCTTGGCGGCGGACAGGTCGTCGGTGATGATCACGCCGTCGAACCCGAGCTCGCGCACGAGCCCGACCGCGGTCGGGCTGAACACCGCCGGCGCGTCCGGGTCGATGCGGGTGTAGACGGCCGACGACATCATGACGAGCCCCGTGCCCGCCTCGATGCCGGACCGGAACACGCCGACCGACGCCGCGTCGGCCCCCGTCACCGTGTCGGTGACGCCCGCGGTCGTGTCCGTGTTGGCGGTGACGCGGCCCAGCCCCGGGAAGTGCTTGATCGACGTCTGCACACCCGCGGCCCGCTGTCCCTCGGCGAACGCGTTCGCGTGCGCCGTGACCGAGTCGGCCGTGAACCCGTAGCCGCGGCCGAAGGCGCCGATCGGCGCGTTGGCCGCCGCGGACTCGGCGGGGACGAGGTCCATGACCGGTGCCAGGTTGAGGTTCACGCCCGCCGCCGCGAGCTCCTGGCCCCAGGTCGTCGCCCGTGCGCGCAGGTCCGCGGGGGCGAGCCGCGCCTGGTCGACGGCGCTCGGGATGTCGCTGAACCCCTGGCCGCGCAGGACCTGTACCTGCCCGCCCTCCTGGTCCGTCGCGACGAACAGCGGCTCGTGCTGCTGCGCCGCCGCGGCCACGGCGGCGTCGACCAGGTTCTTCACCGGCTGTCGCCCGGCCTGGGTGCGGCCGTGCAGGAAGACACCGCCGATGTGGTCGTCCCGGACCATGTCGAACGTCGGCTGGAACGGGCCCTTCACCGGGAGGCCGACCATGACGAGCTGGCCGACCTTCTCCTCGAGGCTCCAGCCGGCGACGAGGGAGAGGTCGGGCTCCCCGGGCGCGGGTGCCCCGGCCGGCGGGGTGGCCGGTTCCGTCGGCGTCGCGGACGGACGGCCGGGTGCCATCGGCGACGGGTCGGCGGACGCCGTCGGCGAGGCGGAGGGCGACGGGGACCCGCTCGGTCTGCCGGTGGACTGCGCGCTCGACTGCGCGGGCCCCGGCGCTGCCGTCGGGTCGGGCTCGGCGGGCTGACCGGCACAGCCTGCGACCAGCGCCGTCGCGAGAACCGCTGCGGCCACGAGACCGAGCGGGTGATTTCGTGTCATGGCTCTTAGTCTCATCCCGCCGCGGTCAGAGCGACGACACCAGCGCCGCGACGAACGCGTCGACATCGGCCTCGGCCGTGTCCCACGCGCACATCCAGCGGACCTCGACCCGGTCGGCGGACTCCCCCGGGGCCCAGTCGTAGAACCGCACGTGCGTCCGCAGGCGCTCGGCGGCGGCGCGCGGCAGTGTGGCGAACACCACGTTCGCCTCGGTCGGCCGGGTGAGCCGGACCGCACCGTCGCCCGTCGCCCCCGCCGCCTCGATCGCCGCGCGCAGGCGCGCCGCCGACGCGTTGGAGCGCCCGGCGTTGCGCAGCCACAGGGGTGCGTGCTCGCCCGCGCCCGCCGTGGGCGTCCGCGGCTCGCCGAGCAGCGCGAGGAGCTGCGCCGAGACGTACCGCGTCTTCGAGGCGAGCTGCATCGTCGCCTTGCGCAGGTACGGGACGGCGGCCGCGGGTCCGGCGGGGTCGCCGTCGTCGCCCAGGACGACCACCGCCTCCCCCAGCATGCCGCCGTTCTTCGCGGCCCCGAGGGAGAGGATGTCCACGCCGACGTCGGCGGTGAGCTCGCGCAGCCCGACACCGAGCGCGGCCGCCGCGTTGGCGAGCCGCGAGCCGTCGACGTGCACGCGCAGGCCCGCGGCGTGCGCGGCGTCGGCGAGGAGCTTGAGGTCGGCCGGCGAGTAGACGGTGCCGAGCTCGGTGGACTGCGTGAGGCTGAGCACGGCCGGCTGGGCGCGGTGCACGTCGCCGAGGTCGGCGGCGTACCGGTCCACGGCGTCGGGCCCGATGCGGCCGTGCGTGCTCGGCACGGCGAGGATCTTCAGGCCGCCGACCCGCTCGGGTGCCCCGTTCTCGTCGGTGTGCGCGTGCGCGACGTCGCTCGCCACGACCCCGCCCCACCGCGGCGTGACCGCCATGAGACTGACGACGTTCGCGCCCGTTCCGGTGAGCACGGGGAAGATGCGGGCGCGCTCGCCGAACACCTCGGCGGCGCGCTCCTGGAGCCGGGCGGAGACGGGGTCGGCGCCGTAGGAGACGGCCGGACCGTCGTTCGCCGCCGCGACGGCGGCGAGAACCTCGGGGTGGACAGGGGCGTAGTTGTCGGAGGCGAGCTGCAGCACGCCTCGATTCTCCTCCTCGCGCGGACGACGCAGCGCCCGCCCGCACGACGGCGGACGGGCGCTGCACGGACCCGGTCAGGACGCCTTGTCGACGTCCTCCGCCAGGGTGCCCAGGTACAGCGAGATCACCTTCGGGTCGGCCTGGAGCTCGCGGCCGGTGCCGGTGTACGCGTCCTTGCCCTGGTCGAGCACGTAGCCCCGGTCGCAGATCTGCAGGCAGCGCCGCGCGTTCTGCTCGACCATGACCACGGACACGCCCGCCTTGTTGATCATGCGGGTGCGCAGGAACGTCTCGTCCTGGCGCACCGGCGAGAGGCCGGCCGACGGTTCGTCGAGCAGCAGCACCGACGGGTTCATCATGAGCGCGCGGGCCATCGCGACCATCTGGCGCTCGCCGCCGGACATGGCGCCCGCGCGCTGCGAGCGCCGCTCGCCCAGCGTGGGGAACAGGTCGGTGATGAACTCGAACCGCTCGGCGAACGCCTTGGGCCGGAGGAACACGCCCATGCGCATGTTCTCCTCGACGGTGAGCGAGGGGAACACGTTGTTGTTCTGCGGCACGAACCCGACGCCCTGGGACACGAGCGTGTTCGCCTTCTGGTTGGTGATGTCGACGCCGTCGAGCGTCACGCTGCCGGAGCGGACGTTGACGAGACCGAACAGCGCCTTGAGGAGGGTCGACTTCCCGGCGCCGTTCGGGCCGATGATGCCGACGAGCTCACCCTTGGCGACCTCGAGATTGCACCCGTTGAGGATGTTGACCCCTGGCAGGTACCCGGCGACGAGGTCCGTCGCCTTGAGCAGGGGCGTGCGCCCCTTCGTGGGGGCGTCCGGCGTCGTGCCGGCGTCCGGTGCGGCGGTGTCGCTCATCGCTTCTCCTCCTCGGCCTCGAGCCGGGCGAGCACGGCGGGGTCGAGCAGCGAGTCGTCCCCGAGGTCGGTGTCGTGGTGCGCGCCGAGGTAGGCGTCGACCACGGCCTGGTCCTGCATGACGGACGTCGGCGGGCCCTCCGCGACGATCCGGCCCTCCGCCATCACGACCACCCAGTCCGAGATGTGCCGCACGGCGTGCATGTCGTGCTCGACGAACAGCACGGTCATGCCGTCGTCGCGCAGCGCCTGGATGTGCCCGAGCAGCGACTGGACCAGGGCAGGGTTCACACCGGCCATGGGCTCGTCGAGCATGATCATGGCCGGGTCGGTCATGAGGGCGCGGGCCATCTCGAGGAGCTTGCGCTGGCCGCCCGAGAGCGATCCGGCGAAGTCGTCCTTCTTCTGCGCGAGGTTGAACCGCTCGAGGATCTCGAGCGCCTTCTCGGTGTTGCGCTTCTCCACCCCGGACCAGAGGGGCCGGAACAGCGCGCCGAACAGGTTCTCGCCCGGGTTGTCCGGCGCGGCGAGAAGCATGTTCTGCAGCACGGTGAGGCGCGAGAGCGCCTTGGTGAGCTGGAACGTGCGCACCATGCCGCTGCGCGCGAGCTTCGCGGCGCTGGTGCGGGCGATCTGCTTGCCCTCGAACTCCCACGTGCCCTGGTTCGGCCTGTCGAACCCGGTCAGCAGGTTGAAGAAGGTCGTCTTGCCCGCGCCGTTGGGGCCGATGAGCGCGGTGATGGCGCCGCGCTGGACCTCGAGGTGGTCCACGTCGACGGCGGTCATGCCGCCGAACCGGCGCTGCACGCCGGTCGCCCGGAGGATGGGGTCGGGCTTGGCGACGCCGACCTTCGGCTCGACGCCTGCCAGGGTCTCGGTGACCTGCCGCGCCGACTCGCTGTCGACGACGGTGGCCGCGAGGGTCTCGTCGTCGAGCTCGACGGGCTCGGCCGGCTCGACGGGCTCGGCGGGGTTCTCGGTCGTGTTCTCAGCGGACATCGAAGGCGAGCTCCTTCTTGTTGCCCAGGATGCCCTGGGGGCGGAAGATCACGATGCACATGAGCGCGACACCGACCATGAGACCCGCGAGGTGCTCGACGTTCTGGGCGGGCATGACGTCCGCCAGCCCCGCCCGCATGCCCGTGCGCAGCAGCATGTAGACGAAGAAGAAGAGCATCGACCCGAGGACCGGCCCGAACAGGGTGGCCGCGCCGCCGAGCAGCATGACCGTCCAGACGAAGAAGGTCAGGGTGCGGCCCATGTTGTCCGGTGCCACAGAGATCGGGAGCACGAACAGCAACCCGGCGAGCGAGCCGGCCACGCCACCCAGCACGAGCGCCTGCATCTTGTAGGCGAAGACGTTCTTGCCGAGCGCGCGCACGGCGTCCTCGTCCTCGCGGATGCCCTTGAGGACGCGACCCCAGGGGCTGCGCGTGATGAGCCAGACGACGAGCACGGCGACGAGCACGACCGACCACGCGAAGATGCGGGTCCACCACGAGTCCGACCCGTTGTTGAGGTACTCGAGCGGGCCGATGGTGGTGCGCCCGTCGGGCAGGGGCGACAGCTCCTGGAACGGGCCCTTGTACGCGGATCCCGCGAGGCCGGAGGCGCCGCCGGTGTAGTCGGCCCAGAGCGTCGAGCGTCCCGCGAACCGGATGATCTCCGCCGCGGAGATGGTCACGATGGCGAGGTAGTCACCGCGCAGCTTCAGCGTCGGGATGCCGAGCAGCAGCGCGAGCAGCGCGCCCGCCCCCGCCGCGACGAGGAACGCCAGCCAGAACGGCGCGCCCTCGACGGTCGCGATGGCGAACCCGTAGGCGCCCATGAGCATGAAGCCTGCCTGCCCGATGTTGAGCAGGCCCGTGTACCCGAAGTGCAGGTTCAGGCCGATGGCCGCCAGGGCGTACGCCGCCGTCGCCGGTGCGACCAGCTGCCCGAGGGCCTGGATGAGGATGCGACTCAGTTCGTCCATGACGATTCTCCTTTCAGCCGACCCGCACGGCGCGACCGAGCAGGCCCTGCGGCCTGATCAGGAGCACGAGGATGAGGATCAAGAGGCCCGAGGCGTACCGGAGGCTGCTCGGCATGCCGGGGATGAGGGTGGACATCTCGACGACGATGCCGATCACGATGGAGCCGGCCAGCGCGCCGAACGCCGTACCCATGCCGCCGAGGGTCACGGAGGCGAACATGAGGAGCAGCAGGATCATGCCGAGGGTCCACGTGAAGGACCCGAACGAGATGGCGAGCAGCATGCCGGACAGGCCCGCGAGGCCGGTCGACATGATCCACACGATGCGGACGATGCGGTCGGGGTTGATGCCCGTGGCAGCGGCGAGCGCCGCGTTGTCGGACACGGCGCGCGTGGCCTGGCCGATGCGCGTCTGCGTGAGGAACCACGCCATGGCGAGGATGACGACGACGGCGACGGCCATCGAGATCCAGGACGCGGTGCTCAGCGTGATGCCGGCGATCTCGAGCGGCCGGGCGTTGTTCGGCAGCACGCGCTGCGACCGGCCGCCGATGAACATCTGGATGACGTACTGCAGCGCCATCGAGAGACCGATCGTGACGATCATGAGCTGCATGACGGGCGTGCCGCGCTTGCGCAAGGGCCCCCAGAGCACCATGTCCTGCACCCACCCGGTGGCGGCGCAGATGACGATCGTGACGACGACCGCGAGCGGCACGGGCAGGCCCCACCAGTTGACGGAGATGAACCCGAGCAGCGCGCCGAGGGTCACCTGCTCGCCGTGGGAGAAGGCGGAGATGCCGGTGGTGCCGTAGATGAGGCTGAGGCCGACGGACGCCAGCGCCAGCAGGAGGCCGAACCGGATGCCGGAGCCGAACTGCTGCCAGACCTGGCTGAAGGCCGGCCAGCCGGAGGCGTTCTGGGTGGAGCCCTCGGCGCCGATGCCTGGGTCCTCCCCCGCGCCGCCCGCGTCGGCGCCACCGGTGGCGCCGTCGTCCGCGGGCTCGGTCGGCTCGTCGGTGGCCCCGCCGCCGTCCTCCGGCGCCACGCCCTCGCCGATCCGGAACGCGCCGCGGGCCGTCGAGCCGAGCTGCGCGGTCACCTGGCGCTCGGTGGCGTTCGCCGTCGTGCCCTCCGGCAGGGTGTCCTGGTCGATGGTGAGCGTGTAGGTGCCCACCTCGGGCACGGCGACGGACACCGGTCCGTCGGTGGACGTGACGACCTCCTCGAAGCCCTGCCCCGCGATGGTCACGTCGATGCCGGGCAGCGGGTCGTTGTCGCTGTCGAGCACGACGGGGGAGACGCAGGCGGTGCTTCCGTCGGGGGTGCAGTTCGTGGCGACGTCCGTGGTGGATGCCGCGGCGGGTGCGGCGAGCATCGCCGCGCTCGCGGTCGCGGCCGCGAGCGCCGCCACGCCGACGGCGAGGATTCGCCGCGCCGCGGACGCGATGGGTCGGTCGGCTGTCATGTGCCGGGTCCTCCGTGGTGTCAGGGGCTGGCCCAGAGGTTCGCTCTCGGGACCACCGTTCTCCCCGTGGTGTAGCAGCCCTGAACAGGCCGTGAATCGCAAAGGTTTCGCGAGCGAGCCGAAGTGTAGCCGTGGTTTGTGTCACATCTGGCAACGCGCATGTCACACAAAGGGGTCGTGGTTGATGGTGGTTGATCGGGGCACGTATCACGGCCGCCCCCGGACCAGGGACGACGGCGGCCCGACCACCCTCCGCGCGGAAGGCGATCGGGCCGGTGTCGTCAGGGGGTGCGTGGCGGGCGGAGCTCGCCCGCCGCGCACCCGAGGTGGCGCACTACGACGCGACCTCGCCCTCGATCGAACGCTCGAAGACGTTCACGTTGTCCTCGCCGTACTTGTAGACGCCGATGAACGCGGACGTCGGGTCGTTCTGGTCGTTGAGCGGGCCCACGCCCGACTGACCCACGTAGTGGATCTCGTCGCCGTTCTCGAGCGCCTCGACACCCTCCTCGAACGAGGTGACCTCGGTGCCGCCCTCGGCACCGGAGACCGCCTTGATGTTCTCCGAGATGGTCGCGCCGTCCGTGCCGCCGCCGCGGACCGCGGCGAGCGCAGCGAGGATCACGGCGTCGTACGACTCGGGCGCGTAGGAGAAGTCGTCGAGCGCCTCACCCTCGTTCTCCTCGTACCAGCCGCTCACGCGGTCCCGGAACTCGTCCGGGGCCTGGGCACCCGGGATGGTGCCGACGACGCCCTCGAGCGTGCCCGGGTCGAAGTCCTCCTCGTACGACGCGGTGTTGCCGTCGCAGAAGTAGGTGGTCCCGTCGAAGTCCCAGCCCTGCGAGGTCAGCTCGGTGACGATCGCCTTCGTCTCCTCGAACGCGATGATCGCGATCGCGTCCGGCTCGGCGGCAAGCGCGCTGGTCACCGGGCCGGAGAAGTTGCTCTCACCCGGGGGGAACTCGTCGCCGTCGCCCTTGGCGCCGTAGACGACCTCACCGCCACCGGCCTCGACGGCCTCCTGGATGTTGTCGCGCAGGCCGTTGCCGTAGGCCTCGTCCTGGACGATCATCGCGACCTTCTGGTGGCCGCCGTCGAGGATGAGCGAGCCGAGCGCGGCGCCCTGGACCGTGTCCGGCGGCGCGGTGCGCGTGAAGAAGTCGCTGATCCCGGACAGGTCCGTGGCCGTGTTCGCCGGCGAGATCTGCATGACGCCGGCCTCGGTGAACTGGTCGACCACGTTCAGGCTGACGCCGGACGACGCGGCGCCGATGACCACCTGGACGCCCTTGCTGATGAGGTCGGTCGCCGTCTGCTGGGCGACGCTGGTGTCGGTCGTGTCGCCCGAGTCGCCCTGCTCCAGGGAGACGTCGTTGCCGAGCACGCCACCGGCCGCGTTGATGTCGTCGACCGCCAGCCCGACGCCCGCGACCTCGGGCGGGCCGAGGAAGGCGAGGGTGCCGGTCAGGGGAAGGATGGTGCCGACGACGAGCGGGTCCTGCGAGCCGCCGCCGTCGCCGCCTCCGGACTCCGTCGTGGTGGAGCAGGCCGCGAGGCCCACGCTGAGGACAGCCGCGAGCGCGAGACCGCGAGCCGCCGTGGTACGTCGAATCATTTCTGCTGGTCCCCTTCGAGCAAGAGTGAACCTGACGTGGCGACTTGCCTCGTCGTGGCGATGAACGTAGCCACCTTGTGTGACGGTGATGTGTCTAGTCCGTCACACTCGCGCGATCGTTACGATGATGTTACCCACCCATGCAGCGCCGATGAATCTGGGTGAAACCGGGCGTGGATAATGCCGGAAAGCACGAAAAGGCGCTCCTGGATTGCGTACAGAGCACACTGTGACGGGAGTCGCGGGCGATCTGGCGGCGGGGCGGGTAGGCTTGTCGCGTTGCAGTGCCTCGATCGTTCTTCCTCGAGATGACGACGACACCGTGATACAGCGATCCCGACGGTCGGGGTCGTCGCATCTTGCAAGGAGCAGTACATGGCATTCGGAACCGTCAAGTGGTTCAACGCCGAGAAGGGCTTCGGGTTCATCGCGCCCGAGGACGGTGGGCAGGACGTCTTCGCTCACTTCAGCGCCATCCAGTCGAGCGGCTACCGCTCGCTCGAGGAGAACCAGCGCGTCGAGTTCGACGTGAAGCAGGGCCCCAAGGGCCTGCAGGCGGAGAACATCCGCCCGCTCTGATCTTCTGATCGTCACGGCATGCGCGCCGGCCTCTGAGCCGGTACCGGCCGTACGACGTGGGCCCGGTCGCCTCTCGAGGCGGCCGGGCCTTCGTGCGTCCCGGGCCGGTTCGCCCGGAACCGTGGAGCGCCGCCGGGCGTTCCCCTGACGGACCGTCACCCCGCGCCATCCACGAAGGGCGAGACCATGGGCTTCCTCGACCGACTGCTCGGCCGCGAGCCGCGCGACCAGATTCCCGGCATGTACTCCGGCGGCTCGGCGCCGCGGCAGCAGTACAGCCCCACCCCGGCCCCCGCCTACGGGACGCCGCCGGCGTCCGGCTCTGCGGGCAGCACGGGGCGCAGCGAGGACGAGGTCGCGATCGAGCGCTACCGCTACCTGCTGCGCACCGCTCCCCCGGACCGCGTCGAGGAGGCGCACGCCGAGGCGTTCGCGCAGCTCACACCCGAGCAGCGCAGCCAGGTCCTGGCCCAGCTCAGCGACACGGTGCCCCCGGCAGAGCGTGCGGCGTCGGACGACCCGCGTGACCTGGCCCGCATGGCGACGCGCGCGGAGATGCGCAACCCCGGCACCCTCGAGCGCAGCCTCGGACGCGGGCCCGGGTCCGGCCCCGGCTTCGGTTCGATGATCGGTGCCAGCATGCTCGGCACGATCGGCGGCATGGTCATCGGCTCGGCCGTCGCCAACATGATGTTCGGCAGCGCGTTCGGCGACCCCGGGCAGGACTTCGCCGGAGGCGAGGGCGCTGCGGGCGCCGAGGAGGCCGGTGCCGAGGCCGGCGACCCCGGCGCCGAGGCCGGCGGCGAGCCGGTCGAGGCGGCGGGCGCCGACGCCGGGGCGGACGCGGGCGGTGACGCCGGCGGCGGGTTCTTCGGGGACTTCTTCGGTGGAGGCGACGGCGGCGACTTCGGCGGCGGGGACTTCGGCGGCGACTTCGGCGGCTTCTGAGCCGGTGCGGTGCCTCAGCCGCCGATCAGACGGAGGAACGCGCCCAGCTCCAGGAGTCGCGTGACGCCGTTCGCGTCGAGGTCACCGGGCAGGTAGTCGGTGAGCCGTGGTGAGGAGATCACCACGGCTCGCCACTGCGCCCGTGACACCGCGACGTTGACGCGGTTGCGGGACAGCAGGAACCCCATCCCCCGCGAGACGTTCTCGGGAGCGGAGGCAGCCAGCGTCAGGATCGCCACGGGCGCCTCGCGGCCCTGGAACATGTCGACCGTGCCGACGGGCACGTCGGCGAGCCCCGCGGAACGCAGGGCCTGGCGCACGAGGTGCACCTGGGCGTTGTACGCCGCGACCACGAGCACGTCATGGGGGCCGACCGGCCGTGCGGCGCGCCCCTCGCCCGCGACCCAGGACCGGCCGAGGACCGCCTGCACCTGCCGCACCACCTCGTCGGCCTCCTCCGGGGACGCGGTGGAGCGGCCCTCGTGCGGGACAGGCACGTGCACGACGCCGGGCGTGACACCCTCGAGCGAGCGCGTCGTCGTCACCGGATGGGCTGCCAGTCGGCCGGCGTACGCGAGCTCGGACACCGCCGCGCAGACCTCCGGGTGCATGCGCCACGACTCGGGCAGCAGGTAGCCGAGCCCGTCGGGCAGCACGGCACGTCCGGCGGCGAGCCACGCGAGCGCTGACGCGTCGACCGGCTCGGGATGCCGGCCCTGGCTGACCTGCGGGAGCTGCTGCGGGTCGCCGAGCAGCAGCAGCCGTTTCGCCGACCGGGCCACGGCGACCGTGTCGGCCAGCGAGAACTGCCCCGCCTCGTCCACGACCAGCAGGTCGAGCCCCTCGGCGGGCCACCGCGGGTGCGCGAAGTCCCACGCGGTCCCGCCCAGCACGCGGCCCCCGTCGTCCGAGGCGGCGAGCTCCGCCAGCTTCTCGCCGCTCACCTCCTGCCACACCCGCGGGGCCTCGTCGCCCGTCGCGGTGGACCGGCCCTTCTTCGCGACCCGGTCGGCCGCCACCCCGGCCTTGTGGACGACGGCGGCCAGCATGTTCTCGATGGCGGCGTGCGACTGCGCGACGACTCCCACGCGCCAGCCCGCCGCCACGAGCCGGGCGACGACCTGCGAGCCGACGTGCGTCTTGCCGGTCCCGGGCGGTCCCTGGACGGCGAGGTAGGAGCGGTCGAGTCGCTCGACGGCGCGGTGCACCGCGTCCTCGACGGTGGAACCGCCCGCCCCTTCTCCGAGCTCGGGCAGAGAGCCCCCGCCCACCAGCCGGGGCGGCCGCCGGCGCAGCAGGTCGAGCGCGGCGCCGTCGGGCAGCGCACGCCGGGCGTCCCACGCGTCGAGGGCGGCGCGCGCCGCACCCTCCACGGCCTGCTCCTGCGCCTCGTGTCCCGGCCCTGCCTGCGGCGCGAGCGCCACGGGCAGCTGGTCGTGCGGCGCGGCCGCACCGGTCAGCCGCTCGCGCAGCACGACGACGTCACGGGAGCCGGACGCGCCGTCCGGCCGGTCGGCCTCGCGCAGCTCCAGCACGACGCCGCCGGGGTGCACCCCGCGGATCGCGCGGCCCGCCGCGTCGTCGCGGGGCTCGGCCACCGGCGGTACGGGCGGGTCGTAGAGGACGTGGACGCCGTCACCGGACGCGAGGTCGGACCCGTCGACGCGGGACCCGTCGAGCATGCGGCCCACGAGCTCGAGGTCGCGCGACGCACGCCGGTCACGCCCCACGACCGCCCAGTCCCGCACCACGCGCGAGTGTTCCACGTGGAACGTCGACCGCCGGCCGGGCCACTCGTCCAGCGGGAGCTCGAGCCGCGCGTAGTGCTCCTGCCAGAACGGCTTCGTCTCGCGCCGGTAGTAGCCGACGGCGGCGCCCAGCAGCGCCAGCGCCTGAGCCTCCGGCGACCGGGTCCCGCGGTTCTCCCCCACCCGCTCGGCGATCTCGGTACCGAGCGCGAGCCGCCGCTGCCACGCCGCGCGGCGGGCGGCGGATCGTGCGGCCGCGGCGTCGGCCCGCGGGTCGGGCTCCCCGGCAGGTACCGTCGGCCCGCCCGGTGCGCCGCCCGCACCGGCCGCAGGTCCCGATGCACCGGGCTCGACCATGTCGCGCGCACCCGGGCCCGCGTCCGCCACCGCACGCCCCACGTCCGCGGCTGCGTGCGGCCGCGCGTCCGGCACCGGTCCCACCTGGGCGCGTGCTGCGCGCAACCAGTCCAGCAGCCGCAGCGTCGAGCGGCAGTCGTACTCGTTGTAGTCCAGGATGCGCTGCCGGAGCGCACCCGCCCGCTCGTCGCCCTCGGCGGCGAGCTTCGCGTACTCGGCGTACTCCGTGACCGACGCCGCCGCGCTCGTGACGCCCGCGCGGGCGGGGTCGTCCTGCATGTAGAGGGGTTCGAGCTTCTTGATGGACTTCGACCGGTCGGAGATGCGCAGGCACGCGCGCACCACGGTGTAGAGGTCGACGAGCACGCCGTCGCGCAGGAGCTGGTCCACCTCGTCCTCGTAGACCCCGTGCCGTGCCGCGATGGACAGCAGATGGGTCTTCTCGTAGGCGGCGTAGTGGTAGACGTGCAGGTCGGGGTAGACCTCCCGGCGCCGGGTGACGTGGTCGACGAAGCGGACCAGGGCGTCGCGCTCACCGGCCAGGTCGTCCGCCCACAGGCCCTGGAACGGGGGCGTCCGGTCCTGCGTGCCGGGCCGCTCGACCCAGCCGAACAGGTAGTCGAGACCCACCGCGGGCGCCCGCTCGTCGCCGGGCAGCCGCGGAGCCTCCCACAGGGGGTCACCCTCGAAGTCGAAGAAGATGTCCCCGGGGCTCGGCGGCGGCAGGTGGTCGATCGCCTCGGTCGCGACGAGCTGCCAGCGCAGGCGCGCGTCCGGGCCTTCCGGGTCCACGCCCTCGGGCAGGTGGTCGAGGGGCACCGACCCGTCGCCGTCGTCCAGGCCGAGCTGGAGACGCGCCTGGGCACGCAGACCCTCGAACCGGCCCGCCGCCATGCCGTCCGGCGGCTCCTGCGCGACCGCCAGCGCGTCGATGGTCGTCAGTCCTGCGGCCGCCAGCCGCACCCGCTGCGGCTCGTACACCCCGCCGACGAGCAGCACGTCACGGCTCGCGGCGGCGGCCTCGGCGCAGTCCGGGCAGTCGCGCAGCCTGCCGCACGCCTGGTACCGGTCGTCGCCCCAGCGCACCGGCCCGTCGTCGGCCACGTGGGCGTCGAGCAGATCGAGCAGGCGGGCGCGCCGACGGTGGAGCACCGGCAGCAGGTCGGCCAGGCGGTGGGACGTGCTCTCCCCCGTGCCGAGCACGAGGTGGACCTGGTCGGTCGGGTCGACACGGGCCGCCACGAGCTGGTCGGCGTAGGCGGCGAGCTGCAGCAGGGCGCGCACCTTGGTACGCCGCGCGAGCTTGGCGTCGTGCACCGCGTAGCGGAGCCCTCCCCTCGTCGTGTCCCGCACGAGGAAGTCGGCCCTGCCGTGGAACCGGCCGTCGAAGAACGAGGCCTGGTACACGACGTCGGCCCCCTGCTCCAGGGCGGCGAGCGTGCGGGCGTGCGCGTCGGTGAGATCGGCGGCGGACATGCGCCGGGCGGGCGCCACCTCGGCCACGCCGCCGCCCCGACCCGGCGAGGCGTGCCCGTGCGCACGCAGGTACCCGTCGAGCACGCGCAGCTCGTGCGCCTCGCCCAGGGCCGCGGTGCGGGCCGCCATCGCATCCTCCTCGTGCGGCCGACGCGGGCTGCGGCCCAGCAGCTCGTCGAGGCGCCGGAGCAGGCGGAACTCGCACTCGCCCGCCATGACGAGGTCGCTCGCCGAGTGGACGAGGGTGCCCGGGTCGTCGCGCTCCAGGAGGAACATGACCCAGGTCTACCAGCGACCTCTGACACGGGCACGCTACTGTCGGTCGGTCAACCGGCCGATATGCCCGATTCGCCCTCTCGTTCTAGCGCCGACCCGGCCGGATGGCCGATAGTGGGGCCGACCGTACCGAAGGAGCAACCATGCCCGTGCGCTTCAACCCGCCTCCGGGTTGGCAGGTGCCCCCGGGATTCCGACCCGACTCCGCGTGGGTCCCCGACCCCTCGTGGCCCCCGGCCCCGCCGGGGTGGGAGTACTGGGTCGACACCCCCCAGCCGGGCGGCGCCGACCGCACCGCCCCTCCTCCCGCACCACCGGCCCCCGACTCCGCTCCCCCCGCGGCCGGTGCCGACGCGGACACGCGCACCGTCGCGATCCAGGTGGTCGACGCGCCACCCGCCCGACCCGCCTCCCTGGCGCCCGCAGGGCTCGCCGGCCCGCCCGGCGCGCCGTCCGAGCCGCCCGCCGGTCCGTCGTCGGGGCCGACCGCCGTCCCGGTCGCCGGGCCCGCCTCCGGCCCCACCGCCGTCCCGCCGGGCGCCCCCGCAGCGGGCTCCGCCGACGCGCTGGGCACCACCATGACGCTGGCGCCGATCAGCGCGCCGCCGGTCCGGCCGGGCTCGGGCCCGCAGCCGGCGTACCCGCCGCAGCACGGCGGACCGGGCACCCCGCCGCCTCCGCCCGCACCGGCCGAGACGTCCCGCAAGCCCGCCTCCGGCGTGCTCGCCGCGCTGAAGAACCTCGGCAGCAAGGCCACGGCGACGGCACCGGCGCAGCAGGGGCCCGGCCCGCTGAGCATCGACGACGCCAACCACCACGCCGACCGGCCGGCCGGGAGGCAGGGGCCCCGCGGCCCGGTGCCCGCCGTCGCACCGCCGTCGGGACGGCGCCCGGACGGCAAGGCCGGCTCGCGCGGTCCCGGGACCGGGCTCATGATCGCCGTCGGCGTCGCCGCGCTCGCGCTCGGCGTCATCATCGGTGTCGTCGTGACCGCAGGCCAGCAGGCCGACGCCAACCAGGCGATCGCGGACGCCCGCACCGCCCAGGCAGGCATCGACGAGCAGCTCGCGGACATCGAGGCCGAGCAGGCTCGCCTCAAGACGCAGCGGGACGAGGTGGCCGCCCGCGAGCAGGCGCTCGGCGAGCGCGAGGCCAAGCTCGAGGAGCGCGAGAAGGCCCTGGAGCAGCAGGAGGACCAGCTCGCGCAGCAGCAGCAGGAACAGGAGCAGCGCGACCGCGACCGCGACCGGGGCAACGGGGGCGGCAACGGCGGCAACGGCCCCGGGACGGTCTTCTACTGGAACTGCGACGCGGTCCGCGCGGCCGGTGCCGCACCGCTCGCCGCGGGCCAGCCCGGCTACCTGCCGCACCTCGACCGCAACGGCAACGGCGTGGCCTGCGAGGACGGCGAGTAGGCCGCCGCAGGCCGAGCAGGCACGCGACCGGCACACAGCCGGAACACGACCGGCAGACGACAAGGAGCGGGCCGAGACAGATCCCCAGACTCTGTCTCGGCCCGCTCGGGTGTTCCCGGCCCACGCCATCTCCCCAGACGAGACGTGGGCCGGGAAGTCTTATCCGCCGAAAAGGCCCTCCAGGAGGGCGCCGAGCCCCAGCGGGTCGCTGTTGCTCTCCTCCTCGGGGCTCTCGCTCGGCGACGGTTCGGGCGTGCCCGGGCGCGGCGAGACCGCGCCGTCGGGCTGGACCTCACCGGTCGAGGCCAGCTGCAGCGCCTCGCTCAGGTCGATGAGGCACAGGCGCCAGACCGCCGGATCCACACCGTCGGGCGCCTTCCAGAACGCCTTGCCGGACAGCTTGGGCGGGGCGGTCCAGCCGGTACCGGTCCGCTGCGCGACGCAGGCCTCCATGGCCGGCACCTCGTTCGCCTCGGCGTCCTCGACCAGCATCGGGGCGAGCTCCGCGACGACGGGCGCCGGCGCGACGGGCTCCGGCTCGCTCACCGACTGCGTGGCGGCGTCGTGCACCACCGCGCAGTCCGGTGACGTGCTGCGGCACCAGGAGGCGCTCCAGGTGCCCTTCTTCGCGTAGACGAAGCCGCGCGGCTCCGCCGTGGCGCGATCCACCTGCAGCACCCGCATCCAGACGCTGCCGTCGCCGAGCACGTCGAACGGCGTGACCGGCAGCGACGACCCCGGAGCTGGCTCGTCACCCGGTGACGCGGGCGCCCCCTGCGCGCCCGCGGCACCACCGGTCTGCGGATCGTCGAAGACGAGGTGCTGCTGCCCGTCCGTCGCCGCGGACGAGAAGCCGAACACGAGGGCCGGGCCGCCGTCGGCGGGCAGGACCATCGCGTCCGAGGTCACGCCGCGCCACAGCAGCGTGCCGCCGAGGTTGCCCTCGCGGAGGTTCTGGAGCGCCGTGTCGCCGCCCGCGACGAGCTCGAGGTCGGTCGCGCTGTGGCGGCCG
>DATGOB010000012.1:0-2566 GCA_036010205.1 Promicromonospora sp. | reverse complement strand
GTGTGGTGCACCAGGTTCCCCGCGACGAGGTTGTCCTTCAGCGTGGTCGGAGTCGTGTACAGCGGGTGCCAGTCGTAATACCCGCGCCGGAGGTACTCGGCGGACCCGCCCGCGTCCTGCGTGCCCCACCCGTACCCGGTGTCGATGCCGTCGTAGGCGACGTGGGCGACCTCGTTGTGCACGATGCGGACGTCGGTCGCGTACGTGCTGAGGATCCCGGAGTTGTCCTTGTACTCGACCGCGACCCGGTTGACCGTGTTGTTCTCGATGCGGATGTGCTCGTTCGTCATGCGGGGGTCGCTGGGGTGGTGCGCGTCGGCGCGCACGCCGCCCACCGCCACGCCGTGCCCGCCGACCTCGTGGAAGACGTTCCCGAGCACGTCGATCCCTGCTGCGCCGAGGCCGACGCCCGACAGGTGCGCGTTCGCGTCGTTGCCGATGCCGAGCGCCGTCTGCCCGAGGTTCGTGAAGCGGTTGTGCGTGAACGTCACGTCGCGCGCCGCCGAGACCTGGACGGCCGCGGGCTCCTGGTACCAGGAGTCGAAGCGGGCACGCTCGAACATCTCGCACCCGCGCGAGCAGCTCTCGAAGGCGTCGTCGGGCCGGTAGTCGTACTCGTCCTTGATGTAGGCGCCGTTCTGCTGGATCGCGTACCCGTGGCGGGACGGGCCCAGCCACGACGTGCCGGTGAACTCGATGCCGTCGAACGCGAGGCCGGTGACCGGCTCGTCGTACGTGCCGCCGACGCTGACGAGCGCCTCGAGGCGGGGCAGCTCGACGTCGAGGTTGTCCGGGTCGACGCCGTCCTCCGGCTTGTAGTACACCTTCCCGGCGGCCGGGTCGAGGTACCACTCGCCGGCCTCGTCGAGGAACGCCAGGGAGTTCTCGAGGTACCACGTGGGCCCGGCGAGGAAGGAGTTCTGCACGGTGTCCCAGCCCCACGTGTTGTTGTCCCACGCGGGCTGCGCCATCGTGATCGTCGACCCGTCGACGGACTCGACGGGGGAGTAGCGGTCGGTGAAGTCTCCGAGCGACTCGAACTCCATCCTCCCCTGGTCGGGCAGGTCGGCGAGGTAGCCGAGCTCCGGGTTGTCGATCGTGAGCCCGTCGGGCGTCGGCGTGACGTCGGACGTCGCCAGCGGCAGCGCCGCGCGCTGCGCGATGACGCCGTCGACGTACAGCTGCCTGCTGTCCAGCCCGCGCGGCGTGTCGGCGACGTAGACGCCGGCGTCGGCGTCGTGCACGGACCACCCGGAGACCGGTACCGCGCCGGAGATCACCGGCCGGGCTCCCGGTGCGGCGGCCCAGCGCACGGTGTGGCCGTCCCTGCCGCCGTCCTGCGCGCGGAACTCGAGCGGCTCGTCGACCCGGTAGGTCCCGTCCGCGAGCAGCACGGTGACGTCCCTGGCCTTGCGGGCCTCCTGCCGCACCACGCGCTGCGCCTGCTCGATCGAGCAGGGGTGCACCGCCTGGCAGCGACCGACGTCGCGGCCGTCCGGCGCGGCGTAGTAGGTGCGCTCGTGGCCCGGCGCCGCGCTCGCGGCCTGCGGGGTGATCGCGACCGACGCCGTGGCCAGGGCCGTGGCGACGCCCAGCGCTGCTGCCGCTGCGGCGCGGACTCGATCGCGGGTTCTCGGGGCTCGTGCTCGTGACTTCGGTGTCATCCTGCCTTCGCTTTCTCCTGAGGCGATCGGGCTGCTCTGCCCGCGGGTGAGCGTAGTCACACATATGATGTATGCGCAATGGTCGAGAGGGTGCCGGGCGAGGTCGGCCCGATACGATGGCTGCCCGTGCGGTCCCTCGAGATCCCGCGTCGGAGGAGGAGAGACACGTGGTTCAGCAGGCACCGACCACCACCCAGGTGACCCGTAACCGGCCCGCGCTGGCTGAGGCGGTGATCCGCACCCTCGTCCAGGACATCGTCACCGGGAAGTACGCCGCCGGCGCCGCGCTGCCGACGACGGCGGTGCTCTGCGAGACCTTCGCCGTGAGCCGGACGGTGGTCCGCGAGGCGCTCACGGCGCTCGCGGAGAAGGGGCTGGTCGCGGCCCGGCAGGGGTGGGGGACTGTCGTGCTCGACCGGGACTCCTGGCGCCTGCTCGACCCGATGGTCCTCGAGGCGATCTTCCAGCGGGACGACAGCGTGGTCTTCATGGACCAGCTCATCGGCATCCGGACGGTGCTCGAGGGGCTCATGGCCTCCTCCGCCGCGCGGCAGATCACCGACGAGGCGCGCGCAGCGCTGACCCGGCAGTTTGCGGACCTCGACGCCTCGCTCGATGACCCGGACCGCTACGCCGAGGAGGACATCGCCTTCCACTCCCTGGTGCACCGCATCTCCGGGAACGAGTTCGCGCGGGCGATCATCTTCAGCATCCAGAGCAAGGCGCGGCTCGTCGCGGAGTACACGGGTGCGCCGCCGGAGGGGCACACGGAGCTCACCCACGAGGAGCACCGGCACATCTTCGAGGCCATCGTCAGCGGCGACACCGAGGCCTCGGCGGACCTGATGCGCGCGCACATCTCCCGGAGCTGGGCCCGGCGCCGCCCGCAGGGGTGATGTCAT
>DATGOB010000011.1:0-11724 GCA_036010205.1 Promicromonospora sp. | reverse complement strand
TCGGGCCCGACCGGATGGGCGCTGGGGTCCGTCATCAGGTCTCCTCGGGTGCGGTGTGGGTACGGGGATGGTCGTCGAGCCGGTCCTGCTGGTTTTTCGTCAACGCCCGAGGCGCCGTCCGAGTTCCGCCCGACGTACGTCTCAACCTACATCGATCCTGCTGAGGGCGGGAACCAGGGTGAAATCAGAGCGCGCACCGGCTCGACGACGGCGCGCGCACCAACTGGGATAAAACTACCCACGTCGCGCCGGTTCTGCATGCCGGTTTCCACCCGGGTGCCCACGTGCCCGCTCACCGGTCGTCGGCAGGCTCCGCATGGTCCGGCTTGCCCGGGATGCGCACAGCGTCGACCGTCACCCGGTCCAGCGTCGTGGTGGTCACCTCACCACCCTCCTCACGGATCCGCGGCAACGCACCCCCGGGGATCTCCAGGGCACGGTCGATCGTGCGCGGGTCACCGATCACCGTCCACTCGTACGGCGAGGCGACGGCGGCACCGTCCAGCACCACACCACCGCCCGAGTCGACGAAGTAGCTCGTCGTGACCAGCCGCACCCCGTTCACCTCGATGGCCTCGGCGCCCGCGTTGCGCAGCTCCTCCAGCAGGTTGAACAGCACCTGCGCCTCCAGGGGCCGCTCACCGTCGACCACGCGGATCGTGACACCGGGCCCCTGGGCCGGCAACCTGCCCGACAGGATCCCCTCCTGCTCCGCCCGCTGCCGCGCCAGGTCACGCGCCGCCTGGTCACGACCACCCTCGGACCGCAGGTCGTCACGGATCCCCTCGAGATCGGACACCTGGGCGTCGAGCTGGTCGGCCCGCTGCGTCACCTCGTCCAGCAGCCGCACCAGCTCGTCCTGCCGCAGCCCGCTGAGCTGGTCACCCGTCGACTGCCCCACCTGCACAGCCAGCGCGAACCCCAGCAGCAGGCACAGCACACCCGTCAACAGCTCCGACCGCGTCCACCGCGGCCGCAGCAGGAGCACCAGCCGCCGCCACCCCGTCTCGGGTCGCGGGTCGGGGCCGGCGCTCGCGGTCGCCTCGTCGTGGGCAGGCCGGTCCTGCGGCGTCGTGTCCTGCGGCGTCGTGTCCGCGGTGCCGGGCGCCCCGGCGTCGTCGTCACGTCCGGACATGCTCACGCCTTGAAGATGTGCCGGCGGATCGAGGCGGCGTTGGAGAAGATCCGGATGCCCAGCACCACCACGACGGCGGTCGAGAGCTGACCGCCCACGCCGAGCTGGTCACCCAGGAACACGATGAACGCCGCCACCACCACGTTCGACAGGAACGACACCAGGAACACCTTGTCGTCGAACAGGCCGTCCAGCATCGCCCGCAGCCCACCGAACAACGCGTCCAGCGCCGCCACCACCGCGATGGGCAGGTACGGCTGCAGGATCAGGGGCACCGTCGGCTGCAGCAGCAGACCAGCGGCCACCCCGATCACCAGCCCGACGATCGCGATCATCCGTCCTCCTGTTCGCCGGCCCCGCTCCCGGGCCCGGCCTCGTCCTCGTCGTCCTCGTCGTCGGCCTCGTCGTCAGCCCCGTCATCACGCACGTCATCGGGCACGTCACGCGCGTCGCCACCCGTGCCGTCGTCCCGCCCACGCGGCACCTGCGCATACCGCAGCGTCCGCGACCCCGCACCCGGCAGATACATCCCGTCGCTCGTGGACACCTGGTGCTCGATGTCGTACTCCGCGCTCAGCAGCTGCAGGAACCCCAGCCCCGCCGACCGCGCGAACGCCACCTGCATCTCCTCGGCGTCCCCCACCGCCTCGATCGTGTACGTCGGACCGTTCAGCGGCTGCAGGTCCACCAGGATCGCGTCCCCCGCGTTCCGGATCGCCGACAACGACGTCAACCGCTCGTCGTTCACCGCGATCGCCTCCGCCCCCGCCGCCCACAGCTCGTTCACCACGAACTGCACGTCCGCGTCCCGCACCCGCGACTCCGCCGGAGCGTCACCCGGCTCCACCAACCCACCACCCGACCCGTCCGTCAACCGCACCACCAGACCAGGACCCCGCACCGGCGACGACCCGTTCACCCACCGGTCCAGCTCGTTGACCTCCAGCAACGCCGACGGCAGCGCACCACCGCTCTGCAACCGGTCCACCTGCGCACTCAGCTCCGCCGCCCGCCCCGACAACGCCTCCACCTGCGCGCCCCGCTCCCGGATCTGCTCGATCAGCACCGCACGCCCCCGCGACACCTCCGGCTGCGGCGCTCGCAGGTCCAGCACCGCGACCGTCGTCGCCCCGCCCAGCAGCGCCGCGACCAGCACGAGCGCCGCAGCACCCGGCAGCCGACGCCGCGGCGCCCCCGCCTCGCCCGCGCGCGCACGCCGCTCCGCCATCTGGGCGTACCCCGGGTCCAACGGCCGCTCGGTCACCTCGCGCAGGAGAGTCATCGACTCGTCCGGACGCCGGTCGGTCACCGGCGCACCGGGACCCGTCACGCCCCTGCCGCCAACCGGCGCACCTGCGCCACGTACTGCACCCCCGCCAACCAGTACAGGCCCACGCCCCACCAGGTGAACGCCCAGCCCACCACGTGCGCCGTCGCGCCCACCCAGCCCGGCACCTCCGCCAGCAGCAGCAACGGGAACGCGTACAACAGGGCGAACGTCGCGACCTTGCCGACCATGCTCACGTTCAGCGTCCCGTACCCCAGGCGCGCCAGCACCGGGACCGTCAGTGCCAGCATCACGTCACGCGCCACGATCACCAGCACCAGCCACAGCGGCACCACCTCACGCCACGCCAGACCGATCAGCGTCACGAAGATGAACAACCGGTCCGCCAGCGGGTCCAGCATCTGCCCGAGCCGCGTCACCTGGTTCAACCGGCGCGCCAGCACACCGTCCAACCAGTCCGTCGCCCCCGACACCGCGAGCACCAGCAGGGCGAACCCGTCCTCGCCCACCACGATCAACCAGGCGAAGACCGGCACGAGCGCCAGCCGCACCAGACTGATCACGTTGGGCACGGTCAGCACCCGGGAGCTCAGCTCCGCCCCAGTGGACACGCACACCGCCCTCGTTCACGCCGGTTCGTCGTCGGCCGCCATCCTACGGGCCCCACCTTGCGGATACGCACCGGCACGCCGCCCGCCCGACGACCCGCAGACACCCCCCACCAGCCCGGCGTGCCGCACATCACCTCCCCACCCCTGTGCCGAACCACCCCGCACCCGATAAGGTGGACACACATTCCCCTTGGAGTTCGTCGTCTTCCCGCGTGCGCACACACCGTGCGCCGGGCCCGCAGATCCGCTGCGGGGAAGGTGTTTTCGGGAGCGAGCGACGCGAGGGCCCTCACACCTCGGCCCTGACTCCGCCCCGACACCCACGCCGAACGGTTCCTCACTGCATGTCACTCGACACCCCTGACCTGATCGCGCCCCAGAACACCCCGGACACCCCCACCGAGGCCCCGGACACCCCCCGGCACGACCAGGACACCCCGGCCACACCCACGGCGACCCCCACCGACGAACCCACCTTCGCCGACCTCGACCTGCCCGCACCCCTGCGCGCCGCCGTCGACGACCTCGGCTTCGTCACCCCCTCCGCCATCCAGGCCCGCGCCATCCCCGAGCTCCTCGCCGGCCGCGACATCACCGGCGTCGCCCAGACCGGAACCGGCAAGACCGCCGCCTTCGGCCTCCCGCTGCTCGCCGCCGTCGACCCCACCCTCCGCAAGGTCCAGGCCCTCGTCCTGACCCCCACGCGCGAGCTCGCCATGCAGGTCGCCGACGCCATCGAGTCCTTCGCCCGCAAGATGGACGACGTCCGCGTCCTGCCCGTCTACGGCGGCGCCCCCTACGTCCCCCAGCAGCGCGCCCTGCGCGACGGCGTCCACGTCGTCGTCGGCACCCCCGGCCGCATCAAGGACCACCTCGAACGCGGCGCCCTGCGCCTCGACGACATCCGCTTCCTCGTCCTCGACGAAGCAGACGAGATGCTCCGCATGGGCTTCGCCGAAGACGTCGAGGAGATCTTCGGCCAGGCACCCGCCAAGCGCCAGGTCGCCCTCTTCTCCGCGACCATGCCCCCCGCCATCCGCAAGGTCGCCGACCAGCACCTCACCGACCCGGTCCAGATCGCCGTCGCCCGGCAGTCCTCCACCGTCACCGCGGTCCACCAGACCTACGCCGTCGTCCCCTTCCGCCACAAGATCGGCGCCCTCACCCGCGTCCTCGCCACCTCCGACGCCGACGCCGCCATCGTCTTCACCCGCACCCGCGGCGCAGCAGAAGACGTCGGCTCCGCCCTCGTCGAGAAGGGCATCTCCGCCGCCACCATCTCCGGCGATGTCGCCCAGAAGGAACGCGAGAAGATCGTCGAACGCCTCCGCTCCGGAGCCCTCGACGTCCTCGTCGCCACCGACGTCGCCGCCCGCGGCCTCGACGTCGACCGCATCGGACTCGTCGTCAACTTCGACGTCCCCGGCGAACCCGAGGCCTACGTCCACCGCATCGGCCGCACCGGACGCGCCGGACGCACCGGCGAAGCCCTCACCTTCGTCACCCCCCACGAACGCGGCAAGCTCCGCGCCATCGAACGCACCATCCGCACCCAGCTCGAAGAGACCGACATCCCCTCCCCCAAGGACGTCTCCGCCCACCGAGCCCGGCGCACCCTCGACAAGATCGCCGCACGCCGCGAAGCCGGCCGCCTCGAGATGTACGCCGACCTCATCCGCACCTACCTCCAGGAGCACGACGCCGACCCCATCGACGTCGCCGCAGCCGTCACGGCGCTCGCGGTCGGCGACGACGGGCCGCGCGCCCGCGCCGAGCAGGAGGAGTACGAGCGCGAGCGGGCCGAGGCCAAGGCAGCGGCCGCGCGACGCTCCGCCTCCCGTGACAACGACCGGTCCGGCGCGACCCGTGGCCGGTTCGACGGCGAGCGAGGCATCCGCCGGCCCGCGCGCGGCACCCGGTACCGCCTCGCGGTCGGGCACACGCACGGCGTGCAGCCGGGCGGGATCGTGGGCGCCCTGACGAACGAGGGCGGGATCACCGGCGCCGACGTCGGCAAGATCGACATCTTCGGCAACTTCTCGCTCGTCGACATCACCGCGCCGCTCGACAACGAGGCGCTCGACCGCCTCGCCCGCGCCCGCGTGGCCGGCAAGCCGCTGCGCATCACGCTCGACCGCGGCGCCCCGCGCGGTGGCGAGCGCGGCCCGCGGAACGGTGGCGACCACCGCCGTCCGGACGGCGACCGCGCCCCGCGCGGGCGCACCCCGCAGCGCACCCGCTGACGCGACACCGCGGCCCCCGCCTCCTGCTGGAGGTGGGGGCCGCGGTGCGTCCGGAGGCATCTGGTTGGCGCCACTGAGATCTGGTCTACGCGGCGAGATCTGGTGGCGCACGGCCAGATCTCACCGCCGGTACCAGATCTCAGCGCGCCCTCGGCGCAACGGGTCAGTGCGGGTCCGGGGCCTCGCCCAGCTCGCGGATCAGGGCCACGAGGCGGCGTGCCTCGGCCATGCCGTGCTCGCCGTCGGCGCGCTGGATGCCCATGACGGCCAGGACGTCGCCGTCGGCGAGGTCGAGGTGCACCCACGGGTCGCCCGGCCCGAACCGCACCGTGACGATCTCCGGCCACGCCAGGCGGCGCCGCGACGCGTAGTTGACGACCGTGAGGCCCTCCGGGTCGGGCTCGGCCCGCACGGCCCCGAACCGCCACGCGACGAGCGCGCCCAGCAGGCCGAACACGATGATGGCCACGCGGTTGGCCGTGTCGGCACCCTGCCCCGTCGCCGAGAGCGCGACGAACGCGCACCCGCCGGCCCAGAGCAGGGCGAGCCCGTAGGCGACCGGCGTGCCGAACCGGCCGCGGAAGGTGCGGAACCGGGCCGCGTCCTGACCCGGCCCGCCGGTGCCTGCGTGCTCGCTCATGCCGCTACAGCCGCGAGGCGTGGATCGACGTCACGATGATCGCGCGCGCCCCGACGTCGTACAGCGCGTCCATGATCCGGTTGGTCTCGCGGCGCGGCACCATGACGCGCACGGCGTAGGCGTCGCTGTGGTGCTGCTCCGAGACCGTCGGGGACTCCTTGCCCGGCGTGATCGCCACGGCGTCCTCGAGGCGTGCGGCCGGCACCACGTAGTCCATGAGCACGTACTCGCGCGCCGTGATCACGCCCTCCAGGCGGCGGGTCAGCACCTCGAGGCCCGCGGGCGCCTCGGCGTCGGACCGGCGGACGAGCACGGCCTCGGACCGGAGGATCGGCTCGCCGAACACCTCGAGGCCCGCCGCCCGCAGCGTCGTGCCCGTCTCGACGACGTCGGCGATCACGTCGGCAACGCCCAGGCGCACGCTCGACTCCACGGCGCCGTCCAGGTGCACGATCGCGGCCGGCTCGACGCCCTGCTTCGCCAGGTGCTGGGCCACGAGCGTCGTGTACGACGACGCGACCCGCCGCCCGGCGATGTGCGCGATCTCGGTGATCGGCTGCTCGGTGCCGACGGGCGCCGCGTACCGGAACGTCGAGCGCGCGAACCCGAGGCCGAGGTGCTCGACGGCGTCGGCGCCCGAGTCGAGCATGAGGTCACGCCCGGTGATGCCCACGTCGACGGTGCCCGTCCCGACGTACACCGCGACGTCACGCGGGCGCAGGAAGAAGAACTCGACGTCGTTCTCGGGGTCGGCGAGCACGAGCTCGCGGGTGTCACGGCGCTGGCGGTAGCCCGCCTCGCGCAGCATCTCGGACGCGGGCCCCGACAGGGAGCCCTTGTTGGGGACGGCGATGCGCAGCATGGTTGGTTCCTCTCTGGGTGTACGTCGGACCTGACGACCCGGCTCTCCCGGCGCCGGTCCGACCGATGGGGTCGAACGGCGCCAGGGCCGGGTCACAGATGCGTGTACACGTCCTCGAGGGTCAGTCCCTTGGCGACCATCAGGACCTGCAGGTGGTAGAGGAGCTGCGAGATCTCCTCGGCGGTCTCGGTGTCCGACTGGTACTCCGCGGCCATCCAGACCTCGGCGGCCTCCTCCACGACCTTCTTGCCGATCGCATGGACACCCGCGTCCAGCTGGGCCACGGTCCCCGAGCCCGCCGGGCGGGTCAGGGCCTTCTCGGTCAGCTCGGCGAACAGGGTCTCGAAGGTCTTCACGGGCCCAGCCTAGTCGGGGGACGGGGGCGCCACCGGCCGCCGTCCCACGTTTCGGCCAGTTGCGACTATGGCGAGGGCCACGTCGCGGGCAGCGCGCCGTCCTCGTCGGGCGCCACCACGCCCTGGTACGGGGTGACGAGGTGGAGCACGCCGCCGCCGTCGACCACGTCCGGCTCGTCCGACGCCGTGGACAGCAGCACGATCACCGTGCCGTCGGGCGCGGCGAGGCCCGTGGCGGGATCCAGCGGGTCGCCGTCCGGGTACGCCCCGCCGGGCGTGCAGGTCTCCGGGGTGGACACGACGGCGACGGTGTCCCCCGCCCGCACCTCGATCGGCCCCACGACGGCGGGCACCACCGCTGTGTGTGCTGCCGCAGGTCCGGCGTCCGGCTCCTCCGGCGACGGCTCCGGGACCAGCACGGCGTCCACCTCCAGCAGCCAACGGTGGGCGGCAGCTCCGTGGAGGCGCGCGGAGCCGTCCTGCTCCAGCACGCGGCCGCGCACCACGAACGCGGCGTCGGCGGCGGCGTCCGCCGGGGTGTCGAACCGCACCCAGTCGACGCACGCCTCCTCGCTCCCCCGTCCCCCGGGCTGCCCGCCGGCGCACCCGGCGAGCAGCATCCCGGCGACCAGGACCCGCGCCGCGCCCCGCAGGCGCCGTGACCTCGTCATACCCGGCTCATGTGCCGGCCCCACCGGTCCTTGCGTCGGGTGACGCGTCCGCGCAGGTGATGTGGTGTCGGACACGCTTGGCACACTATTTATGCAGGAGCACCCGAGACGGCAGACAGGCCACGCAGCGCGACCACCGTCCCGATCGCCGCCTCCGCCGCCTCGGCGCCCTTGTCCTCGCTCGACCCCTCCAGGCCGGCACGGTCCAGGGCCTGCGCCTCGTCGTCGCACGTCAGCACGCCGAAGCCGACCGGGACCCCCGTCCGCACGCTGACGTCGGTCAGCCCGGTCGTCGCGGCCGAGCACACGTAGTCGAAGTGCGGGGTCCCGCCCCGGATCACGACCCCCAGCGCGACGACGGCGTCCGCTCCCCCGGCCGCCGCCCGTGCCGCCGCGACGGGCAGCTCGAACGACCCCGGGACCCGGACCTCCGTCCACTCGGCCCCCGCGTCCCGCAGCGCCTGGCGGGCGCCCTCCAGCAGCCCGTCCATGACGCGCTCGTGCCAGCTCGCCGCGACGACGACGACCCGCAGGCCCGTCCCGTCCACGGTCAGCGTCGGTGCTCCTGCCCCGCTCATGCGCATGCTCCCTCGTGCTCGTGCTCGTTCAGGTGGTCGCCCGTGTGCTCGTGCTCGGTCCGGTCGATCAGGTGCCCCAGCACCGCCCGCTTGGTCTCCAGGTAGCGGTGGTTGTGCACCCCACGCCCCACCACCAGCGCGCGCCGCCCGACGACGTCCGTCCCCGCCTCCCGCAGCCCCGTCACCTTGTCGGGGTTGTTGGTCAGCAGGGTCACGCCGTCGAGGCGGAGGTCGGCCAGGATCGCGGCGGCGGCGCCGTACTCCCGCGCGTCGACCGGCAGCCCGAGGTCGACGTTCGCCTCGACCGTGTCGCGCCCGGCGTCCTGCAGCGCGTACGCCTGGATCTTGGCCGTGAGGCCGATCCCCCGGCCCTCGTGCCCGCGCAGGTACACCACGACGCCGCCCTCGGCCGCGACCGCGGCGAGCGACGCGTCGAGCTGGGGGCCGCAGTCGCAGCGCAGCGAGCCCAGGGCGTCGCCCGTGAGGCACTCGGAGTGCACGCGCACCAGGCGTCCGCGCGGGTGCCGCTGCGGCCCGGCGGGGGTCAGCGCCAGGTGCTCGGCGCCGGTGCGCAGGTCGCGGTAGGCGGCGACGCGGAACTCGCCGTGCCGCGTCGGGAGCGAGGCGTCGGCGACGCGCCGCACACGGACCGGTGCGGCGGGGCGGGCGGGCGCCGGGTCGGCCGCCCGCCGCCACGCGACGAGCTCGGCGACGGTCAGCAGCACCAGCCCGGTCTCGCGCGCCAGCTCCTCGGCCTCGGGCAGGCGCATCGTCTCACCGTCGTCCCGGACGAGCTCGGCGATCGCGCCGACCTCGCCGAGGTCCGGGGCGCCGGGGACCGCACCGGCGAGCCGGACGAGGTCGACCGCCGCCTCGGTGTGGCCCGCGCGCTCGAGCACGCCGCCCGGCCGGGCGCGCAGCGGCAGCACGTGCCCCGGGCGGATCAGGTCGGCGGCCCGCGACGCCGGATCACCCAGCACCCGCAGGGTCCGCGCCCGGTCGGCGGCCGAGATGCCCGTGGTGACGCCCGCCGCGGCGTCCACGGCGACGGTGTACGCCGTGCCGCGCGGGTCCTGGCCGTGCTCGACCATGAGCGGCAGCGCCAGGGCGTCGGCGCGGTGGGCCGGCAGGGGCGCGCACAGGTAGCCCGACGAGTGCCGCACCGCCCACGCCACCCACCGCGCCGTCGCCGTGCGCGCGGCGAGCACGACGTCGGCCTCGTTCTCCCGGTCGGCGTCGTCCGCGACGAGGACGGGGCGACCGGCGGCCAGCTCGGCGAGGGCGGCCTCGACGGTGCCGCGCCCGCCGGTCATCGTGCGCCCCCTGCCGCACCGTCGCCGACGAGCCGCAGCCCGTCCGCGGGCGTCGTGCCGACCCCGGTCCGCGCCGCGAGCAGCCGCTCGACGTACTTCGCGAGCACGTCGACCTCGACGTTGACGGGGTCGCCCGGCGCGAGCCGCCCCAGCGTCGTCGCGGTCAGCGTGGTGGGGATGAGCGACACGCCGAACCCGTCCTCGGCCACCCACGTCACCGTGAGCGACACGCCCGAGAGCGCCACCGACCCCTTCTCCGCGACGTACCGGGTCAGCTCGGCGGTCGCCGCGAACGCGAGGTCGTCCCAGCGCGGGCCCGGCGTGCGCCGCACCAGCGTCGCGACGCCGTCGACGTGCCCCTGGACCACGTGCCCGCCCAACCGGCCCGATGCCGGGAGCGCCCGCTCCAGGTTCACCGCGTCGCCGGGCGCGAGACCGCCCAGCGACGTGCGACGCAGTGTCTCCGGCATGACCTCGGCGACGAACGCGCCGTCGGCCACCGAGGTCACGGTGAGACAGACGCCGTCGACGGCGATCGAGTCGCCCGGCCGCGCGTCCGACGTCACGAGCGGGCCCGTGACGGTGAGGACGGCGTCGGACGCGTCGGCGCCCGGGTGCTCGAGCGCGACGACGGAGCCGAGCTCCTCGACGATTCCGGTGAACATCAGATCTCCTCCTGGACTGACTGGTGGGCGGTGGACGGGGGCGGCGTCCGGCGGCGCGCGACGAGCAGCACGTCGTCGCCGAGCCGGGTCACGTTGCGCGTGGCGAAGCGCGCGGCGTCGCCGATGGTCGAGATGCCGAGGTCGGCGACGGCGTTCGCGCCCGCGCCGAGCAGGACAGGGGCGACGTAGGCGTGCAGCTCGTCGACCGCGTCGGCGGCCAGCAGCGCGGCCGCAACGGTCGGGCCGCCCTCGACGAGCACGTGGCGCACCTCGCGCTCGCCCAGCGCGCGCAGGGCGGCGTCGAGGTCGTGCGTCGGCAGGTGCAGCAGGGGGCCGCCGGGACCGTGCAGGCGGGCGTCGCCGGGGACGGGGCGTGTCCCGAGCACGACCCGCAGCGGCTGGTGTCCCGCGAGGTCTCCGTCGGGGGTGCGGGCAGTCAGGGACGGGTCGTCGGCGGCGACGGTGCCGGAGCCGACGGCGATCGCGTCGACCTGCGCGCGCACCGTGTGGGCGTGCTCGCGTGCCGCGGCGCCGGTGATCCAGCGGCTCGTGCCGTCGGCGGCGGCGACCCGGCCGTCCAGGCTCGTGGCGAGCTTGAGCGTGACCCACGGCCGCCCTGTGCGCACGGCGTGCAGCCACGGACGCAACAGTTCCTCGCCGTCGGCCGCGAGCGTCCCGATGGTCACCTCGGTCCCCGCGGCGCGCAGACGCTCGGCGCCGCCCGTTGCGACCGGGTTCGGGTCGCGGACGGCCACGTGCACCGTGGCGACACCGGCCTCGATCAGCGCGTCCGCGCACGGTCCGGTGCGGCCGTGGTGGGCGCAGGGCTCGAGGGTGACGACCGCCGTCGTCCCGCGGATGTCGACACCGGCGGCACGCGCAGCGCCCAGCGCGGCGGCCTCGGCGTGCGGGGTGCCCGCGCCACGGTGGAACCCCTCGGCGACCGTGCGACCGTCGGGGGCGAGGAGCACACAGCCCACGCGCGGGTTGGGACCGTGGGCGGGGCCCCGGGCGGCGAGGTCCAGGGCGCGGCGCATCGCGGTCTCGAGGGTGTGCGTGCCGTGTGCCGGCTGCGTCATGCCGTCCTCCCGGGCGTCGGTGCTCCGGGGTCGGACGACGAGGACGCGGACGGAGCCGAGGGCCCGCCCGCGCGTACGACGTCACGGCGCCGCGCGCCCACAGGGCGCTCGACGCCGCACGTGCTTCCTCCCATCCGGACTGTCACCGTCGGTCCTGGAGTTCCACCAGGTCAACCGGCCCTCCTGACGGAGGGACGCGGGTCGCGGACTGTTACCGCCGGCTCGGAATTGCACCGACCCCGGAGCACGTGTGTGCGTACTGCTGCTGCCAGCATGCCACACC
>DATGOB010000010.1:0-11577 GCA_036010205.1 Promicromonospora sp. | reverse complement strand
CGATCTGCGAGCTGTCCCAGCCGGCGACGAGGATGTCGTCCTCGCGCACGTGGATGTGCTGGGGCCACCGGACGACGGCGTCGCGCTCCACCACCAGCACGGGCTCGGCGCCCGAGACGTCGAGCACCGAGATCGTGTCGTCGCCGCGGTTCGCGAAGTAGACGTACCGCCCGTCGGCCGAGAGCTGCAGGTCGCCCGGGTAGTTGCGCTCGTGGCGGGTGCGCGCCGGCCCGGTCCGGGTGGTGCTGGCGGCGACGGCCCACTCGTCGGAGCCCGGCCGCCCCACCACGAGCGTCGACCCCAGCTCGCCGCTCACCGCCAGCCGACCATCGGGGAGCACGACGGCGTGGCGCGGCCCGGTGCCCGGCGGCACCGCACCCGTGGCGACCTCCCGAGCGCTGACCGTGGCGGGGTCGGAGAGGTCCACCTCGAAGCTGCGGACGAGGTCGGCACCGAGGTCGATGACGTACATCTGTCCGGTCGCTGGGTCGAACACCGCCTGGTGCGGGTGGGCGGCGTCCTGCCGTGCCGTCTCCGGCCCGGAGCCCTCGAGCTGGATCCGCAGCGGGTCGGGCAGCGGCGTGCCGTCCTCGGCCAGCCGCCACAGCGCCAGCTGCCCGGACGTGTAGTTCGTGACCACCACGGTGCCGCCCGTCGGGTCGACCGCCACGTGGCACGGCTCGAGCTCCTCCGGTCCGGCGACCTCGTCGGCGAGCAGCTCGGCGCCGTCGCCCACCCGCCACGCGAGCAGCTGGCCCGTCCGGTTCACCCCCGCGGTCCCGTAGACCACCGGCAGCGTCGGGTGCCACGCGAGCGCGCTCAGCTGGTCGGCCGTCGCCAGCGTGCGCAGCCGCCAGGCGCCGTCGCGGAGGTCGGCACGCACGAGGCCGTGCTCCGGCGACGCGCCGCGCGAGGCGACGAACAGCGTGGTCTCGGCGGACTCAGAGGACACGACGGACTCAGCGGACTGAGCGGGCGACGGCGTCATGCGGCTCTCCTCAGGACTCGTGTCGACGACCGGTCGGCCGCCGCAGCCGGGGGCCGGGCGTGCCGTCCGTCTCGCGACGGTGCGTGACAGATCTGGATGTTATGCCCTACGGTGCGCGACATGGAACAGCGTGCCACGTCGTACCGGTCGCAGGGACTGGTGCGCGCCCTGCGGCTGCTGCGCCACCTCGGCGGGCTCGACGACGGCGCCACCCTGAGCGACCTCTCGGCCGCCCTCGACATCCCGAAGTCGACCGTCCTGCGGCTGCTGGTGGTCCTCGAGGAGGAGGACTTCGTCGCCCGCACCGGGGAGCCGCCCCGCTACCGCGTGGGCGACGCCGTCCTCGAGCTCGCGGACAGCTCGGTGCGCAGCGCCGACGCCGCCGAGCTGGCCGCACCCGTGCTGCGGCTCCTCGCCGACCGCACCGGCCTCACCGCCAACCTCGGCGTGCTCGCCGGCACCTCGGTGCTCCACCTGCGCGTCGAGGAGCCCGACCGGCCGCTGCGGTTCCGCTCCAGCAGCGGCTCCCTCGACCACACCTGGTGCACCGGCCTCGGCAAGATGCTCCTCGCCGGGCTCACCGCCGAGCAGCGCGACCAGCACCTGCCCGAGGAGCCCTTTCCCGCCTTCACGCCCGCGACGCTCACCACCCGTGCCGCGCTCGACGCCGAGCTCGACCGCATCGGCGAGCGCGGCCACAGCGTCGACGACGAGGAGCGCGACCGCGGCGTCGCGTGCGTCGCCGTGGCCGTGCCCAACGACGCCGGGGCCCACGTCGCGATCAGCGTCGCCGGCCCGAGCGGCGAGGTCGACGACGAGGGCCGCGCCCGGGCGCTGCCGCTGCTGCGCGAGGCCGCCGCCGAGCTCGGCGCGAACCGTCGCTTCCTCACAGCGCTGCGCGCCGTCCGCGGCGCCTACCTCACGGGAGACCACGCATGATCGTCGACGTCCACACGCACAACCTGCAGCCCGAGCACTGGGGCGATGAGCACCGCACCCACTGGGAGCCCGCCTACGGCCACCCCTGGCCCACGATCACCCCGGCCGAGTACGACCGCGTGATGACCGAGGCCGGCGTCGACGTCGCCATCGTCTTCGGCCTCGCCGCCTCCCGCGCCGGCGTGCGCACCCCGAACCGGTTCGTCGCCGACTTCTGCGCCCAGCTGCGCACCCCGACGATCGCGTTCACCGCCATCGACCCGCTCGACGACGACTGGCGCGACCAGCTCGACGAGGCCCACGAGCTCGGGTTCCGCGGCGTCAAGCTCTACCCGGTGCTCTCGCTCTTCGACCCGATGAGCCCCGAGTTCGACGACTTCTACCGACTCGTCACCCAGCGCGGCATGGTGCTGCTCTGGCACATGGGCGCCACCCCCAGCCCGCAGGGCCGGCTCGCCGTCAGCCAGCCGCTCGTCGTCGAGGAGGTGGCCCGCCGCCACCCCGACATGACGCAGGTGATGGCGCACATGGGCCACCCCTGGCAGCGCGACGCCAACATCGTGCTGCGCAAGCACGCGAACGTCTACGCCGACGTCTCCGCCAGCTGGTCGCGCCCGATGGACGGCTTCCTCGCGCTGGTCAACGCCCAGGAGTGGGGCGTCGTCGACAAGCTGCTGTTCGGCAGCGACTACCCGCTCTGGGAGCCCGCGGCCGCCATCGAGCAGCTGCGCGGCCTCGCCCGGCTGCGAGCCGGGTCGCTGCCGCACGTGCTCGAGGAGACCGTCGAGTCGATCATCCACCGCGACGCCCTCGCGGCCCTCGGCCTCGAGCGCCCCGCACCCCGCACCTGACCCCGCCGCCCCCGAGACCCCGCGTCCACCGTCCCCCGAGGAGCTTCCCCACCGTGTCATCCACCGACTCCGCGCAGCTGCTGGCCGACGCCCGCCGTCTCATCCCCGGCGGTGTCAACTCGGCCACCCGCGCCATCGGCAGGCCCGAGGGCTTCCGCGCCGCGCAGGGCGCGACCCTCGTCGACCTCGAGGGCCGCAGCTACGTCGACTACCACTGCGCCTTCGGTGCCACCCTCCTCGGCCACGGCGACCCCCGTGTCGACCGCGCGGTGGCGGACACCTTCGGCGTGATCGACGTCGTCGGGCTCGGGGTGACCGAGCTCGAGATCGAGTGCGCCCGGCTGGTGGCCGACCTCATCCCGTCGGTCGAGATGTCGATCACGACCATGAGCGGCTCGGAGTCGACGTTCCAGGCGGTGCGCCTGGCGCGCGCCGTCACCGGTCGGCCCTACCTCGTGAAGTTCCAGGGCTGCTTCCACGGCTGGCACGACGCCGTCGCCCGCAACGTCATCTCCCCGCCCGAGCGGGCCTACGACCGCGACCCGCTCTCCGCCGGCATCCTCGACGAGGCCGTCGACGCCACCCTGATCGCCGAGTTCAACGACCTCGACAGCGTCGCCGAGCTGTTCCGCCGCCACCCCGACCAGATCGCCGCCGTCATCCTGGAGCCGGTGCCGCACAACGTCGGCGCGCTGCTGCCGGAGCAGGCGTTCCTCGAGGGTCTGCGCGAGCTGACCACGCGCGAGGGCAGCCTGCTGATCTTCGACGAGGTCATCACCGGCTTCCGGCACGCGCCCGGCGGCTACCAGGAGCTGTGCGGCGTCGTCCCCGACCTCACCACCTACGGCAAGGCGATGGGCAACGGCCACTCGGTCGCCGGCATGGGCGGGCGCGCCGACCTGATGTCGCGGTTCAGCTCCGCCGGCGGCGACGTGCTGCTCGCCGGCACCTTCAACGGCAACCCGCAGTCGATGGCCGCCGCCGTCGCCACCATGACGGCGATCAGCGACCCCGAGGTCGGCTTCCACGACCACGTGTACCGGCTGGGCGACCGCATGCGCGCCGGGCTGCGCGAGATCGTCGACGACCTCGGCATCCGGGCCGTCGTCACCGGCATCGGCTCGGTGTTCGTCACCTACTTCATGGACGGCCCGGTGCGCGGCTACCGTGACCTGCTGCGCAACGACGACACCGCGTACGCGACCTTCCACCGGCGCATGATCGACGCCGGCCACCTCATGTACCCGATGGCGCTCAAGCGCAACCACATCACCGCGGCCCACACCGACGCCGACATCGACGCCACCCTCGGCGCCGCCGGCGACGTCCTGGCCGGGATGGTCCGCGAGGGCCTCGTCCCGACCGTCTCCTGACCCGTCCACAGCCCCACCCGAGAGGAACCCCACCCGTGCCCACCCCCATCACGACCTCCGCAGCCCCGTCGCCGTCCGGCACCTACTCCCAGGGCGTCGTCCACGGCGGCGTCGTCTACCTCGCCGGCCAGGGCCCGTTCGACGCCGACGGGCAGCGCGTCGGCGAGACGTTCGCCGACCAGGTCCGCCAGACCTTCCGCAACCTGCAGGCCGTCGCCGAGGCCGCCGGCACCAGCCTCGAGCACACGGTCCGCTACGGCGTGTACCTGCGCAGCCTGGACGACTTCGAGGAGCTCAACGAGGTCGCCAAGGAGTTCCTGCCGCAGCCGTTCCCGGCCCGCACCACCATCCCCGTCGAGCTGCGCGGCTTCGACGTCGAGATCGACGCGATCGTCGCCCTCCCGAGCTAGGCGCCACAAGCCGCCGGTCCCCGGGACCGACCCGTCCGACGGCGGAGGGTCGCGTCCCGGGGCGTGCTCGCCCCGTCTCCCGCTCCCGTCCGGAGACGCCCGCCGCTGACCTCGTGCGACGACGCACACGCCGTCACGCGGCGTTCACACGGCCGAAACACCCTTCCGGCTAGTGTTCCGCTCACAGTCCTGAAATGGAGTTCACATATGCGAAGCAACGCGACGCAGCGTTCCCAGCGGCTCCCCGCGCTCGGCCGACGCGCCTTCCTCAAGGCCTCGGGTGGCGGGCTCCTGCTGGCGGCTGCTGGTCCCGCCCTCCTCTCGGCCTGCGGCTCCGGCGGCGGCTCCCAGGAGGCCTGGGAAGGCCCCATCAGCATGCTCGGCTGGGACTTCCAGCCCGACATGATCAAGCAGCTCGTCGCCGACTGGTCCGCCGAGAGCGGCCACGAGGTCGACGTCGCGATCCTGCCGAACGTGGGCTACTCCGCCGCGATCCAGACCCGTCTGCGCGGCGGCGACAAGATCGACCTCTTCTACAACTTCGCCTACAACTCGCGGAAGTTCATCGAGGAGGGCTGGGCGTCCACGCTCAACGACCTGCCCGGCATCGACGACCTCGTCGCCGACCTCTTCGAGAGCAGCCGCGAGCGCCACGTGACGCCCGAGGGCGACATCATCAGCGTCCCCTACTTCTCCGCCGTCCACACGCTCCACTACAACGAGCGGATGCTGCAGGAGGCGGGCCTCTCGGCGCCGCCGACCACGCTGCAGGAGACCTACGAGCAGTCGAAGGCGATCGCCGACGCCGGCCTCGTCTCCTCCCCGTACGTCGCGTACTGGGTCAAGGAGTTCTGCGAGGAGTACCTGCACACCTACCTGCTCGCCGAGGGCATCACGGCCTTCGACGACGACGGCAACCCGGTGTTCGCCGACGACCCGAAGACCGAGGGCGTCTTCGAGTGGTGGCAGACGATGTACCGCGAGGGCCTCGCGCCCGCGTCGGTGCTCAACGACGACCCCGGCAAGCTCTCCAACGAGATGGCGCAGGGCAACGCGGCGTTCTTCGTGCTGCACCACTACTTCCTCACCTCGATCCGCGACCTCGCCGGCCCCGAGTCGGAGAACGTGCTGCTCGCTCCCGTCACCGCGCAGAACCACACGCTGCAGATCGGTGAGGTGCTGCAGATGGGCGCCAACGACAACGAGGAGGCGCGCGCCGCGATCTGGGAGCTGATGAAGTACTACGGCTGGAAGGACGGCGAGGGCCGCTACTCGGTCTTCACCGAGTGGGCGAAGGCCGCCGGTCTCGCCGCGCCGTACCCGGGCTTCTTCACCGACCCCGACGTGGTCGAGGCGTTCCCCGACTACTACGACCTGTCGCAGCTGTCGCAGATCTTCGACACCGGCAGCAAGGTCGTCCCGGCCCGCACCTCGGCGTGGTACCCGGACTTCCAGGCCAAGGTGGGCGACGTCGTGCACGCGCTGCTGCTGGGCGAGATCACCCCGAAGGACACGGTCGCCCAGCTCGCGGACGCCGCGACCAGCGCCCAGGGCAGCGGCGGGCTGTAAGTCGTCGATGAGCACGACGACGGTCCGCGCCTCCCGGCGCGCAGACACCCCGGCCGTCCGGGTCGGCCCGCTCGCGCGGGCCGCCCGGCGGTTCGGGGTCAGGATGGTGGCACCCTCGGCGCTGCTGCTGGTGGTGCTGCTGGCGATCCCGAGCCTGCTGACGGTGGCCTACAGCGTCCACAAGGTGCCGTCGAACGGTGCCAGCCTGGGCGAGTTCGTGGGGTTCGACAACTTCGCGGTGGTGCTCTCCAGCCCGGTGTTCTGGAGCTCGATGCGGACCACGCTGATCTTCTCGGCGGGGTTCGTGGTGCTCTCGACGGTGATCGGGCTCGCGACGGCGGTGCTGCTCAACCAGGAGTTCGTGGGGCGGTCGTTCGCGCGGGCGCTGCTGATCGTGCCGTGGGCGATGCCGTGGCTGGTGCTCGGCATCCTGTGGCGCTGGTACGCCGACGGCAGCGTCGGCGGGCTCAACTCGCTGCTGCTCACCCTGGGCGTCATCGACGACTACCAGGAGTTCCTGGCCGACCCGACCTCCGCGCTGCTGCTGCCGATCGTCGCAGCGGTGTGGCGGCAGGCCAGCTTCGCGGGGATCCTGTTCCTCTCCGGGCTGCAGACGCTCCCGGCCGAGCTCAACGAGGCCGCCGAGCTCGACGGCGCGGGCATCTGGGGCAGGTTCCTCCACATCACCCTGGCGTGGCTGCGGCCGGTCCTCATCACCGTGACCGTGCTCAACGTCATCTACGCCTTCCTGCAGTTCGACGTGATCTTCGCGATGACGCAGGGCGGTCCGGGTGACGCCACCCAGGTGCTCAGCATCCTCATCTACCGGCAGCTGTTCGTGGTGACGAACATCGGTCTGGGGTCCGCCCTCGCGGTGGTGCTCGGCGCGCTCGCGCTCGTCGGCGGCCTCGTCACCGTCAAGCTGCTGTACTCCTCCGAGAGCAGGTAGGCGATGACCGTGTCCTCTCCCGCGGTGCCGGCCTCGCGGCCGCGCCCCGCCCGCAACGGCCGCGGTGGTCGACGGCGTCGTCCGCTCGTCACCGTCGTCATCTACCTCGGCGCGGTGGTGTTCGCGCTGTGGGTGCTGCTGCCGGTCTGGTACCTGCTGGTGTCGAGCCTCATCACACCGGCGCAGCTGGGCGTGCGGCCGTTCCCGATGATCCCGAGCAGCATCACGCTGGACAACTACGTCTCGCTGCTGACCGGCTCCACGGGCGGCGACGCGTTCGGCTCGACCGACGTCGGCGCCCGCCTGGTGCCGGCGATCGGGCAGAGCTTCCTCGTCAGCACGGTGCTCGTGGTGCTCAACCTGCTGCTGGCCGGCATCGCGGGCTACGCCCTGTCGCGCTACCCGTTCCGCGGCTCGCGCACGTTCGAGCTGACGATCATCGCCTCGCGCGTGGTGCCGGCGATCGCGATCGTCGGGCCGTTCTTCGTGGCGTTCCGCGTGCTCGAGCTCCTCGACACGCCCTGGGCGCTCATCATCAGCTACAACGTGTTCACGCTGCCGCTGGCGATCATGGTGCTGAAGAACTACTTCGACCAGCTTCCCCACGAGATCGAGGAGGCGGCGAGCATCGACGGCGCCGGTCGGCTGCGCGCGCTCGCGGTCGTCGTGCTGCCGATCGCGAAGCCCGGCATCGTCGCGGCCGGGGTGCTGATCTTCCTCGAGGCGTGGAGCGAGTTCTTCTACTCGCTGGTGCTGACCAACCAGCTGACGGTGCCGCCGCTGCTGGTGGGCTTCCAGTCGGTGCAGCAGTTCAACTGGAACTCGCTCGCCGCCGCGACCGTGCTGGCGATGATCCCGCCGGTGCTGCTGGTGCTCGCGTTCCAGCGCCACGTGGTGAGTGCGCTCGCCGCGGGGTACGACAAGTGAGCGGGCGGGTGCGCGCGGCGGTCCTCAGCGCGGGTGCGTGGTCGCGCAGCAGCCACCTGCCCGCGCTGGCGGCCGACCCGCGGGTCGACCTGGTCGCGGTGTCGTCACCGGCGGCCGAGCAGATCGGCGAGATCGCTGCCGAGTTCGGGGTGCCGCGCGCGGAGACCGACTGGCGCACGGCGCTCGCCGAGACCGAGCCCGAGATCGTGGTGGTGTCCTCGCCCCCGGTCGCGCACGAGGAGCAGGTGGTCGCCGCGCTGGAGGCCGGCGCCCACGTCCTCGTGGAGAAGCCGTTCGCGCTGGAGTCCGGCGCGGCGCGCCGGATGCACGAGGCCGCGGTGCGCGCCGACCGCGCGCTGCTCATCGGCTTCGGCTGGTCGGCGGCGCCTGCGTTCGTGACGGCGCGCCGGCTCGTCGAGGAGGGCGAGATCGGCGAGCTCGAGCACCTGATGAACCACCTCGCCGTCAACACCCGCGCCCTGCTGGGCGGCGCGACCGACGGCGGCTGGGGCGGCACCGCGGCCTCGACGCCGTCGACCTACACCGACCGCCGTGTCTCCGGCGGCGGCGCCGCCGCGGTGTCGATGTCGCACCAGCTCGGCCTGGTCAGCTGGATCACCGGGGAGCGGTTCGACGACGTCACCGCGATGCTGTACCCGCAGCGCGCCGACATCGAGCTGCACGTGGTGGCGGCCGCCTCGTTCAGCAGCTGCGCCGGTTCCGCGGCGCTCAGCTGCGCCTCCACCCACCCCTACCTGGCCCGCCCGCAGTGGCACCTCGCGATGTACGGCTCGGCCGGGCAGCTCTGGGTGGACTCGGTGCGCGACGAGGTGCGACTGGTGCGCGCCGACGGCACCGTCGTCGACCTCCCGCCCGAGCAGTCCTCGGGCGTCTACGACGCCGGCGCCCCCACCAAGGCGCTGATCGAGTGCGCGTTCGGCGCGCCCGCGCCGGAGGGCATGGCCAGCGAGCTCGGGCTGCACGTCGTCGAGACCACCGACGCGCTCTACCGCAGCGCCGAGGTCGGCGGCCCGGTGCAGGTGGGAGCGGTCGGATGAGCGAGCGCACGCTGCTGCTGCGGCACGCGACGATCCACGACGGGCTCGGCGGCGAGCCGGTCGTCGGGGACGTGCTCGTGGCCGGGGACGAGATCGCCGCGATCGGCGACCTGCGCGACCGCGCCGCCACCGAGGTCGTCGACCTCGACGGCGCGGTGCTCGCGCCGGGGTTCATCGACATGCACTCGCACTCCGACCTGCAGATCCTCGTCGAGCCCGACCACACCGCGAAGCTCAGCCAGGGCGTCACGCTCGAGGTGCTGGGCCAGGACGGGCTGAGCTACGCGCCCGTCGACGACCGCACGCTGGAGGCGCTGCGCGCGCGCATCGCGGGCTGGAACGACGACCCCGAGGGCTTCGACTGGTCCTGGCGCACGGTCGCGGAGTACCTCGACCGGCTGGACCAGGGCACCGCCGTCAACACCGCCTACCTGGTGCCGCACGGCACCGTGCGCATGCTCGTCATGGGCGACGACGCCCGCCGCGCCACGCCTGCCGAGCTGCACCAGATGCGCGCGGTGGTCGCCGAGAGCATGGCGGCCGGCGCCGTCGGGCTCTCGGCCGGTCTCACCTACGTGCCCGGCATGTTCGCCGACACCGACGAGCTGGTGTCGCTGTGCCGCGTCGTCGCCGAGCACGGCGGCTACTTCAGCCCGCACCACCGCAACTACGGCTCCGCCGCGCTCGAGGGCTACCGCGAGTGCGTGGAGATCGCGCGCCGCTCCGGCGTGGCGCTGCACCTCGCGCACGCCCACCTCAGCTTCGAGATCAACCGCGGCAAGCTGCCCGAGCTGCTCGCGCTGCTCGACGACGCGGTGGCCGACGGCGTCGACCTCTCCTTCGACGCCTACCCCTACCTGGCGGCGATGACGACGCTCGGCTCCCAGCTGCCGAGCTGGGCGCAGGCCGGGTCGGTCGAGGAGCAGCTCGACCGGCTCCGGGACCCGGCGACCCGGGCCCGCATCGTGGAGGCGCTCGACGTCACCGGCTCCGACGGCCACCAGGGCCTCACGGTCGACTGGCGCGCGGTGCAGGTGGTGGGCGTGCCCGGCGCACCCTCCTACGCCGACGTCGTCGGGGTGCCGCTGAGCGACGCCGCGGCCGCGCGCGGGCTGGCTCCCGCCGAGCTGTGCCTGGACGTGCTCGCCGCCACCCGGTTCGGCGCCCCGTGCGTCATGCACGTCGGCATCGAGGAACACGTCCGCACATTGATGGCGCACCCGGCCCACACCGTCGGCAGCGACGGCATCCTCGTGGGCGACCGCCCGCACCCTCGCTCGTGGGGCACCTTCCCCCGCATCCTGGACACCTACGTCCGCGAGGAAGGGGTGCTCACCTTGCCCGAGGCCATCCGTCACATGACCAGCGCGCCGGCCGCCCGGCTGGGCCTGACCGACCGCGGTCGGGTCGCCGTCGGGGCCAAGGCCGACCTCGTCGTGCTCGACCCGGACCGGGTGCGCGAGCGCGCCACCTACGCCGACCCGCGGCAGCCCGCCGACGGCATCCACCACGTGCTCGTCAACGGCCGCTTCGCGCTGCGCGACGGCGCGGTCACCGGCGAGCGCGCCGGCCGCGTGATCGGGCGCCGCGCATGACGGCGCAGGCACAGGGCGGCGTGAAGTCCGCACGCCGGGCGCTGCAGGTGATCGAGTACGTCGCGCGCCGCCGCGACGGCGCCACCTTCGTGGAGATCGCGCGCGACCTCGGGCTGCCCAACAGCAGCCTGCACGGCCTGCTCGCCACGCTCGTCGACATGCGCTGGCTGCTGCTCGACCCGGCGCAGCGGCGCTACCTCGTCGGCGTGCGGCCGTGGGAGGTGGGCCAGGCGTTCCTGCCGAGCCGCGAGCTCGTGGTGCGGGCCCGTCGCTACCTGCGGGCCGCCAACGACGAGCTCGGCGAGACGATCCAGATGGCGATCCTCGACGACCTCGACGTCGTCTACATCGACAAGGTCGAGGGCACCCACCCGCTCCGCCTGGTCTCCGAGGTCGGGATCCGGCTGCCCGCGTACGTGACCGGCATCGGCAAGGCGCTGCTCGCCGCGCTGCCCGACGACGAGCTGCAGGAGCGCTTCGCCGGCGTCGAGCTCGAGGGCTACACCAGCCGCACCATCACCTCCGGCGACCGGCTGCTGGAGGTGCTGCGCGCCGTCCGCGAGCAGGGCTACGCCGAGGACGACGGCGAGTACACGACCGGCGTCTTCTGCACCGCCGTCCCGATCCGCGACGCCGCCGGCCGCACGGTCGCGGCGATGAGCTGCGCCGTCCCGACGTCGCGCATCGAGACCGGCGAGCTCGACACCGCCACCGTGCGCGAGGTGCTCGTGCGGCACGCCGACGGCATCCGCGACGCGCTCGGTCCCGACGTCCCCCGCCTCGACGAGGAGAGCACCCGATGACACCCACCGACCCCTGGCTGCTGGGCTCGGTCGCGACCCCGGCGCTCGTCGTCGACCGCGACGTGCTCGTCGCCAACCTGCGCGAGATGGCCGCGATCGCCCGTGAGCACGGCGT
>DATGOB010000009.1:0-39546 GCA_036010205.1 Promicromonospora sp. | reverse complement strand
GGCCATGATCCGATCCAAAACAAATGTTTGGCATTGACTATCAAGCACACTGTTGAGTTCTCAAACAACCGACGCACACCGTCAGGACCGCAATCTTTCCGATCACTTCCCTGCCCGGGGCAGTTCCTCTAATCTACCAGGTTTTTCGTGCCGATCAAATTCGCTTCGTTCATGGAACTGAAGGAATTCCATCTGCCTGATCCATCTGGCAGCCACACCGATTACCGGGGCGCACGAATGCTCCCTGATCCTGCAGTGTGGGTTTCAGCCCCGGCGCGGCCACTCGGTCCGTCTCCGGCCCCTCGTGTCCGTCTGCCCGTCGGGCTGACCTCGAGAACATTACACACGTTCCGCGCTCCACGCCAACTCGGCGGCAGTGGCCTGCGGCACACAGTGTTTGGGCAGGTCAGCGCGCTCCCCCGCAGCGCTTGCGGGACCCCCCGACCACGGTTGTGATCGGGACCACGCCGCCCACGCCGCGCCGACGCGCCGACCGGGTCGTCGTGCCCAGGCCCAGGGGGAGGTCTGGGCACGACGACCGGGTCGGAGCGCGCGGCGGGCACGGTGGCGCGCCCGGCACCCGGTCAGCGGCGCTCTGCGCGCAGCGACCGCACCTCGACGTACGACCGCTCGGCGTTGCCGAACGAGTCGGCCGGGTGGCCCGGGCCGGGGGCCTCGGCGGCGTTGTCCTGCTCCCAGATGCCGTGCCTGCGCCCGCCGCCCGGCAGCGACGAGAGGAACTCGGTGTAGGGCAGGTCGCCGATGCCGAACTCGACCATGTCGTAGCCCTGCTCGCTCTCCGGGTTCACCTCGCCGTCCTTGAGGTGCAGCAGCGGGTACCGGTGGGGGTTCCGCCTGATGTAGTCCGCCGGCTCGAACCCGGGGTACCGGTGCTGCCCCACGTACGCCCAGAAGACGTCCATCTCGAGGTAGACGGCGCGCGGGTCCGTGTTGTCGTAGAAGACGTCGTAGAGCCGCACCTCCGGGTCGTCGGTGGCGAAGGAGAACTCGCCGTCGTGGTTGTGCTGGTAGAACTTCAGGCCGCGGGCCGCCGCCGCCTCCCCGAACCCGTTGAACTGCTCGGCGGCGGCGAGGTAGCCGGAGACCGTCCGGTCGTTCGTCGGTGCCTCGGCGGTGCCGACGTGCTCCATGCCGAGGATCTCGGCGATGTCGAGCTCGCGCTCCATGTCCGCCGCGAAGTCGGCGATGCCCCGGTGCGACCCCACGGCGCGCAGACCGTTGTCGTCCAGCAGCTCGCGGATCTCCTCCGGCGTGATGGGGCCGACCTGGTCCTGGGTGTACCCCGCGAACTCGATCTCCGCGTACCCCATCTCGGACAGCCGCTCGAACACGGTGCGGAAGCCGAGCGACGCGACCTTGTCCCGGATCGAGTACAGCTGGATGCCGATGTGACCCGGCGGCACGAGCACGCGGCCCTTGCCGTGGCCGTGGCCCGGACCCGGACCGTGCCCAGGGCCCGGGCCGTGCGCAGGCGCGGCGGCCGCGCCGGTCGCGAGACCCGCGCCGGCGAGCGTCGCCGCACCGACGGCCACGGTGCCCCCGGCCAGCCTCAGGAAGTTCCTGCGGTTGACGTCCACCCGAGATTCCATCACTGCTCTCCTCCTGTCCGAGCGGCCTCGGACGGACCGCTCGAGCTCTCCGCGGCCGGGGGCGTACCGATGCCCTCGCCCACCATGGTCAGCGCGTCCACGTCGACCGACCCCGTCGCGGTGACGTAGAGCGTCCCGGTCTCGGTGCGCTCACCGACCGCGAGGCTCACGTCGGTCCAGTCCGCCGTGCTCGGGACGTCGATCTCGGCGAACGGCTCCGCCGTCGGCGAGTCCCAGCGCAGCTGGAGCGTGCCCTGACCGCGCACGGCGGCCGTCGCGCTGTCGATGCCCGCGAGGCTGACGCGCTCCAGCGCGACCGAGCCGTCCTCGGCGAGGCCCGCCACGTAGGCACCGGCCGAGGCCGAGTCGTCCGCGACCACCTCGACACCGGTGAGCGTGGCGTGCTCCGCCTGCTGCAGCTTCGGGTTCAGGCGCAGCGTCGCCTCTCCGGCGGCGGGCGGCAGCCCGTTGGCCCCGCCGTCGGTGTAGGTGATGACGACGGCGCCGTAGAGGTGCGCGCCCGCGCCGTGCTCCGGTGAGTCCGCGTCCGTCGGGAAGACGCCGGTGCAGCCCGTGCCCGAGACCTCGGGGTGGGCGTGCTCGTCGTGGCCCAGCCCGTAGGACCACGCCACCCGGTCGCACGCCGTCTCCGTGCCGTCCTCGGCGTCGGTGGTCGACACCTCGAACGGGATCTCGTCGCCCCAGTCGAAGAACCCGCCGTCGGCCGGGAGGTCGACGCTGATCTCGGGCGCCTGGTTGCCCACGCTGATCGGCGTCGAGGTGATGCCGATCTTGCCCTCGTCGTCGGTGACGCGCAGCCGCGCGGTGTAGACGCCCAGCTCGGTGTAGGTGTGCGACACCTGCGGGCCCGTCAGGTCGAACTCGCCGTCGCCGTCGACGTCCCACTCGTAGGTGAGCTCGTCGCCGTCCGGGTCGGTGGACGCGGACGCGTCGAAGGCGACCTCGAGCGGCGCCTCGGACGACGAGGCCGGCGTCGCGTCGATGCGCGGCTGCGGCGCCTTGTTGCCCTCGGCGTGGTCGATCCGGTACAGCCCGGCGTCCGGGTTGGCGCGGAAGAAGCCGTCGCCGTACTCGAGCACGTAGAGCGAGCCGTCGGGTCCGAGCTCGAGGTCCATGGGGTTGTCGTGCGGCGCCATGCCGGCGCTCTCGACCTCGGCGTTCGGGAAGAAGTCCTCGATCTCCCCCACCTCGAAGGTGTCCCAGTCGACCGAGAAGGCGGCGTAGTAGTCCTGCGAGAACTCGCCGAAGAACGCCTTGCCGTCCCAGTGCTCGGGCAGCTTGCCCGGGGCGTCGAGGTCGGGGTCGTAGTGGTAGACCGGGCCGCCCATCGGGGCCTGGCCCGTCCCGGCGCCGAACTCGACGAGCTCGTCGCGCGGCTGCTGCCCGGGCTCGTCGCCGTAGTACAGCGTCGCCGCGCGGGCGGGCGGCAGGTCGACGAGACCCGTGTTCCAGCGGGAGGTGTTGCGCGGCGCGTCGCAGTCGAAGAACTCCCCCGGCGTGCCCGTCTCGAAGTCCCACTCGTTGTAGGCCGCGTTCGGCCCGTGACAGTACGGCCAGCCGGCATTGTGCGGGTCGTCGAGACCCACCACGTTCCACTCCACGTAGCCCATCGGACCGCGGTCGGGGTCGGCCGACCCGGCGTCGGGGCCGTAGTCGCCCCAGGAGAGCGAGCTCGTCTCCGGGTCCACCTCGATGCGGAACGGGTTGCGCACACCCATCACGAAGATCTCGGGCCGCGTGCCCTCGGTGCCCGGCGGGAACAGGTTGCCCTCCGGGACGTCGTACGTCGCGCCCTCGCCGGGTGCGGTGCCCGCAGGAATGTCCGCCCGCGGCGTGATGCGCAGGATCTTGCCGCGCAGGTCGTCGGTGCTGCCCGCGCCGCGCCGCGTGTCGAAGCCCGGGTTCATGCCCGGTGCGTCGTTCATCGGCGCGTAGCCGTCGGCGCCGGGCGTGCCCGCGGGCGTGTTGTCGCCGGTCGACAGGTAGAGGTTGCCGTCGGCGTCGAAGTCGATGTCGGCGCCCACGTGGCAGCACTGCCCGCGCTGCACCTCGATGTCGAGGATCGGCTGCTCCGAGTCGAGGTCGAGCTCGTCGCCGGTCCACGTGAAACGGGCCAGGCGGTTGACGCCCACCCAACGGTCCCAGTAGCTCTCGTCCTCGCCCGCCGGCAGCGTGTCGGGGGCGTTGCCCGACGGCGTGTCCGCCTCGCCGTCGCCGTCCGCGTCCCGCGGCGCGTAGACGAGGTAGACGTGCCCGGTCTCGTCGAAGTCGGGGGCGAGCGCGATGCCCTGCAGCCCGTCCTCCGAGTTGGCGTACACGTCGAGCGTGCTCACCACGCGGGTCACACCGGTCGTCGGGTCCGTCAGCCGCACCGACCCGTCGCGCGCGGTGTGGATCACGCGCAGGTCGGGCAGCACCGCCATGTCGATCGGCTCGCCCACGTCCTTGGTGAGCAGGATCTTCTCGTAGTCGGCCCAGTCGGTGCCCGCCGCGGGGGCGGGCTCGTGCGCCGCGTGCCCCTCGTGAGCGACCGCGGGGGCGGCCAGCAGTCCTCCGCCCGCCAGGGCGGCGGCCGCGAGCGCCGAGATCACCCGCCGACGACGGTGTCGCAGGGGGTCAGCGTGGATAGTCTTCATCCGTGATGCAGCTCCTCGTCGAGTTCGTCACGCCGGCCGGGCCTCGTGCGCTCTCCCGTTCGTCCGGGGCCCGGTCCTGTTCTCGTCGGTGTCGTCCTGCGGGGCGCCTCCCCTCTCGTCGTCCGCTCGGCCGGCCGTCAGTCTGTCGTCACGTCAGCGGGTCGAGAACGCGGCGTCGAACGCGGCTTCCGGCGCGTCGTACGCGTGGGTGCGCACGAACTCCAGCGCCTCGGGCGCGCCGACGAGGCGGTCCATGCCCGCGTCCTCCCACTCCACCGAGATCGGCCCGTCGTAGCCGATGGTGTTGAGCATGCGGAACGCGTCCTCCCACGGGACGTCGCCGTGCCCGGTCGACACGAAGTCCCAGCCGCGGCGCGGGTCGGCCCACGGCAGGTGCGAGCCCATGCGGCCGTTGCGGCCGTTGGTCATGCGCTTCTTCGTGTCCTTGCAGTCGACGTGGTAGATCCGGTCCTTGAAGTCCCAGAGGAAGCTGACCGGGTCGAGGTCCTGCCACACCATGTGGCTGGGGTCCCAGTTGAGGCCGAAGGTCTCCCGGTGGCCGATCGCCTCGAGCGTCCGGACCGTGGTCCAGTAGTCGTAGGCGATCTCGCTGGGGTGCACCTCGTGCGCGAACTTCACGCCCACCTCGTCGAAGACGTCGAGGATCGGGTTCCACCGGTCGGCGAAGTCCTGGTAGCCGGCCTCGATGGTGCTGTCGGGGACGGGCGGGAACATCGCCACGTACTTCCAGATCGCGGAGCCGGTGAACCCGACGACGGTCTTGACGCCGAGCTTCGCGGCCAGGCGGGCGGTGTTCTTCATCTCCTCGGCGGCGCGCTGCCGCACGCCCTCGGGGTCGCCGTCGCCCCAGACGCGGTCCGAGACGATGTCGCGGTGCCGCTGGTCGATCGGGTCGTCGCAGACGGCCTGGCCCTTGAGGTGGTTGGAGATGGCCCACACCTTGAGGCCGTGACGCTCCAGGAGCTCGAGCCGGCCGGCGACGTACTCGTCGTCGTCCCAGCGCCACGGGTCGAGGTGGTCGCCCCAGCAGGCCAGCTCGAGGCCGTCGTACCCCCACCCGGACGCGAGGCGGGCCACCTCTTCCAGCGGCAGGTCGGCCCACTGGCCGGTGAACAGGGTGATCGGTCGTGCCATTTTTCCTCCGTTGCGGGGTACCTGGTGCGGGGAGCCGGACCGGGGTGGGGCGGGCAGGTCGCCCGCCCCACCCCGGGCGGTGTCAGGACGACGGCGGCAGCGCCACCCCGTCGCCCACGAAGTCGAGCCAGTTCACGTTGGCCTGACCGGACGTCTGCACGAAGTAGAGGGTTCCCGACCCGGTCGGGACGTCGTGCAGCTCTGCGGTGACGTCGGCGTACTCCTGCCAGTCACCGGTGGCGGGCACCTCGGCGGTGCCGATCTCGGGCCCGTCGGGGGCGTCCCACCGGACCGAGACGGTGCCGCCGTCGGGCGAGGCGGCCCGGAGCGTGACGGCCTCGATGCCGTGCAGGCTGAAGGGCTGGTAGGCCCACCAGTCGTCGACCTCGATGTACCCGATGTTCTGACCGCCGCCCGCGCTGTCGCCCGTGGTCTCACGCTGGACGCCGGGGTCGCCGGGGCTGGTCGAGCCCTCGAGCCTGCCGGTGTCGGTGAAGAACTCGGCCTGGAGCCGCTTGGGCTGCAGCACCTGCAGGTCGTTGCCCGTGAGCGGCACGCCGACCTCACCGCCGTCGTCGGTGAAGGTGGCCTCGAGCGTCCAGAAGATGTTGGCGTCGGCGCCGTGGCCGTCGTCCGCCGCCGTCTGGAGCACGCCCTCGCAGCCGCTCAGCACCTCGATGGGATGCGAGTGCGAGTCGTGACCCAGCGAGGTGTAGAGCGTGACGTCGTCACAGGTCACCTCGCCGTCCGGGTCCTCGACCGCGATCTCGTAGGCGACCCGGTCGCCCCACGCGAAGACGCCGCCGTCGTCGGGCACGGTGATCGTCACGGTCGGCGCGGTGTTGCCGACGACGACGGTCAGGTTCGCGACACCGGTGGCTCCCGCCGGGTCGGTCGCCGTGAGCTGCACCGTGTACGAGCCGTTCTCGGTGTAGGTGTGGGCGGGGTCCGCCTCGTCGGACGTCGTGCCGTCGCCGAAGTCCCAGTGCAGCGTGAGCGGCTCGCCGGCGGGGTGCCGTGTGCCCTCGGAGGAGAACTGCACGGCGAGCGGCGCCGGGCCGTCGGTCACGTCGGCGGACGCCCGTGCGACGGGCGACGGGTCGCCCTGGGTGTACGCGATGCGGTAGACGCCGCTGGTGTCGTTGTCGCCGCCGAAGCCGCTGCCCCAGTCGATGACGTACAGCGCGCCGTCCGGGCCGAACTCCATGTCCATGGGCCGGTCGAAGCCCGCCGCGGGGTCGAGGATGCCCGGCAGCACCCGGTTGATGTCGACGAGGTCGTCGCGCTGCTCGCCCGCGAGCTGGAACGAGTAGACCTTGCCCTGGTTCCACTCACCGAAGAACGCCTTGCCGTCCCAGTAGGCGGGCCACTTCACGTCCGACTCGAGGTCGGGGTCGTAGGTGTACACCGGCCCGCCCATCGGGGCGCCGCCCCCGCCGATCTCCGGGAAGTCGGGGTTGCCGGCGTAGCCGTACCAGACCTCGGCCTCGTGGGCGGGCGGGAGCTGGGCGATGCCGGTGTTGTTCGGGGAGTCGTTGACGACGCCGCCCGCGCAGTCGAACGGCTCGCCCGAGGTGCCGGTGGCGAAGTCGTAGTCGACGTACGGGGTGCTCGCGCCCGTGCAGTACGGCCAGCCGTAGAAGCCGGGCTCGCTGACGACGTTCCACTCGACGACGCCCTCCGGGCCGCGGTCGGGGTTCGCCGAGCCCGCGTCGGGGCCGTAGTCGGCGACGTGGATGTTGTCCGTCAGGGGGTCCACGCCGATGCGGAACGGGTTGCGGAAGCCCATCGCGTAGATCTCGGGGCGGGTGTCCGGCGTACCGGGCTCGAAGAGGTTGCCCTCGGGGATCGTGTACGAGCCGTCGGGCTCCGGGTGGATGCGCAGCACCTTGCCGCGCAGGTCGTTCGAGTTCGCCGCGGTGCGCTGCGCGTCGAAGGCCTCGCGGCCCGGGCGCTCGTCGATCGGCGCGAAGCCGCTCGACTCGAACGGGTCGGTGTTGTCACCGGTGACGAGCACGAGGTTGCCCGCGGAGTCGAACTGCATGTCGCCGCCGGCGTGGCAGCACCGGTCGCGCTGGGTGGTCACCTTGAGGACGGCGACCTCCGTCGCCGGGTCGATCGTGCCGCTGTCGGCGTCGAAGGTGAACCGGGACACCCGGTTGTGCGGGCCGTCGTCCCCGACGTCCTCGGGCGACCAGTACAGGTACACCCAGCTGTTGGTGCCGAAGTCGGGGTCGAGCACGATGCCCGTGAGCCCGTCCTCGTTGGCCAGGGTCACCGGCAGGGTCATCGCCGTCGTCGTCAGGTTCGTCTCGGGCGAGATGACCTGGACCCGGCCGTCGCGCTCGACGTAGAAGACGGTGCCGTCCGGGGCGACGTCGAGCATCATCGGGTTGGCCGTGCTCTCGTCCAGCGCCACCGACTCGTAGCTCGCGTCCTGCGTCGCGGCGCAGTCGGAGTCGACGACGCCCGCCGCCGTCCGGATGCCGCCGAGCAGGTGCTCGAGGAACGCCGGCTCCGCGTACGACTCGTCCGTGTGACCGCCGCCCGTGTACCAGGACCTGCCGCCGTCGTAGACGTGGCACCACGCCGTCGGGTGGTCCTCGCCCATCGCGCCCGAGCCCGGGTCGTAGCTGCCCTCGTCGAGGCTCGCGAGCACGTGCACGTCACCGCGCGGGTTGGACCGGAAGTTGTACCACTCGTCGAACCGGTCCCAACGGTCGGGCAGGTGGGCCGTCGACGGGTGCGCGTGGTCCTCGACGACGACCGTCGCGTCCTGCTGGGCCGGGTGGCTCAGGAAGTACGCGCCGACGAGCTCGCCGTACCACGGCCAGTCGTACTCGGTGTCCGACGCCGCGTGGATGCCCGCGTACCCGCCGCCGCCCTGGATGTAGCGCTCGAAGGCCGCCTGCTGGTCCGCGTCGAGCACGTCGCCCGTCGTCGACAGGAACACGACGACCTCGTAGTCGGCCAGGCCCTCGTCGGTGAAGACGCCCGGGTCCTCCGTCGCCGTGACCGTGAAGTCGTGCTCCGCGCCGAGCGCCGTGATCGCCTCGATGCCCGCGGGGATGGAGTCGTGGCGGAAGCCCGCGGTACGGGAGAACACGAGTGCGTCGAACGGCTCGGCCTCCGTGGGGTCCTCGGGGTCGCCGGGGTGGCCCGGGTGACCCGGCTTCGGGGGCTTGGGCTTGTCGGGCTTCGGGGGCTTCGGCTTGTCCGGCTTCGGCTTGTCCGGCTTGGGCTTGCCCGGCCCCGCCTGTGCCTGGTCGTCCGCCGGCGCGGCGGTCACGGGGGCCGGGCCGGCCGGGACGGGCGCGGCCGCGGCCGCGAGCGCCGTCGGGACGCCGAGGGCGGTCGCGGCCAGGGCCGCCACCGCCGTGCGCAGGATGCGGCGTTCTCGTTGCACGTTTCTCACCTGTGGCTCCTCATCGAGTCGTTGCGGTCAGTGCTCGTGCGTCGTGCCTGCTCAGGACAGCGCTTTCTCCGACCTGAGCACGTCGGCCCGCGCCGACGACGTCGCCGGCGCGGGCCCACGGGTCATGCCAGGGGGACCCATCCACCCCCTGCGGCGGCGCTGCGTTCCACGGCGTCCAGCACGCGCTGGACGCCCAGTCCGTCGGCGAACGACGGCGTCGGCTGCCTGCCTGCCGCCAGGTCGCCGACGAGGTCGACCACCTGGTGCGTGAACGCGTGCTCGTACCCGAGCCCGTGCCCCGGGGGCCACCACGCCCCGCCGTACGGGTGCTCGGGCTCGGTGACGACGATCCGGCGGAAGCCCGCCGTGGCGGCGTCCTCCGCGGCGTCGTAGAAGTGCAGCAGGTTCATGTCCTCGAAGTCGAAGGCGAGCGAGCCCGCCGAGCCGTTGATCTCGAGGCGGATCGCGTTCTTGCGGCCCCAGGCGAACCGGGTCGCCTCGAACGTCGCGAGCCCGCCGCCGGACAGCTTGCCGAGGAACACCGCGGCGTCGTCGACCGTGACCGTGCCGGTGCGGCCGGTGTCGGCGACGCCGGACAGCCCGGCGGAGGACGACGCCTCGGGCCGCTCGTGCACGAACGTCTCGAGGAGGCCGGTCACGCCGGTGAGCGTCTCCCCGGTGATGTACTGCGCGAGGTCGACGACGTGGGCGCCGATGTCGCCGAGCGCCCCCGAACCGGCCTTCTGCTTGTCGAGCCGCCACGACATGGGCGCCTGCGGGTCGGCGATCCAGTCCTGCAGGTACTGCGCGCGCACGTGCCGCACCTGCCCGATCCGCCCCTGCTCGACGAGCCGCCGCGCCAGCGCGATGGCGGGCACGCGGCGGTAGGTGAAGCCCACCATGGCGCGCACGCCCTTGGCCGCTGCGGCGTCGGCCGCCGCCACCATCGCCTCGGCCTCGGCCACGCTGTTGGCCAGCGGCTTCTCGCACAGGACGTGCTTGCCCGCCTCGAGTGCCGCGACGGCGATCTCCGCGTGGGTGTCGCCGGGGGTGCAGACGTCGACCAGGTCGATGTCGTCCCGTTCGAGCAGGCCCTGCCAGCCCACGACCGCCTCGTCCCAGCCGAGCCGGTCGGCGGCCGCCCGCACCGCGGTCTCGTCCCGCCCCGCGACCGCGCGCATCCGCGGCGCGAGAGCCAGGTCGAAGAACCGCGGAGCCGTGCGCCACGCCTGCGAGTGCGCCGCCCCCATGAACGCGTAGCCGACCATGCCGACACCGAGCTCGTTGTCCGCGCTCATCCCGTGCCTCCCCCCACTGGTGCCACCACTTTCTCCGCCACTTTCTCCGCCACTGTCATGTCCCTGCCCTCCGGCCCGCCCTGCCGGGCCTCGTCGTCGTCCGCCGTCACCCGTCAGGACTCGAAGCCGATGGGCAGGAACTCCTCCACGTTGTCCGCCGTGACGACGGGCGCGTAGAGCTGGACCTGGCGCGGCACGCCGATCGAGGCGAGGTCGCTGACGGTCTTGTTCTGGGCCACGAGGCGGGCCAGCTTCACGCCGTCGGCGGCCTGCGTGGACGGGTAGATGACGGTGGCGTCGACCACGCTCTCCTCGTCCTGGATCTCGCGCATCATGTTGGCCGAGCCGGCGCCGCCGACGACGAAGAACTCGTCGCGGCCCGCGTTCTCGATGGCGGCCAGCACGCCGACGCCCTGGTCGTCGTCGTGGTTCCAGATGGCGTCGATCTGCGGCTCGGCGGACAGCAGGTTCGCCGTCTGCTCCTCGCCCGACTCGACGGTGAACTCGGCGGCGACGCGCGCGTCGACGTCGAGCCCACAGTCGTCGAGGGCGTCCTTGAAGCCCTGGCTGCGGTCCTGCGTGAGCGGCAGCGAGTCGATGCCGGCGATCTCGGCGACCACGGCGTCCGGGTTGTCGCCGAGCTGCTCGCAGATGTAGGTGCCCGCGCTGACGCCCATGCCGTAGTTGTCGCCCAGCACGGTGGCGCGCGCGGCGAACGGGCTGGTGAACTCGCGGTCCACGTTGACGACCGGGATGCCTGCCTCCATCGCCTCGAGCGCGACGTCGGTGAGCGCGGCGCCGTCGAACGGCAGCAGCACGATGGCGTCGACGCCCTGGTCGATGAAGCCCTCTATCTGGCTGATCTGCACGTTGACGTCGTTGGTGCCCTCGGAGACCTGGAGCGTGACGTCCTCGTACTTCTCGGCCTCGGCCTTGGCGGCGCTCGTGATCGCGCCCATCCAGCCGTGGTCGGCGGCGGGGGCGGAGAAACCGATGACGACCTCGTCGCCGGGCTCGTCGTTCTCGGTCACGGCGACGGGGCCGCTGGCGGCGTCGTCCTCGTTCTCCCGGGGCTCGTTGCTCACGCAACCGGTGAGCAGCAGCGCGGCGGTGGCCGTTGCGGCGACGGCGCCGGCGGCGCGGCGCGTGCGGACGGTGGACGCGGTCATGTTGATCTCCCTTGATCCGGGTGGAACTGCTGGGGTGTCTGGGGTGCGGTCGGGTCGCCTCAGGTGGCGGTGACCCGCTCGCGCGCGGCGAACCACTGCTGCAGCAGCACGGCGCCGACGATGATCGCGCCCTTGGCGATCGCCTGCACCGAGCTGTCGAGGTTGTTGAGGACGAAGACGTTGGTCAGCGTCGAGAAGATGAGGACGCCGAGCACGGTGCCCGTGACGGTGCCCCGGCCACCGGCCAGCAGCGTCCCGCCGACGACGACCGCCGCGATGACGTCCAGCTCGAGGAGCGTGCCGTGCGTCGAGGACCCCGCCGTCGTGCGCGCGAGGAGGATCACGGCGCCGATGCCCGCCGTCAGGCCCGCGAGCCCGTAGAGGTACAGGGTGTGCCGCTTGATCTTGATGCCCGCGAGGCGCGACGCCTCGGGGTTGCCGCCCACCGCGACCGTCCGGCGGCCGAACGTCGTGCGGTTGAGCAGGAACCAGCCGGCAGCCGCCACGACGACGAAGATCCACACGATCGCGGGCACGCCCAGGGGACGCGACTGGAACACGTCGAAGAAGGGCTCCACGGTCACGATCTGCGTGCGCCGCCCCGCGATGATCTCCGCGAGGCCGCGCGCGGCCGCCAGCATCGCGAGCGTCGCCATGAACGCGGGCATCTTGCCGTAGGCGACCAGCAGGCCGTTGATGAGGCCCGCCACCAGGCCGACGGCGAGCGCGGTCAGCGGGATGACCCACCAGCCGAAGTCCTCGGCCGCGTACTGGGTGGAGAGCGTGGACGCCCAGACGGACGCCAGGCCCACGACCGCGCCGACCGACAGGTCGATGCCGCCAGAGGTGATGACGAATGTCATGCCGATGCTGACCACGCCGGTGACGGCCGCGAGGCTGAGGACCGTGATGAGGTTGCCGGTGCTCCAGAACCGCTCGCCGGCCGTCGCGACGCCGACGACCACGAGCAGGACGAGGGCGAGCACGAGGCCGCCCATCCGCAGGGCCGGACCCATGAGGGCCGAACGTTGGCTCACGCCACACTTCCTTCCATGACCAGGTCGAGCACACGGTGCTCGTCGATGTCGCGGGCGGGTCCCTCGTGGACCGCCCTGCCGTCGGAGATGACGAGGACCCTGTCGGCGAGCCCGAGCACCTCGGGGATCTCGCTCGACACGACGACGACGGCCGCGCCGTCGTCGGCCAGGCGGCGGATCAGGGTGTAGATCTCGGCGCGCGCCCCGACGTCGACGCCACGGGTGGGCTCGTCGAGCAGGAGCACGCGGCAGCCGTGCACGAGCCAGCGCGCGAGCAGGGCCTTCTGCTGGTTGCCGCCCGAGAGGGTGCGGGCGTGCCGGTCGACGGAGGCGGGCCGCAGGTCGAGCGCCTCGACCTGCTCGCGCGCGGCGGCGCGCTCCGCCCTCTCGTCGAGCAGCCCCGCGCGCGCGGTGCGCGCGAAGGTGGACAGGGTGATGTTCCGGTACACGGGCTCGTCCAGGAGCAGGCCCTGGCTCTTGCGCTCCTCGGGGCACAGCCCGATGCCCGCGGCGACCGCCGCGTCGACCCCGCCGCGCAGGCGCTTGCCGCCCACGCGCACCGTGCCCGACGTCGCCCGCCGCGCGCCGTAGATCGTCTCGAGGATCTCGGAGCGTCCCGAGCCGACGAGGCCGGCCAGGCCGACGATCTCGCCCGCACGCACCGTGAGGGAGACGTCGGAGAAGACACCGCCCAGCGCGAGGTCCTCGACCTCGAGGACCGGGTCCGCGCCCGCCGGGACTCCGGGACGCTCGGGGAACGCGTACTCGACGGACCGGCCCGTCATGAGCTTGATGAGCTCGTCCGTCGGCGTGTCCGCCACGACGAGGCTCTCGGCGACCGTGCGGCCGTCCTTGAGCACCGTGATGCGGTCGCCGAGCTGGCGGATCTCCTCGAGCCGGTGCGAGATGTAGACGACGGCGACGCCGTCGGCGACCAGCTCGCGCACGATGCGGTGGAGGTTGCCGACCTCCTCGGAGTCCAGCACAGCGGACGGCTCGTCCATGATGACGACGCGCGCGTCCCGGGACAGCGCGCGGGCCAGCGACACGATCTGCTTGCCCGCCGCGGACAGGGAGCCCACCTCGCGGTGGGGCGAGATCTCGCCGTGGCCCAGTCGCTCCAGCAGCCTGCGGGTGTTGCGGGCCGCCTCGGACCGGCGCGTGACGCCGCCGGAGGCGAGCTCGTGCCCGAGGTAGATGTTCTCGGCGACGGTCAGGCCGTCGACCACGTCGAGCTCCTGGTAGATGGTCGCGATGCCGAGCCGGAGCGCCGCGACCGGGTCGGCGATCGTGACGGGCTCGCCGTCGACGAGGATCTCGCCCGCCGTCGGCTGGTGCGCCCCCGCGAGCGTCTTGATCAGGGTGGACTTGCCCGCCCCGTTCTGGCCCAGCAGGCAATGCACCTCGCCGGGGCGGACCTCCAGGTCCACGCCGTCGAGCGCCCGCGCGCCGGGGAACTGCTTGACGATGCCGCGCATCTGGAGCAGCGGCTGCTGCCCTGCCCGCTGCTGTGCCCGCTGCTGTGCCGGCTGCTCTGTCGGACGAGGGGACGGACGAGGGGTGGGTTCGGGGTCTGCGTCGACCATGGCACGAACGTAGAGGGACTTTTGCCGACCGTCAAGCAAAAGTCGCGACCTAGTTGGCCATGATTCACTAGAGGCATGGTGGAAGTGGCACGGGACGTGGTTCAGCAGGTACCGAAGGTCTCCGGGGCGGGCGACATGTTTCAGCTCCTGCGCGACGGGAGACCCCGCACGCGAGCGGACCTCGCCGCCGTGACGGGGCAGGCGCGATCGACCGTCGCCGCGCGCATCGACCTGCTGATGGCGGCAGGCCTCATCGCCCCCGCCGGCGAGGCGACGTCGACCGGCGGACGGCCCCCCGCCACGTTCGCCTTCGCACCGTCCGCACAGGTGGTGCTGGGTGTGGACCTCGGCGCGACGCACGCGCGGCTCGCCGTCACCGACCTCGCCTCCACCGTGCTCGCGCACCGCGAGATGCCGCTTCTCATCACCGACGGCCCCCAGGCCGTGCTCGACCGCGTCGCCGAGACGGGCCTGGAGCTGCTGCGCGAGGCCGGCCGGTCGACCGCCGAGCTCGCCGGCGTCGGCGTCGGCCTGCCCGGACCCGTCGAGCACGCGACGGGCCGCCCCAACAACCCGCCGATCATGCCCGGCTGGGACGATGCCGACGTGCCCGGCATCCTCGGCGAGCGGTTCGGCGCCGCCGTGCTCGTCGACAACGACGTGAACATCATGGCGCTCGGCGAGCACCGCGCCGCGTGGCCCGGTGTCGCCGACCTGCTCTTCGTCAAGGTCGCCACGGGCATCGGCGCGGGCATCATCGCCGACGGCGCGCTGCGTCGCGGCGCGCAGGGCTCCGCGGGCGACATCGGGCACGTCGCGGTGCCCGGCGTGACCGACGTCGTGTGCCGCTGCGGCAACGTCGGCTGTCTCGAGGCGATCGCGAGCGGTCAGGCGGTCGCGAGCCGCCTCGAGGGCGCCACCACACCCGCCGACGTCGTGGCCATGGTCCGCGCGGGCGACGTCACCGCGAGCCAGGCCGTGCGCCAGGCGGGGCGCGACATCGGCGCCGTGCTCGCCACGAGCGTCAGCCTGCTCAACCCGTCGATGATCGTCATCGGCGGCGCGCTGGCCGACGCCGGCGAGCACATCGTCGCGGGCATCCGCGAGGTCGTCTACCAGCGGTCCCTGCCGCTCGCCACGCAGCACCTGCGCATCGTCACGGCCCGCACGGGCACGCAGGCCGGCGTGCTGGGCGCGAGCGCGATGGCCGCCGACCAGGCCCTGTCCCCCGAGGCGGTAGACCGCCTGGTCAGCTAACCCCCTTCGCCGAGGTAGACACGTGGCGAGGTAGTCGTGTGGCGAGGTAGTCACCTGGCGAGGTAGTACTACGTCGCCACGTGACTACCTCGCCTTCTGACTACCTCGCCACGTGACTACCTCGCCAGGTGTCTACCTCGGCGGGTGGGGTCAGCTCAGGTCCTTGACCCGGACGTCGCGGTAGTAGAGCGTCTCGCCTCCCCCGTGGTTCTGCAGGCCGACGAAGCCCTGCGCGAGGTCACGTGCCGGGTCGGTGCTGACGAAGTCGTTCACCAGCGTCCCGTTGAGGAAGACCTTGATGGTCTGGCCGACCACCCGGATCTCGTACGAGTTCCACGACCCCACAGGCTCGAGCGCCCGCTCGACGGCGGCCGGGTCGGCGCCCTGGAAGGTGTAGATCGACCCGGTCGTGCGGTCGGGCTCGTCGCTCGCGTCGATCTGGATCTCGTACCCGTTGTCCACGGCTACCCACGGGTCGTCGCCCGGGTCGGGGAACCCGACGAAGACGCCGCCGTTGTCGTCCTTGAGCATCTTCCAGTCGAGCTTGAGGCTGTACTCCTGCAGCTCGTCAGGGTGCCAGAGCAGGCCCATGCCGCCCGTGCTGCGGATCGAGCAGTCGGGCTGCCGACCGAACGAGCCGGGGCCCGCCATGCGCCAGCCGTCGAGGGACGCCAGCGTGCCGTCGAACAGGGCGCGGTATCCGCGCTCGTAACGCTCTGGCGTACAGAGGTCGCCACTGCCCTTGCCGACGGTCAGCAGGTCGACGTTCACGTTGCCGTCGTCGTCCTCGTCGTAGCGGAGCGTGATGGTGTTCTCGCCCCGTTCGAGCGGGAGCTGCCGGGTCGCGGTCGCCCACGTCTCCCAGCTCCCCGTCGACTCGAGCGCCCACGGCTCGAGCTCCTCCCCGTTGACGAGCACCGAGACCTGCTTGGTGCCCTCGAACGGGTTGGGCCCGTTCGCGTAACGCAGGCTCACGGGCTGCTCACCGGCCTTGCGGGCCGTCGCCGTGAACGTCACCGAGGCGCCCACCTGGTCGAACCCGTCGACGAAGCCCGAGCCCGAGTAGCCGTTGTGCTCGCTGTCGACGTTCGCCGAGCCGCGCAGCGTCGCCTCCTCGGCCTCGAGGTACCCCTTGTCGGCCGGAGCCTTGTACCCGGGGATCGTGTTGAGCGTGTACCAGGCCTCGGTGTTCCACAGCTCGCGGCCCTCGGCGTCGCTGAACGGGCGCGGGCTGCGCAGGTGCACGACGCGGCCCGGCTCGAGCCCGTCGACCGTCAGCGTGACGGTGGTGCGGTCGCGTGAGACCTTCGCCTGCGAGACGAACAGCGGACGTTCGTCGACCTTCGGCCCGCCGTACGCCGGCGTCGGCACGTAGCGCCAGTGGTCCATCCGGAACGCCGCGTTCGGGTCCTGGGCGATCTTCTCGACCGTCTCGTCCGAGAGCGGCTGCGTGTACTCGACCTCGAAGCCCTTGCGGGTGGCGCGCATCTCGACCATGTCGAAGGCGTCCTGCCCGTTGGGCGTCAGCTTCTGCAGGCCGTAGCGCAGCTTGTTCGGCTCGCTCCAGTTGCCCGCCTCACCGATTCCGCCCACGTACAGAGCGCCGTCCGGCCCGACGACGGTGCGGTTCACACCAGCCTCGAGGCCCGCCGTGTGGCGGAACACGGCGCCCTGGTACTCGCCGCCGACCTTCTCGAGGAACCCGCGCTGCAGGCCGCCGTAGGTGACGTCGCCGAAGACGAGCTGACCGGCGTAGGGGCCCTCCTCGAGCTGCACCGGCGAGCTCGGGGAGTTGCCGATCTCGTTCTGCGGCACCCACAGCGCCGGTGCGGAGACGGGCACGTCGTCGTACGGGCCGGACGGGTTGGTGAAGTGGTTGAAGAACTTGCCCTGCTCGATGTGCACGAGCTTGGAGCTGGGCAGCCACGCGCCCTGGTTGTCCATGACGAACAGCTCGCCGTCCGGGCCCTTGACCAGGCCGTTGGGCGTGCGTAGGCCGCCGGCGACGTACTCGACCTCGCCCGTGCGCCGGTCGACGCGGATCGCCGTGCCGCGGTTCTCGGCGGGCTGCGGGTCCGTGGTCGCGCCGCCGTTGTTGATGGCCACCGACAGGTTCAGGTAGAAGTACCGGCGGTCGTGCAGCAGACCGAACGCGAACTCGTGGAAGTTTCCGCCGAACGGCCACTCGGCCACCGTGGTGTGCCGGTCGTAGAAGCCGTCGCCGTCGGGGTCGGTGAGCTCGGTGAGCCGGTCGCGCTCGGAGACGAAGATCGAGTCGTCGATGATCGCGATGCCCATGGGGTTGAACAGGTCGGTCGCCACCTTCTCGACCGTGACCTCGTCCTTGGACGTCTCACCGGTCACGTTGTCGAGCAGGAAGACCTCGCCGGGCTCCGGGTCCTCGACCCAGCCGCCCGGGCTCACCGACCCGGACGTCACGACGGCCAGCCGGTCGTCCTCGGTCCAGTCGAGCGCAGCGACCATGGGCTCGAAGCCGTCGGGGCGCAGGTCGGTGAGGGAGTAGCCGGGGAAGACCGAGTCCAGGCGCATGCCGTCGCCCGCCGTCTCGTCCTGCCCCTCGCAGTACTTGGTGCCGGGTGCCGTCACGCGCACGACGCCGGCCTCCGTGCTCAGCACGCTCTCCGGGACGACGACGAAGTCGTCGCTGCCCGGCGGACGCCACTCGAGGCGCAGGATGTTGTCGTTCGTGTTGTCGAAGAACTCGACCCTCAGGTCGTGGTAGCCGGGCTCGAGCGCGATGCTGCCGTCCTTCGACTCGGCGCCGTGCAGGCCGTCGTTGTCGATGACCTCGGTGTCGTCGATCACCAGCCGCGAGCCGTCGTCGCTGGTGAGCCGGAACTCGTAGGTGCCGGCCGAGTCCACGGAGAGGTTCGCCAGGGCGTGGGCGATGAACTGCTCGCTCAGGCCGAAGTCGGCCTCGGACGAGTAGTCGATGGTCGGCTTGAGCTGGTCGACGTTCGGCGTCTGACCCGAGCGCAGCGTGCACAGCTCGCTGAGGTCGCGCGCGAGGTCGTAGCTGCGCAGCGTGACGCCAGGTTCCTGGGGCGGGAGGTCGTCCGCCGCGGTGGCGGGGGCAGCGGCACCCGACAGCATCACCGCTGTCAGCGCCACGGCGGTCGCACCAGCGGCCGCCTGTCTGGTGCGGTGGTTGGTTCCACGTTGACGCATGAGGTCTCCTCGGTCGGCGTTGACCTTGCGGCTAGCAACCTAAGCGGACTTCTGTCGCCCGTCAAGCAAAAGTTGTCAGGTATTCATCGTTACGCGCGAGCCGAGCAGGACGACGGCACGGGGCGCGACGGGCGGGGCTCGGCACCGAACACGTCGGCGCCGAGCCGGGCGAGATGCCGGACCCCCGGGAGGTCGAGCGCCCAGCCGGCGAGCGCCCAGCCGAGGTGGACGTGCGCAAGCGCCCGCGCGACGGCGGAGACCCCCTGGACGCGGAGAAGCAGACCGGTGCTGCCGTCCGTGATCTCGTAGGTGACACGCCAGAGCACCTCGGGGTGCTCCGCCGCGGGCCGGATCGTGAGGCCGACCGGACGGCGCCGGGCGAACCACCGCGCGACGCCGGAGCACGGCTCGCAGTCGGCCGCGACCCAGAGCGTCGCCGGTGCGACGACCGGAGCCGGCCGCAGCCGCGGCAGCCACGGACGCACCGCGGCGCGGTACCGCGTCCAGGTCCGCCCGAACGCGCGGCGCAGCCCGTTCCCCTCGTGCCAGTCCGCGATGCCGACGGAGTAGGCGACGGCCACGAGGACGCCCACGAGCAGCGCGGGCTCGCCCAGCACGACGGCGAGCACGGCGAACGTCGCGGCGACCGTGAGCTGCATCGGGTTGCGCACGTACGCGTACGGTCCGGAGGTGACGAGCTGGGCCGGAGGATCGTACGGCAGCGGCGTGCCGCGGCCGACGTCGGCGAGCTCCCGCATCGCCGCCAGCCCCGGCAGGCAGGCGACGGCCGCGAGCTGGAGCCCCACGGAGGTGACGGCGGCGGGCCACGGCGGCGCCGGGGCGAGGACGAGCACGGGCAGGCCGACGAGCAGCCCGCCCGCCCAGGCCGCCTGCGCCCACGCCCGCACGACGACATGGGTGCGGCGCAGGGTCCAGTGCGCGAGCAGGAGGGCCGGAAACAGCGCCGTGAGCACGCCGACCGCCTCTCCCGCGAGCCAGCCCGGGCCGAGCGCCACGACCGGTGCGCCGTACGGCATGAGCGCGAGGTCGAGCACCACGAGGCCCCCGAGGACGACGGCGAGCTGACGCCACGCCGCGCCGCGGTCCACCCGCTCGTGGCGCACGAGCGCGAGGCCGAGGGCCGGGACGGCACCCCACAGGAGGGACCAGCCCAGCCAGAGGTCGACGGGCAGGCCCCGCCACACCGCACCCGTGGCGTGGAACGTCCACCAGCCGAGCTCGGCGGCAGCGAGATGGAGCAGCAGGAGCAGGAGCGCCGCCCACGCCGTGGACGTGATCGCGGCCGCGACGGCACGCGGGCCCGGCGGCCGCCAGGCGCACAGCACGACGACGGCGACCAGGGGCGCGCCCAGCCCCACCCCGCGCACGAGCGCGGCTGCCGCGTCGGGGCCGACGGTCACACGCCCTCCCCGCCCTGTGCCGCGCGACCGAAGGTCTCGGCGAGGTACTCCGCCGCCAGCCCTGTCGCGTAGTGCTGCAGCGGGCCGAAGTACCAGGACGGGTCGAAGGTACGGGTGTACTCCAGCGACCAGGTGATCCGGGTCCGGCCCGGCCCTGCGGCAGCCCACGTGACATCGGCCGCGTGCAGGTCCATCCAGCGCTCGAGGGTCGTGTCGGCGGTGACGTCCAGGCGGAGCCTGCCGCCGCCGTCGGACACCTCGGAGGCCGCCACGCGCAGTGACATCCCGCGGGGCGTGGCCGGGGCGCCGAGGCCCAGGCTGTGCCGGTCGGTGAACGTGACGTGGCGCTCGGCCCCGACCTCGAGCCCGGAGCCGGTCGCAGAGACGGGCTCGGGGAACGGCACCGCGCGCAGGAACGGAGCCTCGAACGCACCGTAGACGGGCGGTGCGGCCAGCGCGTCGGCGACCTGTCGCGGTGTCGCCTGGACGACGACGCTCGCCGTACCGACGTCATCGCGCGGCAGGAGCGTGAAGCCGCCGACGCCCTCGGCCACCAGCACGAGCAGCAGAGGCGCGACGGCGACCGCCCGCCCCCGCCGGTTCCGCGCCGCCTGGACGGCGACCCCGACGAGCGCCGCGACGCCGTAGAACAGGGGCGCCGCGATGACGAGGCAGACCACGCCCTCGTCCAGCAGCGGGCCGGCGAGCGCGAGCCCGACCGTCGTCGTCGCGAGCGCGGTACCGACGGCGCTGCGCGGCCGGGCGGTGAGGATGACGGTCAGGGCGATGACGGCGGGGATGCCGACGTAGAAGAGCGCGGTCTGCTGCGCGTCGGCCGAGCCCAGGAGCTTGGCGAGCAGCATGGCGGCGAACAGCGCGAGGGCGATGCCGGCCAGGAGCAGCCGGGCGCGGCGAGCCGCGCGGGTGAGCGGTGCGCGCGGGCGCCAGGGGCTCGGCTCCAGCTCCTCGGCGTACGGGCCTCCGGAGCCGCCGCCGCGCCCGGGGCCGGTGTCCCGCTCCGACCTCTCGTCCATGAGACCTCGCTTCGTTGATCGGGCGATTTAATCAGTCGATTAAAGCATATGATCAAGTCCGGACAGGAGGAGGCCACGATGGCGCAGTCAGGGCGAAGGCCCGCAGAGGAGACCCGACGACGGCTGCTCGACGCCGCCGACCAGGTGCTGCGTGAGCAGGGGTACGCAGGCGTGTCCGCGCGCACGATCGCGACGGCGGCGGAGGTGAACTCGGCACTGGTCTTCTACCACTTCGGCGGGGTCGACCAGCTCCTGCTGGCGGCGCTCGACCGCGCGACCGACGAGCGCATGGCGCTGCACCGCGCCACGGCGTCGGCGGCACAGACGGTCGAGGAGCTGGTCGAGGCCGCCGCCACGATCTACCGCACCGACCTGGAGCGGGGATACCTGGCGCAGTTCGGCGAGCTCGTCGCGGCGGCGGTGACCAAGCCCGCCCTGCGCGACGAGATCAGCACGCGGGCCGAGCCCTGGGTCGACTTCGTGGCCGAGCACTGGGAGCGCGTCGTGGGCGGGTCGCCGCTGGGGAAGCTGCTGCCTGCCCGCGACGTCGCCGACGCCGCGCTCACGTTCTACCTCGGTGTGAACCTGTTCTCGGTGATCGACCCGGACCGCGAGCGCACCGACCACGTCTTCGCCCTCGCGTCCCGGCTCGCCCCGCGGGCGCGGCTGCTCACGATGCGCCTCCCGGGCCGCCGCTGAGCCCGGGCCCGGGCCACCGTCAGTCAGCCGACGGCAGGGCGCCCGGGCCGCCCTCCAGGAGCAGCTTGAAGCCGTCCTCGTCCAGCGTGGGGATCCCGAGCTCCTCCGCCTTGGCGGCCTTGGACCCGGCGTTCTCACCCAGCACCACGTAGTCGGTCTTCTTCGAGACCGAGCCCGACGCCTTGCCCCCGCCCGCGATGATCGCCTCCTTGGCGCCGTCGCGCGTGAAGTCCTCGAGCGAGCCGGTGACCACCACGGTGAGCCCCGCGAGCGGGCCGGTGGGCCCGGTGTCCGCCTCGGCCATGGCAGCGGGACCGGGGTGTCCGGGGATCGCGAGCCGCACGCCCGCCTCGCGCCACGCCGTGAGGATCTCCTGGTGCCAGTCGACGGCGAGCCAGGCCTTGATCTCGGCGGCGATCACCGGGCCGACGCCGTCGACGGCCGCAAGCTCCTCCTCCGACGCCGCCTCGATCGCGTCCACCGAGCCGAACCAGCCTGCGAGCGCCCGCGCCGCGACCGGGCCGACGTGCCGGATGTTGAGCGAGACCAGCATGCGCCACAGGTCCTTGGTCTTGGCTCGCTCCAGCTCCTCGAGGAGCTTCGTCGCGGCGGCGGACGGCGCGAACTCGTCGAGCGTCTCCCCCGCCTCCTCCGCGGCCGCCCGCTGGGCCTTCGTGGAGGGCAGCTTGCGGCGGAAGGGAGCGCGCCGGCGCGCCTGGCCGTCGTCGTCGACCTTGGGCAGGCCGGTCTCCGCGTCGCGGACCACCACCTCGATGGGCAGGAGCTGGTCGAGCGTGAGCGAGAACAGCTGGGCCTCGGTGACCAGCGGCGGCGTCTCCGGGACGTCAGGCTGGGTGAGCGCCGCGGCCGTGACCTCGCCGAGCACCTCGATGTCGAGCCCGCCACGCGAGCCGATGTGCTCGACGCGCCCGCGCACCTGGGCGGGGCAGGACTTCGCGTTGGGGCAGCGCAGGTCGACGTCGCCCTCCTTCATGGGCCGCAGGGGCGTGCCGCACTCGGGGCACTCGGCGGGCATGACGAAGTCCTCGCGGGGGTAGCCGTCGTCCGCGAGCGCCGCGACGGGCCCGATGATCTCGGGAATGACGTCGCCCGCCTTGCGCAGCACCACGACGTCGCCGATGCGCACGCCCTTGGCCCGCACGACGTCCTGGTTGTGCAGGGTCGCCTGGCGCACGGTCGACCCCGCGACCGTCACGGGCTCCATCACGGCGTACGGCGTGGCCCGGCCCGTGCGGCCGACGCCCACCTGGATGGCCAGCAGCCGCGTGTTGACCTCCTCGGGCGGGTACTTGAACGCGATGGCCCAGCGCGGCGCGCGGCTCGTGGTGCCCAGCCTGCTCTGCTGCTCGCGGCCGTCGACCTTGACGACGATCCCGTCGAGCTCGTGCTCGATGTCGTGCCGGTGCTCACCGAAGTACTCGATCATCTCGAGCGCCCCGTCGAGGCCCTCGACCACGCGGTTGTGCGGCGAGACTGGGATGCCCCACTCCTCGAAGAGGGTGTAGGCGTCGGACTGCCGCGCCAGCTCCTCGTGCGTGCCCGCCTCCCACTGCAGCGCCCCGATGCCGTGGGCGTACATGCGCAGGCCCTCGACGCGCGCGATGCCGGCTTCGAGCTCGGGGCCGTCCTTGTTCTCCAGGAGCTGGCGGAGCCCGCCCGCCGCCGCGTTACGCGGGTTGGCGAACTGCGGGAACCGCCGTAGCGCGGCCACGCGGGCCTTCTCCGGGTCGAAGGCCCTCCCCTGCCGCTCCGCCCGCTCCTGCGCCTCGGCAACGACCCGCTCGCGCAGCTCTGCCTGGAGCTCGTTCAGGCGGGCGAACGTGGCGACGGGGATGAACACCTCGCCGCGCACCTCCACGAGATCGGGGTGCCCCGTGCCCGTGAGCTGCTGCGGGATGGCGGCGATGCGCAGCACGTTGCGCGTCACGTCCTCGCCGACACGCCCGTCACCGCGCGTGACGCCGCGGGCCAGACGGCCCTTCTCGTACACGAGCGAGATCGCCAGCCCGTCGATCTTCACCTCGCACAGGTACCCCGGCCGGTCGGTGCCGAGGTCGCGCTGGACGCGCTCGGCCCACGCGGCGAGCTCGTCCGTGCTGAAGACGTTGTCGAGCGACAGCATCCGCTCGATGTGCTCGACCGTGGCGAAGCCCGCCGCGGCGGCACCGCCCACGCTCTGCGTCGGCGACTCCGGCGTCACCAGCGCGGGATGGGCGGCCTCGAGGTCCTTGAGCTCGCGCATGCGCGCGTCGTACTCCGCGTCGGACGACATCGGCGAGTCGTCCTCGAAGTACGCCCTGCGGTCCTCCTCGATCCTGGCGACGAGCTCGGCCCAGCGACGGCGCGCGGCCGTCTCGTCGTCCACCGCGTCGCCCTGGGTACCGGCCGCTTCCGGGATGCCTGTCGTCTCGCTCACGGACACAATCATGGACTGAACCACTGACATCCGAGCGGCCAGCCGCCGGAGCGTTGGGGAAAAGAACCGCGGACCAGGGCATTCGCCCAGGTCCACCCCTGTCGCGCGCAGGTCGGTGCCGCTACCATTCGAGCAAATTGCCAGGAATCTACTGAGAGCAGGGGTCCCTTGAAGATAGCCGTCGTCGGTGCCGGTTTCGCCGGGTTGGCCACCGCGAAGATCCTCCGCGAGTTCGATCACGACGTGACCGTCTTCGAGAAGGCGCCCGACGTCGGCGGCGTGTGGAGCGCGACGCGCCGGTACTCGGGTCTGCGCACCCAGAACAACAAGGACTCGTACGCGTTCTCCGACCTGCCGATGCCGCGCGACTACCCCGAGTGGCCCACGGGCGAGCAGGTGCAGGCGTACCTCGAGCGCTACGTCTCGACATTCGGTCTGCGGCCGAGCCTGCGCCTGGCCACGGAGGTGGTCCGCGCCGAGCTGACCGACGCGGAGGACGGCTGGATGATCACCGCCCGGCGCATCGGCGCGCCGGTCTCGGCGCCCGAGCGCTTCGACCACCTCGTCGTCGCCAACGGCATCTTCTCCGACCCGGTCTTCCCGCAGTACGAGGGCTACGCGGACCTCGTCCGGGCGGGCGGCAAGCTCGTCGCCTCCAGCCAGCTCAACAACCTCGAGGACGCTCGCGACAAGCACGTCGTCGTCGTCGGCTACGGCAAGTCGGCGTGCGACGTCGCCGCCGAGATCGCCGGCGTTGCCGCCTCCACCGACGTCGTGGCCCGGCACCTGCTGTGGAAGATGCCCAAGCGCATCGCGAAGGTGCTCAACATGAAGTACCTGCTGCTGTCGCGGCTCGGCGAGGCGCTGTTCCGCTACCAGACCCTCTCGGGCCGGATGGAGCAGTTCCTGCACGGCCCGGGCGACAAGGTGCGCGCCGCGATGCTCTCCAGCATCGGCGCCGTCACCACGCGCCAGCTCCGCCTCAAGAAGCTCGGCCTCGTGCCGCACGGCGAGTTCGCCGACATCGCGAACAGCACCGTTTCCCTCTCCACCGACGGCTTCTACGAGCAGGTGGACCGCGGGGACATCACGGTCCACCGGGACGCCGAGATCGCGCGCTTCGTCATCGAGGACGGCAAGCCCGTCGCGGAGCTCACGACGGGTACGAAGGTCCGCTCCGACCTCGTCGTCTGCGGTACCGGCTTCCACCAGCGCGTGCCGTTCCTCGACGACGCGATCGCCGCCCGCCTCGTCGACGAGCAGGGCAACTACCAGCTGTACCGCCAGATCCTGCCCGACGGCGTGCCCCACCTGACCTTCGCGGGCTACAACTCGTCGTTCTTCTCGCCGCTGTCCGCCGAGGCGGGTGCGATCTGGATCGCCGCGTACCTCGCCGGCGTCGTGGACCTCCCGTCGCCCGAGGAGCGGCGCAGGCAGGTGGCCGAGCGCGTCGCCTGGATGGAGAAGCGGACCAAGGGCAAGCACGCCCGCGGCACCAACGTCATCCCGTTCTCGATGCACCAGATCGACGAGACGCTGGACGAGGCGGGCGTGAACATCGGCCCGCGCGCCCGGGCGGTCCAGTGGCTGCTGCCGATCAACCCGTCGGTCTACCGCGACGTGGTGCCGCGGCTCAAGCGGCGCGTCGCCGAACGCCAGACGGTCGGTGCGACGGCGACCCCCGCCACGACGGACGCCTGACCCTCTCGCCGAGGTAGTCACTGGGCGAGGTAGTCACCTGGCGAAGTAGTCGTGCAGCGCACAGCCGCCGGGATCCCGGTCGGCCCACCCCAGGGCCGCTGAGGACATGACTACGTCGCCAGGTGACTACCTCGCCAAATGACTACCTCGCCAAGTGACTACCTCGGCAGAGGGCGGCGGGTGGGGTCAGCGTTCCGGGGGTGTGGCGTCGTCCGGGGGCGCGAAGCGGACCGGCAGGGTGCGCGGGTGGCGGGACCACGGCGAGCGCGACATCGTCAGCGTGTCCGCCGGCACGCGCAGCTCCATGTCGAGGATCCGCCGCAGCAGGGTCTCGACGGCGATGCGGCCGATGAGCGGGCCGATGCGGTGCGCGGGGCACGCGTGCGCGCCCGCACCCCACGTGAGGTGGAACCGGCTGCCCAGCTCCTCCCACGGGTCGTCCGTGCGGATGGCCCGGTCCGCGTTGGCCGCGGCGACGGCGGGCACCAGCGCGTCGCCGAGCGCGATCCGGCGGCCGCCGAGCTCGCAGTCCTGCCGGGCGAACCGCGGCAGCACGTGCGGGGCGGGCGGGTTGCGGCGGGACACCTCGTCCAGCGCGTCGTCGAGGTCGAGCCGGCCGCGGCGCACCCGGGCGGCGAACGCGGGGTCGGTCAGGATCATGTGCAGGGTGCTCGCGATCCACGCGATCTCGGCGTCGTGCCCGAGCGTGAACATCACGCCGATCGACGCCATCACCTCGACGTCGTTCGCGTGGTTGGGGTGGTTCACCAGGGCGGTCGTGAGGTCCTCGCCCGGCTCGGCGCGGTGCGTGGCCACGAGCACGGCCAGCAGCGCCTCCTGCTCGACGGCGGCGGCCCGCGCCTGGTCGGTGCCCGCGTACAGGGCCTCCGAGATCTCGTGCATCTTGTTGCCGTCGGACAGGCTCATGCCGAACAGCTCGGTCATGACCATCACGGGGACGGCGACCGCGTAGTCCGCCACGAGGTCCGCCTCGCCGCGGGGCATGAGGCGGTCGATGATCGCGTCGCACGTGACGGCGACGGTGCGGGCCAGCCGCTTCTCGTCGACGCCGGACAGCGCGTCGTCGAGCGGGGCGCGCAGGCGGCGCTGCTGCATCCCGTCGAGGTAGTAGGCGTTGTCCCGCGGCGCGAGCGTCGCGAAGACGCCCGAGTCGGCGGGCAGCGACCGCTCCTGGACGTACCGCCAGTTGCGGGAGTTGCGGGAGAACAGCAGCTCGTTGCGCATGACGCTGCTGGCCTCGTCGTAGCCGAGGACGAGCCAGGCAGGCACGCCGGGCTCGAGGTCCATGGGGGCGACGGGCCCCCACTCGTCGCGCAGCCGCTCGTAGACCTTGTGCGGGTCGCGCGCCGCGGTGATGTCGGCCAGCTGCATGCGGTCGGGGATGTCCTCCAGCCGCTGGTGCAGTCTGTTGGCCAGTGTCACGCGTTGACCTTCTGGAAGACGGGGAACGTCATCGCGTGCTCGACGAGCGTGATGAGCGTCAGCACCGCCGACTGCCGGTCACGCGCGTCGCACTCGACGATCGGCGTCTCCGGCAGGAGGTCAAGGGCCGCGCGCACCCGCTCGAGCGGGTAGGCGGGCGAGTCCGGGAACTGGTTCACCACGACGGCGAACGGGATCTTGGTGCGCAGCTCGAGCTGGTCCAGCACCTCGAAGCTGTCCTCGAGGTGCCGGGTGTCGACCATGACGAGCGCGCCGACCGCGCCGTCGGCCAGGCCGGACCAGAGGTCCCAGAACCGGCGCTGACCCGGGGTGCCGAACAGGTAGAGCGCGATGTCCTCGGTCACGGTGATGCGGCCGAAGTCCATCGCGACGGTGGTGGTGTCCTTGTTCGGCTGCCCCGGGTCGATGCCGACGCTGGCCGTGGTGATCCGCTCCTCGGTGCGTAGCGGGTCGATCTCGCTGACCGACCCGATCAGCGTCGTCTTGCCCACCCCGAAGGCACCCACGACGAGCACCTTGACGGACCGTGCGACGGTCGGCGCCAGGTGCTGTCCTGAGGTGGTGCGGTCAGAGCTTGCGGAGTCCATCGAGAATCTTCTCCAAGATGTCCTTGCCTGGCAGGACGTGCGCTTGGTGGTTGGAACGGATCGCCAGGTGTCCCGCGTCGATCAGGTCGGAGACCATGACCGCCACGAGGCTGACGGGAAGCTGCAGGTACGCAGCCACCTCTGCGAGCGCGAGCGTGCCGCGGCACAGCTGCACGAGCTCACGCTCCATCCGGCTCGCCGTCGAGAGCAGCGGTCGGCTCTCCACGGCACGGACGAGCGTCTCCGGTCGCAGCGTGTTGCGCGACGGGTGCGCACGCCCCGAGGTGAGCACGTACGAGCGCACCGGGTGGTCGCGGTACTCCTCGGTGTCCATCCCCTCGCCCCCTGTCGGTCGGTCGGGTCCTGGTCGAGCTGGTGGTGCCTGAACCTCCGGGCCGGTGCCCGGTCACTGCTTTCCGTGGGTGGTGCCGTGCGGGCGGGTCAGCCGATCGCCTCCGTGCCCAGGGTGCGCTCGCCGATCATGAGCACCTGGGCCTGCATCTGCTGGGCGATCAACGCCGGGTCGATCACCGACTCGGTGATCACGGCGAGGCGTGAGCCGTCGCCGGCGCCCCGCACGAAGAGGAACCCGCCGTCGAACTCCACCATGACCTGGCGGATCGTGTCGCTGTTCCCGAACTCCCTGCTCATTCCGATACCCAGGGCCGCGAGCCCCGCGCACGCCGCCGCCACCTTGTCGGCGATGTCGAGCGGGGTGTGGTCCGTGCGTACCTTCATCAGGCCGTCCGAGGTGAGCACGACTACATGCCTGACCCCCCGTACACCACTGATGAGCTCGAGCATCCAGCTGTTGCCGTCGGTGCTCGTCATGCCGTCGGCCTGCGTCGTCATCGGTCCTCCGAAGTTCCGCCGGCACCGGCCGGCGGTTCGCTGCTGTCAGGTGAGTCCCCGAACCGCGCCTCGCTGGAGCTGAAGAACGCGCCCATCCACTCGCCGGCCTCCTCGGCCGACTGCGTGGCACCCGGAGCTGTCGTACGGGGCTCCGGTGCTGCGGTGGTTCGTTCGTCGGGCACGTCCGCCTCTCCTCGGCGCGAACGCCGCTGCGGAAGCGCAGACGGCTCGGGGAACTCGTCGTCCTGCGGGCTGGTGCGCCCGGGACGCAGGGGCAGCTCGCCAGGGGCCTGCACCGGGGCACCGGCCACGGGCGTCTCCTCCTCGTCGTCGACCGCCCCGCCGGCCTCGAGGGGCTCGCGGGACTCGGTCAGGACATCGCTGGTCGCTGGGTCGGGCGCCGCCGGGGCGGGCCACTCGTCGTCGTCCGCCGGCCGCGCGGTGGGCAGCTCGGGGGCGAGCGGCGCCTCGACGACGGCGGTCGCGCTGCTGCGGCCCGACGAGAGCGCGGAGACCCCTGCGGACGGGGCGGAGGCGCTCGGCAGGGTCGCAGCGGGCGTGAGCATGCCCGACGGCACCACTGCCTCGGTCAGCTCTGCCGGGATCATGACGATGGCGCGCAGACCGCCGTACACGGACTCGGTGACGTCGACGCGGAAGCCGTGGCGCCGCGCGTACGTACCGACGACGGCGAGGCCCGTCTGCGGGATCTCGCCCAGCTCGGTGATGCTGATCTCGCGCTTGCCGGAGGCGATCTCGCGCGCCTGCTCGAGCTGCTTGAGGTCGAGGCCGACACCGCAGTCGTCGATCTCGACGACGGCGCCGCGCTGCACCTGCCGCAGGCCGACGAGCACCTGCGTGGTGGGCGGGGAGGACTGCGTGGCGTTGGACAGCAGCTCGGCCACGAGGTGGATCAGCGGCTCGACGATGCGGGCGGAGACGGCGACGCCCGGGTCGCCCGACACCTCGACGCGGTGGAACGCGGTGATACGGCTCGCCGCACCCTTGACGACGTCGGGCAGCGGGAGCGGCTCGCTCCACTGCTGGCCCGGCCACTCGCCGCACAGGGCCGCGAGGCTCTGCGCCTGGCGGGCCTGCTGGGCCGCCGCGTGGTCGACGCGCATCGAGGTCTGCAGGATGTCCGGGTCGGTGGGGTGACGCTGGACCATGCGCGCCGCCTCCTCCTGGATGCGGTGCGCCGCGGCCTGGACCTTGCGGCTCAGGGCGACGACCGCGACCTGGACCGCGTCGCGGCGGGCGACGCGCTCCTCCTGGACGCGGGCGAGCATGGCGGCCGCCTCGTCGAGGCGGGCCTGCGCCGCCGCGTCGCCCGGCAGGTGGGGCAGCGGAGGGGCGGGCTCGCTGTCGAGGAACGCGGGCAGCTGCTCCTTGGCGAGGGCGTCGAGCGCGGCCGACGCCGCGGCGGCGCGCTCCTCGGCCCGGCGGTAGGCCTGCACGAGGTTCTCGTGCGCCGCGAGGTCGTCCCGGGACGAGCGGGCCGCGATGAGCGCTGCGGCGACGGCCAGGCCGACGGCGGCGATGCCGACCAGCCAGGCGGGCCACATCGACGAAGCCCCTGTCGCGGTGAACAGGACGGGCGCCACGAGCACGTAGGCGAGCACACCGGCGACGCACACCCAGGGTGCGACCTGGCGCAGCCTGCTCGGCGGAGGAGAAGAAGACATCGAGCTCACCGAGCCGATCCCCCTAGTAGTTGTCTCGTCGAGAGTCTGAGAAGACTCGGCTGACGAGGGCGGACAGCCCCCTTGAAGTGCAGTTTCTACCACAGAGCGAGCACGGCGTGGAAGGCCACGACTGTGGTGCGGGAGCCGAAAATATGTGCCATTGAGGAATGTGGTTCCTCGATGGCCGGATAACACCACAATACGGTTAAAACCGGGAGCGCGCGATGCGAGGGCGTGGCACGTAGGGTGCTGCCCATGAGCGTCGACCAGACCGAGAGCACCCCCGGGACCGCTCTCCCCCCGACCCCCCTCGACCCCGCCGTCGCCGACCCGTTCGCCTGGCTCGAGGACGTCGAGGGGGACGACGCCCTCGCGTGGGTCCGCGAGCGCAACGCGCACGGCGCCCGCGCCCTCGGCGGCGACGCCTTCGCCGCGACCGAGCGCGCGGTGCGCGAGGTCCTCGACTCCGACGACAAGATCCCGCACGTCTCGAAGGTGGGCGACCACTACTACAACTTCTGGCAGGACGCGCGGCACCGGCGCGGCGTGTGGCGCCGCACGACGCTCGACTCCTACCGCACGGACGAGCCCGAGTGGGAGACCGTGCTCGACCTCGACGCGCTCGCCGAGGCCGAGGGCGAGAGCTGGGTCTGGCACGGCGCGAGCGTGCTGCGCCCCACCCCCGAACAGCTCGCCGCGGGCGAGCCCCGGCGGCACGCGCTCGTCGACCTCTCCCCCGGCGGCTCGGACGCCGACGTGACGCGCGAGTTCGACCTCGTCGAGAAGCGGTTCGTGCCCGCGGCCGAGGGCGGGTTCGTGCGCGAGCGGGCCAAGGGCAGCCTGTCGTGGGTCGACGCCGACACCGTGTACGTCGCGACCGACCTCGGCCCCGGAACCATGACGCCGTCGGGCTACCCGCGGCAGGTGCGCCTGTGGCGCCGCGGCACACCGCTGGCCGAGGCGACCCTCGTCTACGAGGGCACCGAGCAGGACATGGCCGTCAGCGCGTCCCGCTCGCACACGCCCGGCTTCGAGCGCGACCTCGTGCGCCGGGCCCTGCGGTTCTACGCGGAGGAGACGTACCTGGCCACGGGCGTCGGCACGCCCGAGCAGACGCTCACGAAGATCGACGTGCCGGACTCGGCGAACGTCGGCCTGCACCGCGAGTGGATGCTCGTGCGGCTGCGCGACGACTGGACGGTCGACGGCACGACCTACCGCGCCGGCTCCCTGCTGGCGACCGGGTTCGACGCGTTCATGGCCGGCTCGCGCGACCTCACCGTGCTCTTCGAGCCGACGGCGACGACGTCGCTCGCCGGGGTCACGTGGACCCGCCACCACCTGGTCCTCAACGTGCTCGACGACGTGAAGAACCTGGTGCACGTGCTCACCCCGCCTGCCGAGGGGCCCGCGGCGGGCGGCACGTGGACGCGGGGCGACCTCCCGCTGGGCGGCGAGCTGCTGACGGTCGGCGTCGGCGCCGTCGACGTGGTCGACTCCGACGACGTGTGGGTCGTCACCACCGGCTACCTCACGCCGTCGACCCTCGGCCGCGCCACGGTGGGCTCGGGGCAGCTGCCCGAGGTGCTCAAGGCGGCACCGTCGTACTTCGACGCGGCGGGCCTCGAGGTCGTCCAGCGCTTCACGACGTCGGACGACGGCACCCGGGTGCCGTACTTCGTCGTCGGCCGGGCCGACCTGGTCTCCGGCGCGAACGGTCCCGCACCGACCCTGCTGTGGGGGTACGGCGGGTTCGAGCACGCGATCCTGCCCGGCTACTCGGGCACGATCGGGCGCGCGTGGCTCGAACGCGGCGGGGTGTACGCCGTGGCGAACATCCGCGGCGGCGGCGAGTACGGGCCCGCGTGGCACCAGGCCGCGCTCAAGGCGCACCGGCACCGGGCGTACGAGGACTTCGCCGCGGTCGCGCGCGACCTCGTGGCCACGGGCGTGACGACGCCGGAGCGGCTCGGCATGGAGGGCCGCTCCAACGGCGGCCTGCTCGCGGGCAACATGCTCACCCGGTACCCCGAGCTGTTCGGCGCCGTCATCGTCGGCGTCCCGCTGCTCGACATGAAGCGGTACTCCCACCTGCTCGCGGGCGCGTCGTGGATGGCGGAGTACGGCGACCCGGACACGGACGACTGGGAATTCATCCGCGGCTTCTCGCCGTACCACCTGTTCGACGCCGCGCGCGACTACCCGCCGGTGCTGTTCACGACGTCGACCAAGGACGACCGGGTGCACCCCGGCCACGCCCGCAAGATGGCGGCGCTCATGCTCGCGGCGGGCAAGGACGTGACGTACTACGAGAACATCGAGGGCGGTCACGGCGGCGCGGCCGACAACGCGCAGGCCGCGTACATGGCGGCGACGCACTGGACGTTCCTGTGGCAGCGCCTGGGCGGGGACGCCTGAGCCGAGGGCCTTCGGGTCAGGCCTGGGCCTGCTCCGCGAGCGACTCCGCGACGCGGCCGAGGTTGGCGAGCTCCGCGCGGTGCAGGTCCGTGGGACCGGGCTCCGCGCGGGGCGCGCCGAGCAGCGTGACGTCGGCGAGCCCCGCCGCGGGCAGGCCGATGCGCCGCCAGGGCACGGCAACGATGTCGGCGAGCTGCCCGATCGCGGGCCCCGCGCACTGCGAGACCTGCGCGGGCGGCAGCCCCGCCCACAGGCGGGTGCCGCGTTCCGTGGCCCGGGCGAGCAGCTCCCACGCCCGCTCGTTCCAGCCGCCCGGGCCGACGTCGGCGAGGTCGAGGCCGAGCGCGTCCGCCCCGGCGAGCACCACAGGGGGCACACCTACCCAGGTGCCGCCGAGGTGCACCACCGAGCGCGAGCCCGCGTCCCGCACCGCGCCGAGCACCGGCTCGAGCCCGGCCACGATGTCCGGCCCGGCGACGGCCCGCAGGCGGGAGTAGCCCGAGAACGTGGGCAGCACGCCCGCGTGCACCTGGCCGAGCAGCGGCTCGGCGAGCTGGACCGTCACCTCGGCGCCGGGCACCTGGGCCACGACGTCGGCCACGAGGGTGCGCACGCCCTCGGCGAGCGCGAGGGCGAGGTCCGCGCGGGCACCGGTGTCGGCCAGCACGCGGTCGCCGCGCGCCGACCAGAGCTGCGCGGCCAGCGTCCACGGGCCGAGCACCTCGACCGCGAGCGGCCCGGCGTGGCCGTGGGCGGCGACGGCGAGGGCACCGAGGTCCTCGCGCCAGAACGCCTCGGCCCTGCGCAGGTCCACGCCCGGGCGGTCGGTCAGCTTCCAGCCGTGCGGGCCGAGCTCGACGGGCATCTCGGCCAGCCGCGCCGCCGTCCGCCCGAGGGCGTCGGCGCCCGGGCCGCGCTGCGGGAGCTGGGTGAGGAAGGGCACCGCGTCCACCCCCGTCGGCAGCTCGCCCAGCTCGCCGAGCGCCGTCTGCTGCGCCTCCAGCACGTCTCGTTCGCCGCCGGGCCACGGCCCGTGCCCGCTCACCGCGGTCATCGTCACTCCTGTTCCTGTCCTGCGCCCGCACCTGCGAGGACACCGCTGCGCACGGCCTCGCGGGAAAAGATCAGAGCGTACCCGCTCGGTCTTTTCCGGTGCGTTACGGGCAGGTGAGCCGGCAGGTCACCGCGCGCGCCACGACCGGGCGACCGTCGCCTGGCCGAGCACGCGTGTGCCCCGGTACACCACGAGCGACTGGCCGGCCGCGACGCCCCGCAGGGGTCCGGCGGTCAGCGCGACCTCGAGGCCGGCGGCGTCGACGGCCCGCACGCGGGCCGGGACGGCCGCACCGTGCGCGCGCACCTGCACCTCGGCGTCGAACCAGCCGTCGGCGTCGGGGACGACGGCGCCGGGACCCGCGGGGCCGGGCAGCACGTCGTCGAACCAGAGGGCCTTCTCCCCCGCGATCCGGTCCACGCTCAGCAGCTCGGCGGGCCCGACGACGACGGTGTTCGTCGCGGGCTGCACGTCCACCACGTACCGGGCCTTCCCGTCGGCGGCGGGGCGGCCCAGCGCGAGGCCGCGGCGCTGCCCGACGGTGAACGCGTACGCGCCGTCGTGCTCGCCGACGACCTGGCCGTCGACGTCCACGACCTCGCCCGGGCGGGAGCCCAGCCGGTCGCGCAGGAAGCCGCGGGTGTCGCCGTCGGCGACGAAGCAGATGTCGTAGGAGTCGGGCTTGGCCGAGACCGACAGGCCGCGGCGGGCCGCCTCTGCGCGGACCTCGTCCTTGGAGGCGAAGCCGCCCAGCGGGAACATCGCGCGCGCGAGCCGCTCCGGGCCCGCGACGGCCAGCACGTAGGACTGGTCCTTCGCGTCGTTCGGCGAGCGGTGCAGCTCACGCACGGTGCGCACGCCGCCGTCGGTCGCCCCGTCGGACACCGTGGTCTCGCGCGTGACGATCCGGGCGTAGTGGCCCGTGGCGACGGCGTCGAACCCGAGGGCCGTCGCCTTGTCGAGCAGGGCCTCGAACTTGATGTGCTCGTTGCAGCGCACGCAGGGGTTGGGGGTGCGACCCGCCTCGTACTCGGCGAGGAAGTCCGCCACGACGGTGTCCTCGAACCGCTCGGACAGGTCCCACACGTAGTACGGGATGCCGAGCACGTCGGCCGCGCGCCGCGCGTCGCCGGCGTCCTCGATCGAGCAGCAGCCGCGCGAGCCCGTGCGGAACTGGTTCCGGTCGCGCGAGAGCGCCATGTGCACGCCCACGACGTCGTGCCCGGCCTCGACCGCGAGCGCCGCGGCGACCGCGGAGTCCACGCCGCCCGACATGGCGGCCAGCACCCTCACGACGCGCTCCCCAGCGCGCGGCCCGAGACGAGCCCTGCCGCGCGCGCCCGGGTGACGACCTGGGGCAGCGCCGCGACGAGCCGGTCGACGTCGGCGGGCGTGGAGGTGGCGCCGAGCGTGAAGCGCAGCGCCCCGCGCGCCTCGGCCTCCGGGACGCCCATGGCGAGCAGCACGTGCGACGGTTGCGGCACACCGGCCTGGCAGGCGGAGCCGGTCGAGGCCTGCACGCCCGCGGAGTCGAGCAGGTAGAGCAGCGAGTCGCCCTCGGCACCGGGGAACGTGAAGTGCGCGTTGCCGGGCAGCCGGTCGCCGGACGCGGGGTCGGCGCCGCGCAGCACGGCCTGCGGGTCGGCATCGCGGACGCGCGCGACCAGGTCGTCGCGCAGCGCGGTGAGGCGGGCGGCGCGCTCCGGCCTGCCGTCGACGGCGTGCCGGGTGGCGACGCCGAAGGCAGCGATCGACGCGGTGTCGAGCGTGCCGGACCGCACGCCGCGCTCCTGCCCGCCGCCGTGCAGCACGGCGTCGAGCGCGAGGTCGCGCCGGGCGAGCAGGGCGCCGACGCCGGTCGGCCCGCCCAGCTTGTGCCCGCTGACGGTCATGGCGTCGACGCCGCTGGCCGTGAAGTCGACCTCGACCTGCCCGACCGCCTGCACGGCGTCGGTGTGCACGGGGACGCCGTAGTGGCGCGCGGCGCGGACGACCTCGCGCACCGGCTGGATCGTGCCCACCTCGTTGTTGGCCCACATGACGCTGATCAGCGCGGTCTCGTCGCCGTGTGCGGCGAGCTCCGCGCGCAGGGCGTCGAGGTCGAGCCTGCCCTCGCCGTCGACCGGGAGCAGCACGATCTCGGCGCCGGCGTGCCCGGCGAGCCAGAAGGCGGGGTCGAGCACGGCGTGGTGCTCGACGGCGGAGACGAGCACGCGGGTGCGGCGGGTGTCCTGGGCGCGCCGGCCCCAGAAGATGCCCTTGATCGCGAGGTTGTCCGCCTCGGTGCCGCCCGAGGTGAAGATGACCTCGCTCGGCCTGGCACCCAGGGCGTGCGCGAGCGTCTCCCGCGCCTCCTCGACGGCACGGCGTGACGCGCGGCCGGCCGAGTGCAGCGACGAGGCGTTGCCGGTGCGCTGCGCCTCGGCGACGAACGCCGCGAGCGCCGCCGCCGACATGGGCGTGGTCGCGGCGTGGTCGAGGTAGGCGCCGTCGGGCTCGGGGGACGTGGTCACGGTCATCAAGTCTACGAACGTCGCGCGGTGCGGATCGCTTCCCGGCCTGTGAGACGCGCGATGGTCACTCGCGGGTGAACACGTGCGACAGGTCCAGGTCCCACCGGCCGACCTCGTCGGCGTCGAGCTGCCACACGTACTCGTTCTTCAGCTTGCCGCCGTCGCCGGCGAAGGGGCCGGTGCCGTGGGCGTAGAACGCGATGGTGGGCAGGGTGCCGTCGGGTGCGGTGCGGACGCCGTTGCGGAAGTCGGCGTTGCGGCGCCGCAGCTCGTCGGCGACGACGGTCCGGAACCGCTCCTCGTCCAGGTCCCCCGCCTGCGTGGCGCCGGGCGAGAGCTGGAGCGCGACGTGCAGCTGCCGGTCGCCGCGGTCGTCCTCGTAGCTGATGAGGCGGTGGTTCTCGACGGCCTCGAGCAGCTCGGGGCTGGCGTGGACGACGTCACGCAGCGTGTCGGGGCCGACGACGGCGCCGTTGTAGTCGACCGACAGGTCGGAGCGCCCGTAGTGGAACAGCAGCGGCAGGTCGAGGAACTTCTCGGCGACGACGGCGTCGTGCCCCAGCTCCCTGAGGACGGGCAGCACGTCGCGCATGCGGGTCACGTGGCCGCGGTCGTGGATGTTGTACCGGATGCGGGGGTTGATGTTCCGGTCGCGCGCGATGGTGACGACGAGCTCGCCGTCGTCGTTCGTCTCGATGAGGTAGTCGAACGGGTTGAACTGGAAGATCATCGGCAGCACGCCGTACTCGCCGCTGCGGGTCAGGCGCTCCGACAGGCGCGGGTCCTGCGCGACGGCGCGGCGCAGGGCGACGGTGAAGTCGGTCTCGATGCTCAGGTTGATCTCGAGGTCGCTGGCGCCGTAGGAGCCGAAGGCGCTGTGCGCGTAGCGCAGGATGTGCGAGCGCATGTTCTCGCTGATGCCCTCGCCGCCGAACGCCGCGACGATGTCGTAGTCCGCCCAGTTCAGCCGGTCGTCCTCGAACAGCGACTTCAGGAACGGCGGGTAGCTCGTGATGATGTAGGTGTAGCCGGTGCCGAACTCCTGCATCGTGGCGATGATCTTGTCCTTGTCCGGCCCGCAGGACTTGATCATCGTGACCTCGGTGAGCGAGGCGGACACGTTCATGCCGGTCGCCCAGGCGCCAAGGGAGAACGCGTTGAGCACGAACGGCTTCCTGGTCAGCGTCCCGGCCGTGCGGGCGAAGCCGACCTGGAGCAGCTGCCGCGTGGCCGCGCGCTCCTCGCGCCCGCGCACCCAGCTCGTGGGCGTGCCGGAGCTGCCGGAGGACTCGTCCACGACGACGCCGCGCCGCGGCAGCTGCCCGTCGACGCAGCGCTCGGGGATGCTCCACCGCCGCACGTACGACGCCTTGTCCATCTCCGGCACGCCGGCGAACGCCTCGGCGAGCGAGCGGCCGCGGGGCAGCCGCCCGTCGCTGCCGTGCTCGGCGAGGAACGCCGTGTAGGCGGGCACGCGGCGGGCCGCCATGTGGAACGTGCGCCAGGCGCGCAGCCTGCCGAGCCACCAGCGCAGCGGCTCGATGCCGGGCCCGAGGAGCAGCTTGTGGGTGTGGACGCTGTGGGTCAGGGGGCGCACGACGGCGTCGACGACACCCACGAGCGCGAATGCGAGCAGGCGCTTCATGCCGAGGCTCCGATCAGCATCGAGGAGGCCGGACGGCGGTGCGCCACCGGCGGGGTCTTGCTGTACCCGAAGCGGAACAGCATCCAGGCCATGCGGTCCCCGCTCTCGTCGGCGGACACCGCGCGCGCGAACGCCTCGTGCGAGCCGGGGTTGGTGATCACCGTGCCGAACGGGTGCAGGCGCACGCCGTGGGCGGTGAGCTCCAGCCAGAGCCGCATGAAGGTGCGGCCGGCCTCGATGTAGTCCGCCGGACCGCCGAACGGGCCCTCCAGCCAGCCGAGCTGTCGCACGCCGCGCATGGTGTTGAGGTACATACCGCGGATCGCCGCGCCGACCACCGGCGCGTCCCACAGCCCGCGGTGCTCCATCGCGAACCGCAGGAGCCCGCCGGGCATGAGCATGGCCTCGGCGCTGAGGCCGTCGGCGCGGGTCCGTGCGTCGTCCTTGCCGAACCGCAGCCAGGTCATGATCTCCTCGTAGACGGCGTCGTTGCGCAGGTCGGAGAAGAGCGTCGCCTGGTTGATGTGCACGAGCCGGCGCACGGTGCCCCGGTCGGCGGTCGTGCGGAAGGTGTGCCCCGCCTCGTCGGCGGTGCGCGCGGCGGCGGCCACGACGTCGTCGGGCACGAGACGCCGGTCGTAGGGACGGCGCGAGGTGCGGCGGGCGCGGAACAGCGCGAGCCGGGCCTGCGTCTCCGGGGTGGCTGGCCGGGGCGTGAGCGTCACCGTGCCGAGCGGGTGCAGGCGGTCGGCGCTCGCGAAGTCCATCTCGCCGTGGTCCAGGCGCTCGGCGACGGCGAACCCGTGCCCCTCGGCGACGGTGCGCAACGACTCCAGGAAGACGCCCGCGCAGACGTGCCCGAACGGGATGCCGAACGACTCGGCGGGCAGGCCGAGGTCCAGGTCGTAGAAGATCTCCGCGGTGGTCCCGTCCACGGGCCGCAGCTTGATCGGCTGCGAGTTGTGCGGGGACGGGTAGTGGCGGGCGTCCTCGACGAGGCCCGGCCACGGCTCGGTGTGCGACACGCCCGCAACCTAGCGTCCCGCCACCCCCGGCCGACGCCCCGACACCAAACCGTTACCCCCGCCCCGCCGTCGCTGAGTGCGGGATGTTCGCCCTTTTCTGTGTGCCAGAAGGGCGAAGATCCCGCACTCAGCGGGTTCTAGCGGGTGCGGTAGACCTGGACCACCGTGGGCCGCGGACCGCGGAAGTCACCCGCCTCGGGGCGGCGGCCGGCCGGGACGTAGTCCGGGAAGTACGAGTCCGGCTCCGCGTAGGTGCCGTCCTCGCCCGGGTGCTGGACGTTGACGTAGACCATGCCGTCCCGCGAGTCGACGACGGGCCCGCACGTCTCCGCACCGCTCGGCACCGAGAGGAACTGCTGCACGTGCCCGCGCTCGGGGCCCGCCACCGGCACCTTGAACAGGCCGTCGCAGCGGCCGATCGCGGACGAGCCGGGGGCGCCGTCGGTCGAGATCCACAGGTTGCCCTCGGCGTCGAACGCCAGGTTGTCGGGGCACGAGATCGGCGAGACCCGGTCGCGCGGGTAGCCCGCGAAGTACGTGCCCTCGACGGCGGGGTCGCCCGCCACCAGCAGGAGGTTCCACGTGAACCGGGTCGAGGTCTGGTCGCCCACCGGGACGATCTCGACCACGTGGCCGTC
>DATGOB010000008.1:0-7988 GCA_036010205.1 Promicromonospora sp. | reverse complement strand
GACGTCCAGATCATGGGCGGTGCGGCGCTGCACCTCGGCAACATCGCCGAGATGCGCACCGGTGAGGGAAAGACGCTGGTGGCGACGACCGCCGCGTACCTCAACGCACTGACGGGCAAGGGCGTCCACGTCATCACGACGAACGACTACCTGGCCAAGTACCAGGGCGACCTGATGGGCCGCGTCTACCGGTTCATGGGCCTGACGACCGGCGTGATCCTGTCCGGCCAGACGCCGGCCCAGCGCCGGGAGATGTACGCGGCCGACATCACGTACGGGACGAACAACGAGTTCGGCTTCGACTACCTGCGCGACAACATGGCCTGGTCGGAGGACGACCTCGTGCAGCGCGGGCACAACTTCGCGATCGTCGACGAGGTCGACTCGATCCTCATCGACGAGGCCCGTACGCCGCTCATCATCTCCGGCCCCGCCGCCGGTGACGCGAACCGCTGGTACACCGAGTTCGCGAAGGTCGTGCGCCGGCTGGTGCCGGGTGTCGACTACGAGGTCGACGAGAAGAAGCGCACCGTCGGCGTGCTCGAGCCCGGTATCGCGAAGATCGAGGACTACCTCGGCATCGACAACCTGTACGAGTCGCTCAACACGCCGCTCATCGGGTTCCTCAACAACGCGATCAAGGCCAAGGAGCTGTTCAAGCGCGACAAGGACTACGTCGTGCTGAACGGCGAGGTGATGATCGTCGACGAGCACACGGGCCGCATCCTCGCGGGCCGCCGCTACAACGAGGGCATGCACCAGGCCATCGAGGCCAAGGAGGGTGTGGAGATCAAGGCGGAGAACCAGACGCTCGCCACGATCACCCTCCAGAACTACTTCCGCCTCTACGACAAGCTGTCCGGCATGACCGGTACGGCCGAGACCGAGGCCGCCGAGTTCCAGAGCACGTACAAGCTCGGCGTCGTCCCCATCCCGACGAACAAGCCGCCGCAGCGCATCGACCAGCCCGACCTCGTCTACAAGAACGAGGAGGGCAAGTTCAACGCCGTCGTCGCCGACATCGTCGAGCGCCACGCCTACGGCCAGCCCGTGCTCGTCGGCACGACCAGCGTCGAGAAGTCCGAGCTGCTCAGCGCCAAGCTGAAGAAGGCCGGCGTGCCGCACAACGTGCTCAACGCGAAGGAGCACGAGCGCGAGGCGAAGATCGTCGCGATGGCGGGCCGCAAGGGCGCCGTCACGGTGGCCACCAACATGGCGGGCCGTGGTACCGACATCATGCTCGGCGGCAACGCCGAGCACATCGCGGTGGACGAGCTCGCCGAGCGCGGCCTCGACCCCGTCGAGACCCCGGAGGAGTACGAGGCCGCCTGGCCCGAGGCGCTGGAGAAGGCCAAGGCCCGCGTCGCGCAGGAGCACGAGGAGGTCAAGGCAGCCGGCGGCCTCTACGTGCTCGGCACGGAGCGCCACGAGTCCCGCCGTATCGACAACCAGCTCCGTGGCCGCTCCGGCCGTCAGGGCGACCCGGGCGAGTCCCGGTTCTACCTGTCGATGCAGGACGACCTCATGCGCCTGTTCAACTCGGGCCTCGCCGAGTCGATGATGAACCGCGCCGGGTTCCCCGACGACATGCCGCTCGAGTCCAAGATGGTCACGCGCGGCATCATGTCGGCGCAGGGCCAGGTCGAGTCGCGCAACTTCGAGATCCGCAAGAACGTCCTCAAGTACGACGACGTGCTCTCGCGGCAGCGCACCGTCATCTACGCCGAGCGCCTCCGGGTGCTCAAGGGCGAGGACCTGCGCGACCAGGTGCAGCACTTCCTCACCGACACGATCACCGACTACGTGACCAACGCGACGTCGGCGGGCTCGCCGGAGCAGTGGGACCTCGATGCGCTGTGGACCGCGCTCAAGGCCGTCTACCCGGTGTCGCTGACGCCGGAGGACATCGTCGAGGAGGCAGGCGGCCTCGACCGTCTCTCGCCCGAGATGCTGCTCGAGGAGATCCTGTCCGACGCACGGGTCGCCTACCAGCAGCGCGAGGAGGAGCTCACCCCGCAGGCCATGCGGCAGCTCGAGCGCCGTGTCGTGCTGTCCGTCCTGGACCGCAAGTGGCGCGAGCACCTCTACGAGATGGACTACCTCAAGGAGGGCATCGGCCTGCGCGCCATGGCGCAGCGTGACCCCCTGGTGGAGTACCAGCGCGAGGGCTACCAGCTCTTCCAGGCGATGACCGACGCCATCAAGGAGGAGTCGGTCGGCTTCCTGTTCAACCTCGAGGTCACCGTCCAGCAGCCCGGTGCGCAGGAGGAGGGGCAGGCCGCCGACGGCGGCTCCGACCTCCCCGCGGCCGGTCCGGTGCCGCCGCGCGGGCGGCTCGGCACCAACCGGCCCGAGGCCCCGCCGACGACGCAGATCCCGGCCGTCCAGCCCGGCGCCGCGGCACCCGGTGAGCCGCAGGGCCAGCAGCCCCCGGCGCCGCGTCCGCGTCGTGCCGCGGGCGCGGCGACCGAGCCGATCCTGCTCGCCAAGGGTCTCGACACGCCGAACCGGCAGCAGCCGCTGACGTACTCGGCGCCCAGCGAGGACGGCTCGGGCTCCGCGTTCGTGCAGGGGTCGGACGGCGCCCGCCGTCGTGCCGCGCTGCACGGCGAGGCGACCTCGGCGTCGTCCGACGGCCGCACCTTCCCGGGCACGCCGCGCAACGCGCAGTGCCCGTGCGGCTCGGGCAAGAAGTACAAGGTCTGCCACGGCGTCAACGAGTCCTGACCCCCGCCGAGGTAGTCACTTGGCGAGTGCCAGGTGACTACCTCGCCCCATGACTACCTCGCCACATGACTACCTCGGCGGGGGTGGGGATGAGACGGGGGCCGCGGGTGTCGGGGGCTGCGGTTACCCTGATCGCAGGCGGCCGGAGCACTGCGCACCGGCCCGCGCGCGGGCTGTCGTGCCCGCCTCGACGAGTCTCCCGACGAAAGCAGGACCGCCGTGCCCGTCCCCGTCCCCGAGCCCGCACGCGGGCTGCGTGTCGCCCTGCTCGGCTGCGGTGTCGTGGGCACCGAGGTGGCGCGCGTGCTCCTCGAGCAGCGCGGGGACCTGGCCGCCCGGGTCGGCGTGCCGCTCGAGCTGGCGGGCATCGCGGTCCGCGACGTCGAGCAGCCCCGCGACCCCGTCGTCCCGCGCGAGCTGCTGACGCAGGACGCGACGGGGCTCGTGGACCGCGCCGACATCGTCGTGGAGGTCATGGGCGGTCTCGAGCCCGCCCGCGGACTCCTGCTGCGCGCCATCGAGGGCGGCGCCGCCGTGGTCACCGCGAACAAGGCGCTCCTCGCGGCCGACGGTCCGACGCTGTACAAGGCGGCGGACACCGCGGGCGTCGACATCTACTACGAGGCCGCCGTCGCCGGCGCCATCCCGATCGTGCGCCCCGTGCGGGAGTCCCTCGCGGGCGACCACGTGCGCCGCGTGCTCGGCATCGTCAACGGCACGACGAACTACGTGCTCGACCAGATGGCCTCGGGCGGGCTCGACCTCGACGAGGCCGTCGCGCAGGCGCAGGAGCTCGGCTACGCCGAGGCCGACCCGACGGCCGACGTCGATGGCTACGACGCGGCCGCCAAGGCCGCGATCCTCGCCAGCCTCGCCTTCCACACGCGGGTCTCGGCCGACGACGTGGCGCGCGAGGGCATCCGTGGCATCACGTCCGACGACGTCGCCTGGGCCGCGCGCACCGGTCACGCCGTCAAGCTGCTGGCCATCGCCGAGCAGACCGGCGAGGGCGTCTCGGTGCGCGTCCACCCGGCGCTCGTGCCGGCGGGCCACCCGCTCGCGGGAGTGAAGGGCGCGTTCAACGCGATCTTCGTCGAGGCGGACGGTGCGGGCCCGCTGATGTTCTACGGCCAGGGCGCCGGCGGGCGCCCGACGGCGTCGGCCGTCATGGGCGACGTCGTCTCGGCGGCGCGGCACCGTGTGCTCGGCGGCAAGGGCCCCCAGGAGTCCACGTACGCCGCACGCCCCCTGCTGCCGCCCGACGCCGCGGTGACGCGCTACCAGGTGCGGCTGCTGGTGGCCGACCTGCCGGGCGTGCTCGCCCAGGTCGCCGGCGTCGTCGGCGACCACGGCGTGTCCATCGACACCGTGCGCCAGACGGAGCCCACCGAGGGCACCGCAGAGCTGGTCCTGACCACCCACGCCGCCCGCGAGGCGTCGCTGTCCGCCACCATCGCGGCGGTCCGTACGCTCGATCCGGTCCGCGAGATCACGTCCGTCCTGAGAGTCGAAGGCTGAACCGTGCCCGTGCTGCCCGCTGAACCGAACGTCCCCTCGTCCGCGACCACCGGCCCGCGCCTGTGGCGCGGGGTCATCGCCGAGTACGCCGACCGTCTGCCCGAGCACCTCCGGCAGACGATCGTGACACTGGGCGAGGGCGGTACGCCGCTGGTCCCGGCCCCGGCGCTGTCCGAGCGCACGGGCGCCGACGTCTACGTCAAGGTCGAGGGCATGAACCCGACCGGCTCGTTCAAGGACCGCGGCATGACCACGGCGATCTCGGCGGCCGCCGCGCGCGGCGCCCGCGCCGTGGTGTGCGCGTCGACGGGCAACACGTCGGCGTCGGCCGCCGCGTACGCGACGCGCGCGGGCATGGTGTGCGCCGTGCTCGTGCCGGACGGCAAGATCGCCATGGGCAAGCTCAGCCAGGCGGTCGCGCACGGCGCGCGGCTGCTGCAGGTGGACGGCAACTTCGACGACTGCCTCGTCGCGGCGCGCAAGCTCGCCGATACCCACCCGGTCGAGCTCGTGAACTCGGTGAACCCCGACCGGATCGAGGGCCAGAAGACGGCCGCCTTCGAGATCGTGGACGCGCTGGGCGACGCGCCGGACATCCACGTGCTGCCCGTCGGCAACGCCGGGAACATCACGGCCTACTGGAAGGGTTACACCGAGTACGCCGAGGCGGGCGTCGCGAGCAGGACCCCGGCGATGTGGGGCTTCCAGGCCGCGGGGGCCGCGCCGATCGTCAAGGGTCACCCGATCGACGAGCCGGACACCATCGCGACGGCCATCCGCATCGGCAACCCCGCCTCCTGGCAGCTTGCCGAGGAAGCGCGGGACAGCTCCGGCGGCGTCATCGAGGCCGTGACCGACGAGCAGATTCTCACCGCCCACCGCATCCTGTCGGCCGAGGTCGGCGTGTTCGTCGAGCCGGCGTCGGCGTCGGGTGTGGCCGGGCTGCTGGCCCGGGCCGAGCGCGGGCTGGTGCCGGAGGGGGCGCGCATCACGATCACGGTGACCGGCCACGGGCTCAAGGACCCGGGCTGGGCGCTGCGCACCCCCGACGGCGGCGAGGTGGAGCCCGTGCGGGTCTCCGCCGACGTCGTGTCGATCGCCGACGCGCTGTCGCTCTGATGCAGCTCGGCGCCGACCACGTGCGGGTCAGGGTGCCCGCCACCAGTGCGAACCTCGGCCCGGGGTACGACGCGCTCGGCCTGGCCCTCGCGCTGTACGACGAGGTGGAGGTCCGCCTCGTCGCGCGTGACGAGGTGGTCGTCGAGGTCGAGGGCGAGGGGGCCGGCGAGGTCAGCGTGGGGGAGGACCACCTGGTGGTCCGCGCCCTGCGCCGGACGATGGACCTCGCGGGGGCCGTGCCCACCGGCCTGCACATGACCTGCCACAACGTCATCCCGCACGGCAGAGGGCTGGGTTCGTCGTCGGCCGCCGTGGTGGCGGGCATCGTCGCGGCGCGGGCGCTGCTGGCCGACCCGCGGTCGATCGACGCGGCCACGGTGCTCGCGCTGGCGACCGAGTTCGAGGGGCACCCGGACAACGCGGCGCCCGCGATCCAGGGCGGCGCGACCGTCGCGTGGACCACGGACGCGGGCCCCCGCGCCGTCGGGCTCGACGTGGACCCGTCCATCGAGGCCACCGTGCTCGTGCCGGACGTGCGCCTGGCGACCGCCCGGGCCCGTGCCGCGCTGCCCGCGCGGGTCGCGCACGGCGACGCCGCGTTCACGGCCGGCCGGGCGGCGCTTCTCGTCGAGGCGCTGGCCCGGCGGCCGGAGCTGCTGTTCGACGCGACGGAGGACCGGCTGCACCAGTCCTACCGTGCGGGGGTCCTCGGCGCCTCGAGCGAGCTCCTGCGCGCGCTGCGGGAGGAGGGTGTGCCTGCGACCGTCTCGGGCGCCGGGCCCACGGTCCTGGTGCTCGCAGGGCCCGAGCACCGCGCGCGCCGTGACGAGGTGCTGGCCGACCTGGTGGACGACGCCGCGGGGTGGCGCAGGCTGAGCCCCGGCATCGACCTGGCCGGTGCGCGGGCCAGGAGGGTTTCCGGTAACACGGGTGCGCTATCGTCCGGCTCGTCAGGTGCAGCCGGTCGTCCGACAGCGGGCCGTGTCGGCCCATGATCTGGGGCAGTGCGGGGTGGTAGTATGCAGTGAACCTTCGGGATTTCACGTCCTGAGCCATGGTGGCGAGAGCCCGGTTCTTCCTCGGTTCCTCACCGCCTGACCGGCAGGGTTTCGATCCAGTGGACCTCGGCCGCTCATCCGTGCCCGTTGCAGGCCGTCACGCACGGCCACCGCATCTCACGAGAAGGCAGACATCGCCCCCGTCAGCCGTCGTCGTCGTACCACTGATGCGAGGTTTTCCGCGCTCCGGCCGTCCGCGCCGGGCGCCCACTATCCCGCGGCCCGCGATCACGCGACAAGCCGCAGTTCGAGGGGGAAGGGTCCTTCGTGACAGACACCACCGATAACGCTCAGGGAGCAGCCGGCCGTACCGCCGGAGCGCTGAGCAGCATGCGCCTCGCCGAGCTCCAGGCCCTCGCCGGAGACCTGGGCGTGAAGGGCACCTCCAGGATGCGTAAGAGCGACCTCGTGGAGACCATCCGCGAGAGGACGGGCGGCGCGACGAAGCGTCCGAGCCGTGCCGCCACCACTGCGGAGAAGACGTCCGGCGCGGAGAAGACGTCCGGCGCCGACAGGAACGGCGTCGACCTGCCTGCCCGTGCCGAGGCACCGGTCGCCGCCGCCGAGGTCGCCACCTCGGGTGTGCGCGCCGACGCCAGCACCGAGGCGGAGAAGGCCGCTCGTCTGGCCCAGCTGGCTGAGGCCGTCGCCGCGCCCCGCGAGCAGGGCCGCCGGTCCGGCCGCGGTCAGGGCGCCGCCGACGCGAACGGCGAGAAGACTTCCGACGGCCGCGGCCAGTCGGGCAGCACCCGGGGCTCGCGCAACGGCGAGCGCGGCAACGACCGCAACGCCAGGGCCGAGCGCGGTGCGGACCGGAACAACGACCGCAACGCCGACCGGAACAACGACCGGAACAACGACACCGACGACGAGCGGGGCGGTTCGCGCCGTCGCCGTGGTCGCGACAGGGGCAGGGACCGCAAGCGCGGCCGCGGCCGCCAGGGTCCGGACGTCGCGAGCCTCGAGCAGGTCGACCTGCGCGACGACGACGTGCTCCTGCCCGTCGCCGGCATCCTCGACATCCTCGACAACTACGCGTTCGTGCGGACGTCGGGCTACCTGCCGGGCAACAACGACGTCTACGTGTCGCTGAACCAGGTGAAGAAGGCGGGCCTGCGCCGCGGCGACGCCGTGACGGGCGCCGTGCGCCAGCCCCGCGAGGGCGAGGAGCCGCCGCAGCAGCAGTCCGGCCGCAACGCCAAGGTGAACAAGTTCAACGCCCTGGTACGCCTGGACACGGTCAACGGCATGACGCCGGAGGAGGCGCGCGAGCGCCCCGAGTTCACCAAGCTGACGCCGCTGTACCCGCAGGAGCGCCTGCGCCTGGAGAACCCCGAGGCCACGAAGCTGACGCCCCGCGTCATCGACATCGTCGCCCCGATCGGCAAGGGCCAGCGCGGCCTCATCGTCGCGCCGCCCAAGGCGGGCAAGACGCTGATGATGCAGCAGATCGCCAACGCGATCACCACCAACAACCCTGAGGTCCACCTCATGGTCGTGCTGGTGGACGAGCGCCCCGAGGAGGTCACCGACTTCGAGCGCTCGGTCAAGGGCGAGGTCATCTCC
>DATGOB010000007.1:0-20561 GCA_036010205.1 Promicromonospora sp. | reverse complement strand
CCCGCGAGCGCGCTCATGGAGGTCGACGACCTCCTCGCCCTGACGCCCGAGGCCGCCCGCGCGCTGTGGCGCACCCTCGGGAGCTTCTCGACGGTCGTCGGCACGGCGCGCGTGTCGACGTCGGGCCTCGACCCGGCGTGGCTCGTGCTGCCGGACCTCACGTCGCGGGTGCACGCCGCGCACCCCTACATGCTGCGGGTGCTCGACGTCGCCGGTGCGCTCGGCGGCGTCGAGTCACCGCTGGAGGGCGCCCGCGTGCCGTTCGCGGTCCGCGGCGCCGCCGACCTCGCGGGCGCCTGGACGCTCACGGTGGCCGACGGCGTCACCCACCTCGAGCGCGATGCGGTGGCGGTCGAGGACGCCCACCACGACCGCCCCGTGCTCACCGCGAACGGGCTCGCGCTGGTCTACGCGGGCGCGCAGTCGCCCGGCAACCTGCGGGTCGCCGGGCACCTCACGGGGCCGCCGGACCACGACGCCGCGCTCGGCGCGCTGTTCGCCGGCCGCCAGGTGCACGTGCGCGACTACTTCTGACCCGCAGGCCCGGCCCATACTGAGCCGGTGAACCTCCCCGTCGCCTGGTCCGTCGTCCTGATCCTCTCCGGCCTGTGGAACCTGGTCGTCTGGCCCCGGTTCTGGCAGCGTGTCGCCGCCGACCCGCGCTCGCGCGACGCCGACGGCCGTGCCACGCGCTTCCGCACCGTGCACGCGGTGCTGGTCACGGTGTCGCTCGTGCTCGGGACGGCCGTTGGCGTGCTGGGCGTCCTCACGCTGGTCTGACGTCCGGCAGCCGCGCCGCCGGGATCCCTGCGGTTGCCACCATACCTGGAGGTAGGTATGGTCGTGCGCCATGAGCACCACCACCACCCGTGACCGCCTCGTCGACGCAGCGCAGGAGCTGTTCGCCGCCCGCGGCGTCGGCGCGACGAGCCCCCGGGCCGTGCTGGCGGCGTCGGGCGTCGGGCAAGGCAGCCTCTACCACCACTTCCCCACGAAGCACGACCTCGCGGTGGCGGCCGTCGGCGCGACGGTCGAGGACGCGCTCGCCCGCGCGATGCACGACCTGCGCGGCGACTCCCCGGCGGTCCGCAGGGTCGTCGACTACCTCGAACGCCCTCGCGACGCGCTGGCGGGGTGCAAGGTCGGCCGCCACACGTCCGACCAGGCCGTGATGGACGACGAGGGCCTGCGTGACGTGCTGACGGCCTACTTCGTGCGCCTGCTCGGTGTGCTCACCGAGGCGTTCCGAGAGGCGGGCCTACCGGACCACACGGCCCGCGACCGGGCCCACGCCGCCCTCGCGATCATCCAGGGCGGCTACGTCCTGGCCCGTGCCACGCAGGACCCCGACGCGCTCACCGCAGCGGTGCGCGGCTTCGTCGGCCTGCTGACCCAGAAGGAGAGCATGTGACCCTCCGCGAGCGCCTCCGCGCGCTGCCCGCGTTCGGCCGGCCGGGCCTCCCGGTCTTCGACCCGGACTCCGCGCCCGGGACCCCGCACGAGCTGTTCGAGGCCTGGCTGGGGCAGGCGATCGACGCCGGTCTGCTCGCCCCGCACGCCGCGACGCTGTCGACCGCCGACGCGGCGGGACGCGTGACCGCGCGGACGCTGGTCCTCAAGGACGTGACGGCCGACGGCTGGTGGTTCGCGTCGCAGTCAACAGGCCCCAAGGGGCGGGACCTGGCGGCGAACCCGCATGCTGCGCTGACGTTCTTCTGGCCCGAGCTGGGTCGGCAGGTCAAGGTGACGGGCAGCGCCGCGCCGGCGGGCGCGGAGGCGAGCCGCGCCGACTTCCTGGCACGCCCGGACGCGTCGCGGGCGTCAGGCCTGGTGAACCGGCAGAGTGAGCCGCTGGGCTCGCGTGAGGAGTACGTGCGGGCGTTCACGGAGGCGCTGGAGGCCGTGACGGCGGACCCGGGTCTGGCCGCGGAGAGCTGGGCGGCGTACGTGCTGGCGCCGACGAGCGTCGAGTTCTGGCAGGCGCCCGACGAGGGACCGCACACGAGGCTGCTGTACCGCGCCGACGCGGGCGGCTGGACGAGAGGGCTGCTGTGGCCGTGACCGACCTGACCCCGCACGCGCTGGCCGACTCGGCGGACGGCCTGGACACGCTGATCGCGGCCGCCGGGCGCCTGCGCCCGGAGGACGTCACCGACCCGTCGGCGCTCGAGGGGTGGACCCGCGGGCACGTGCTCGCGCACGTCGCGAACCTGGGCGCGGCTCTGGCCGGCCAGGCCCGCGCAGCCGCCCGCGGCGAGGTCGTGCCGGTCTACGCGAGCCGGGCTGCCCGCGACGCGGACATCGAGGCGAAGGCGGGCCGCACGCTCGCCGAGCACCTCGCCGCGCTGCGCGCCCTGCGCGACGAGCTGGCCGACGCCTGGCCCGCGCCCGGGTCACCGCTGTGGGACGCGCCGAGCGGCTACCGGGACGGCCCTCTCTCGGGCTGTCTGCTGGCCTGGTGGCGCGAGGTGCGCATCCATACGGTCGACGCGCTGGTCGGCACGGGCCAGGCGGTCGGGTACGACACGTGGGACGAGGAGCTGTGCGCTCATCTGCGCGGATTCCTGGGGGTGCGCCTGCCGGACGGCGTGGCGGTCGAGGATGTCGCGGGCGACCCGCGGGACGTCGTGGTGTGGCTGGCCGGCCGCGTGCCGGACGGCCAGCTCCCGGACGGCCTGCCCGAGCTCGGCCCGTGGCCGTCCGCGGCACCGGCGCCCTCCTGACCCGCACCGCCCGACCGCTCACGCCGTCGCTGCGACCGTGAGGCCGGTGAGCCGCTCGGACATGTCCCACACCCGGGTGGCCTCGGCCTCGCTGCGCAGCGGCCGGTACAGGGACTGCTCGGCCGGCGCCCCGCCGAGGTGGCCGGGGCCGCCCGGCCCGTAGAGGGCACCGGGCCGGGACCGCGGGCCGGTCGCGGCGAGCAGCGCGGGCAGCTGCGCCGACTCGACGGTGCCGAACAGGATGCCGCGCTCCGAGAGTGTACGGACGAGCCGGCCGCCGACGGTCGGGCGGTCGCGTCCGATCTCGGGCCGGGCGGCGAGCAGGCTGGTCGGCGCGACACCGGGGTGGGACAGGTTGCTCGTCACGCCCCACCCCTGCGCGGCGCTGCGGCGCTGGAGCTCCAGGCCGAACAGCCCGAGCGCGATCTTCGACTGGGTGTAGGCACGCATGCCGGAGTACGCGCGCTCCCCGTTCAGGTCGTCCCAGAGCATGCGCCCACGCCGGGCCGCGACGCTCACCTGCGAGGTGACGCGGGCCCGCCCGGCGCGCAGGAGCGGCATGAGGTGCGCCACGAGCGCGAAGTGGCCCAGGTGGTTGGTGCCGAGCTGCAGCTCGATGCCGTCGGTGGTGGTCTGCCGCGTGGGTGGCTGCATGACGCCGGCGTTGTTGAGGAGCAGGTGGATCGGGCGACCGTCGCGCCGCAGCGTCTCGCCGAGCGCCGCGACCGATGCGAGCGACGCGAGGTCGAGGTCGTGCATCTCGAGGTCGGCGTCCGGCACCGTGCGCCGGATCGCGGCCAGCGCTGCCTCGCCCTTGCTCCGGTTGCGGACCGGCAGCAGCACCTGGGCGCCCGCGGCGGCGAGGCGGGTGGCGAGGCCGAGGCCCATGCCGTCGCTGGCGCCGGTGACGAGCGCGCGTCGGCCGACCTGGCTCGGCACCGTGAGATCGGGGGTCCTGCGGGTCATGGCGTCGGCTCCTTCGTCCAGGGTCACCCGCTGTCGGGGACCTGCACCGATCGTGGGCGTCCGCCCTGCGGGTAACCAGGGCCTGCCGATCACAGGCTCGTGCGACCGCCCCGCGGGCGCCCCGGTCCGCAAAGGAGGATCGGCGGTCCGTGGCTCCGCCGTCGGGCACGGGGTACAACGGTGGGGCACGAACCCGAGACCGAGGGGGCACCGTGATCGATCGCGCCGGCCTGGCCGACTTCCTGCGCCGACACCGCGAGGCGCTGCAGCCGGAGGACGTCGGGCTGCCGCGCGGGCGGCGCCGTCGGACCGCGGGGCTGCGCCGCGAGGAGGTGGCGATGCTCTGCTCGATGTCCGCCGACTACTACTCACGGCTGGAGCGCGAGCGCGGGCCGCAGCCGTCCGAGCAGATGGTCGGCGCGATGGCGCAGGGCCTGCGTCTCTCGCTGGGCGAGCGCGACCACCTGTTCCGGCTGGCCGGGCACAACCCGCCGCCGCGCGGGACCAGCGAGCACGTCGGCCCTGGCCTGCTGCGCATCCTCGACCGGCTGGCCGACACCCCGGCCGAGATCGTCACGGAGCTGGGCGAGACGCTGCGGCAGTCGCCGGCCGGCGTCGCGCTCACGGGCGACGCCGGCCGGTACACCGGCAAGGCCCGGAGCATCGGCTACCGCTGGTTCACCGACCCCGCGGCCCGCGCGCTCTACCTGGAGGAGGACCACGCTCACATGACGCGCATGTTCGTCGCCGGCCTGCGCGAGCTCGCGACGCTGCGCGGGCCGGGCTCACGGGCCGCGGGTCTCGTGACGGAGCTGCTCGAGCGCAGCGCGGAGTTCCGGTCGGTGTGGGAGACGCACGAGGTCGGCGTCGCCCCGCTGGAGACCAAGCGGTTCCTGCACCCGGAGGTCGGCCTGCTGGAGCTGGGCTGCCAGACCCTCGTCGACCCGGACCAGGCACACCGCCTGCTCGTGTACACCGCAGTGCCGGGCAGCGAGAGCCACGAGCGGCTGCGCCTCCTGTCGGTGATCGGGGCGCAGCAGGTGGCTTCTACCGTGAGCGATGTCACCGCGCACATCACGTGATTCACGCCACAGCGCTCGTTCCGCTTTTCACAAGCCCGCTATCGTTGCGGGCGTGACTTCTTACCACGAGAGCGCCCCCCGTCCCGCCGAAGAGGTCGACGTCGCGCTGATCGGCGGAGGGATCATGAGCGCCACCCTGGGCGCGCTGCTCACGATCCTCGAGCCGACCTGGCGCATCGGGATCTACGAGCGCCTCGACGAGGTGGCGCAGGAGTCGTCGAACCCGTGGAACAACGCGGGCACCGGGCACGCGGCGCTCTGCGAGCTGAACTACACGCCGGAGCGCAAGGACGGCTCCGTCGACATCTCCAAGGCCGTGAAGATCAACGAGCAGTTCCACACCTCGCGCGAGTTCTGGAACCACCTGCTCACCGCCGGCCTCATGGAGGGCACCGACTTCATCAACGTCACCCCGCACATGACCTTCGTGCGCGGTGCCGAGAACGTCGACTTCCTGCGCCGCCGGTACGAGGCGCTCAGCGCCCACCCGCTGTTCCGCGACATGGAGTTCAGCACCGACCCCGCCGTCATCGGCAGCTGGGCGCCGCTGATGACGCTGGAGCGCGACCCGGACGAGCCGATCGCCGCGACCCGCGCCACCGCGGGTACCGACGTCGACTTCGGCGCGCTCACCAAGAAGCTCATCGGCTTCGCGACCGACCACAACACCGAGCTCCACCTCAGCCACGAGGTGCGCGGCCTCAAGAAGCTGCGTGACGGCCGCTGGCGCCTGACGCTGCGCGACCGCTCCTGGAACGCGCCCTCGCCCCGCCGCCGCACCGTGACCGCGAAGTTCGTCTTCGTCGGCGCCGGTGGTGGCGCCCTGCCGCTGCTGCAGGCCTCCGGCATCAAGGAGGCGCGCGGCTACGGCGGCTTCCCGATCTCCGGCGAGTTCCTGCGGACTGCCAACCCCGAGGTCGTCGCCCAGCACAACGCCAAGGTGTACGGCAAGGCCGACGTCGGTGCCCCGCCGATGTCCGTGCCGCACCTCGACACGCGCGTCGTCGACGGCAAGAGCTACCTCATGTTCGGCCCGTACGCCGGGTTCAGCCCCAAGTACCTCAAGAAGGGCAAGTACCTGGGCCTGATCACGTCGCTGCGCCTGCACAACGTGTTCTCGATGCTGGGCGCGGGCGCCAAGAACCTCGACCTCACCGCGTACCTCGTGGGTCAGCTGGCCGCCGCGCCGGAGACCAAGTTCCACGAGCTGCAGCGCTTCATGCCGACGGCGCGCCCGGGCGACTGGGAGAAGATCGTCGCCGGCCAGCGCGTCCAGGTCATCAAGTGGGTCAAGGGCAAGGGCGGTGTCCTGGAGTTCGGCACCGAGGTCGTCGCCGCGTCCGACGGCTCGATCGCCGGCCTGCTCGGCGCCTCGCCCGGTGCCTCGACGGCCGTCGCCGCGATGACCGGCCTCCTCGAGCGCTGCTTCCCGGAGCGGTACGCCGAGTGGAAGCCGCAGCTCACCGCCATGATGCCGAGCCTCGGCGGCATGGCCGACGACGCCGCCCAGCTCACCCCGCGGGTCGGCGCGAACGCCTGACCCTCCTCGGGGCTCACGCGCGGTGGGCTCCGAGAACGACCTGAGGTACCGGACTGCTGCAGGTCCGGTACCTCAGGTCGTTCTCGCGCCGGCCCCTCTCCGGTCAGCGAGGGTGCGCAACAGGTCCGACCAGCCGGACAGGAGCGCGTCGACCGTCGTCGTCGCCTCCGGGGTGCGGGGCAGGCGGGCGCGGACGGCGACGCCGTCGGCCGTGCGCGAGACCCACAGCTGCAGGTCGTCGGCACGGGTCGCCGCCGAGACGTGGTGGGCGTCGTGCCGCACGGCGGCCGCGTACCCCGGCAGCCGGCGGTAGTCCAGGTAGGACACCTGGAAGATGTCCACGCGCGGGAAGCGCAGGGGCCGCGGCAGCGACTCGACCACCCGCTCGAGCGGCACGGCCGCCAGCTCGCGCGCCGCCCGCAGGGCCTTGCCGGTCGCGGCGAGGTCGGTGTCCTGGACCTGACCGCGCCCGCCCCCTGCGACGTCGACGCGCAGCGGCACGGTCGTGGTGTGCCAGCCGACGGCGCCGCGCGTCGCGGCGTCGGTCCGGGTGTGCACGGGCAGCAGGGTCTCCAGCACCTCGGGTCCGCCGAGGTCCGCGACCGCGCGGGCCAGGGTGGCGAGCACGGCCGCCGACGTCGACGCCCCGGCCGCCCGGGCGCGCTCCCCCACCGCGTCGGCGACTGCGGCGTCGCACAGCGGCGCGACGACGGTGCGCTGCGGCAGCCGCGCGCCCTCGGGCACGCCGAGCGGCAGCGGGAAGGTCGGCAGCGCCCCGCCCCGGTCGTGCAGGAAGCCGTGCCACGCCGCGAGGCGCGGGTCGTCGGCGGCGACGCCCCGGTCGGGCTCCCGGTCGGCAGACGGACCGGGGTCCGGTACGGGGCCCGGCGCCACGACCTCCCGCACGACCGCCGCCCCCGACGCCGGCGCCGCCGCCCGCCCCGCGTACGCGGCGTAGGCCGCGGCGAGCTCCTCGACGACGACCGCGGTCGACCACGCGTCGGTGTGCAGGTGGTCCATGCCGAGCACCACGGTGGACCGCCCCTCCCGGCTGATCGCCGCGGGCAGGAACGCGGGGTAGCCGAACGGGGCGCACCGGCGGCCGAGCGCGGCCACGAGGTGGTCCCGCGTCTCCTCGACGCTGCCGGTGGCCGGCCCGTCGTGCCGCGTCCAGACCAGCGCGGTGGCGGCGTGCCGCACGAGGCCGACGTCGGTCGGCGTGGCTCCCCGCACGGCCTCGACCCGCAGGTCCGCGTGCCGCGCCACGAGCTCGGCGAACGCCGCCTCCAGAGCCGCGACGTCGACCGGCCCGTCGACGTCGAACGCCGCGGTGATCCACACGCTCGGCTCGCCCGCCGCGGCGCCCAGCAGGTGGTTGCGCTGGTTGAACGTCGGCACGGCGGGAGCCGGCACGCTGCCGGGGCCCGGCCGCACGTCCCACGTGACGACCCGGCCCGGCGCCGGCTCCCACAGGTCAGCCGAGACGACCCGCACCGGCCGCCTCCCCGTGGGGCGCGTCGTCGCCCGCCGCCGCCACGAACGTCGCCGTCAGCTCCGCGAGGTACCGGTCGGTCGCGGCCTGCGCGGACGGGACGTCGGGCGTCTGCATCACGACGTAGAGCCGCTCGTGGTCGCGGTTGACCCACAGCGAGGCGTTCGCCGTGCGACCCTCGCCGGTGAAGTGCAGGCCCTCGTCGTACGCCCGCTGCCCGACGCCCGGGAACCGACGCAGGTCGAGGTAGCTGATGAGCTGCGGGCTGCCGAGCGAGGCAGGGTCGAGCACCCCGCCGGACAGCATGACGCCGAGCGCCGCGTGCACGGGCACCGCCGCGACCCTGCGCGCCTGCCGGAACGCGGCGTCCGCCGCGGGGAGCACGTCGGCGAGGCCCCCGCGGCCCACCGGGAAGGTCACCGGCGCGAAGTTGCACAGCCACCCCTGCGCCGTCTCGAGGCCCGGCCCGCGCGCGCCGACCACGGTGACGCCGAACCAGTTGGCGGTGCCGGTCAGCCGGGCGTCGGTGAGCGCGATGCCCGCGAAGACGGCGCCGGTGAAGCGCGCGCCGTGCGCGGCCGCGAGCGCGTCCAGGCGGGCCAGGCCCGTGGCGTCGAGCAGCGTGGCGGTGCGGATCCGCACCGGCGCCGTCTCGCCCGGCGGGAGACCGAGGTCGAGCGCGAACCGGGGCAGCCTGCCCGCGTGGGCGGCCACCGCGTCGGACCACGCCCGGATCTCCGGCGCGTCCGGGGGCGTCGCGGCGGCCAGGGCGTGCTCGGCGCGCGCGTGGTCGAGGAACGAGCCTGCGGGGGCGTCGTCGGCCGGTGCGCCGGCGAGCTCCTGCGCGTACAGGTCCTCGATCTCGCTGAGCACCATGAGCTGCGAGGCGCCGTCGGTGAACGCGTGGTCGCAGCCCCAGAACACCCCGAAGCCTGCGCTGCCGTCCGGGTCACCGTCCGGCACGACCACACCGAGCGCGAACGGCGCCCAGGAGTCGGGGCGGCAGGCGGCGTCGAACGTCGCCGTGAGGTGGTCCGTCAGCCCGTCGTCCCAGGACGGCCCGGCAGCCGGGCCGGGCACCTCCACCGCCTCGAACGCGACGGCGTCGGCGGGCACGAGGTGGCGCACGGGCTCCGCGCCGTCGACGTCGAACCAGGTGCGCAGGCCCTCGTGCCGGCGGACGAACCGGGTCAGGGTGCGGGCGAGCGCCGCGCCGTCGAACGGGCCCGCCAGGTGCGAGGCGACGCCGGTCCAGGCGCGGTGCACGCCGCCGGCGGCCCGTCGCGCGGCGTACGCGCGCAGGTGGTCGCCCTGCAGGAAGGACGGCGCGCCCGGGTCCACCGGCGCCGACGCCGCCGCGGCCGCCGCCTCCGCGGTGGGGCGCACGTGCAGCACGCGGCCCGGTGCCGTCGTCCAGGTGCTCATCGCGCCGAGGATCACGCGACCGCCTCCCGGGGCCGGGCGGACCCGAAGGCCCGCAGGTGGGTGCGCAGCTCGGCGACCAGGGCGTCCATCGCGGCGTGCGCCTCCGGGGTGTCGGGGTAGCGGGTCGAGACGTTGAGGCCCTCGTGGGTCCGCAGGAACCACAGATAGAGCTCGTCGGTGCCGTGGGCGGGGCTGCGCAGCGTCCGGGCCGACCAGTCGCTCCACCGCTCCGCGCCGGGCACGAACCGGGTGTCGACGTACGAGACCGCGAAGTGCGGGCTGTCGGTGATGCCGCCGAGCTCGGCGACCCGCGCGAACGAGTACCGCACGAGCGGCTTGCCCGCCGCGACGGCCGCGTGCACCCGCTCGACCGACGCCGCGAGCACCTCGCCGTCCGGTACGGGCTCGCCTCCCGCGTGCGCGCGCAGCAGGGGCCCCGTCCCGCCGAGGTCGAGGTCCACGGGGCACAGTCCCACGTACCAGCCGACGGCGGCCGCGTGCTGCGGTGCGTACCGGGTGTGCATGGGCAGCACGAACCGGAGCCGGTCGAGACCGTGCACCCGGCGGGCGGCGTGCGCGAACGCGGCCAGCACCCCGGACTGCGCCGACGCGCCGCGGGCTCTGCTGCGGGCGCTCAGCTCGTCGGTCTGGGCGACGGTCGCGAGCCACTCCGAGCGCGAAGCCTGCGGGCGGGCGGCCTCGGCGGCGTCGGCGGGCGGGCGGGTCACGCCGGGGTACCGCGGGAAGGTGGCATCGGGGCCGAGGAAGTCGAGCCAGCGGCGCACGGGCTCGCCGTCGGCGGCCAGCGTCATGGCGAGCTTGCGGTCCTCGGCGGAGAAGTCGACGTGCGAGCCGACCTCGAGCGCCTCGAGCTCGGCGTCGGGCACGCCGCGGCGGGCGGCGTCGTAGAGCGAGACGATCTCCTCGAACCACAGGAGCTGGGAGTAGGCGTCCATGACCGAGTGGTCGGCGCCGAAGGCGAGCACGAATCCCTCGCCCGGGCCGGGCGGTGTCACGCTCGCGAGCACGCAGTGCGGCCAGGCGGTCGGCGAGACGTCGGCGAGCAGGCGGGGCAGCAGCGTGCGCACCTGGTCGGCCGTGAGGTCGCCGACGACGAGGTCGTGGACGGTCACCGCCTCCGCAGGCGCGGTGACGCGCCGCCAGCCGTCACCCGCCGGCGTGACCGTGGTGCGCAGCACCTCGTGCCTGCTCAGCCACGCGTGGATCGCGCGCCGGAGGGCCTCGGGCTCGTACGGGCCGGGCACCCGCAGCACCGACCCGATCCAGGAGCCCTGCTCGGAGTCGCGCAGGTGGGCCTCGTGCCCCGGCGACAGGTCGCGCGAGTCCTGCTGCCACCGCCCGGCGTCGGCGCGCGGCGTCCAGGAGGTCACGGTCCCGGCGGGCAGCTCGTAGGCCGACAGCTCGGTGTATTCCATACGTGCGGGTCCCTCGGATCGTATTTCGGGCACGGCCGGCACGACGTCGGGCAAGCCCCGCAGTCCCCTTGCGGCGACCTTTATACCGGATATGCCGGGTGAAAGTTAGTCCCCCCGGTTCGGCCCGGTATGGTCTGCCCCCTGACCACGAAGGTGCCCGAACCGGACGGGAGACGAGCGTGACCCACCCGCCACGCACCCTGCGCCTGCAGTTCGCCGACGACATGTTCCTGCGCCGCCACGGCGGCCCGGTGAGCCCCGCGGTGAACCAGGTGCTGTGGCGCCTGGACGCCCCCTACGACGCCGAGCGGCTACGTGACCTGGCCGGGCACCTCGCCGCGGGCGCGCTGCACCGGCGCGTGGTCCGCGCCCGCGTGCCCGGCGCGCGGCACACCTGGGCGCCCGCCGCGACCCTGCCCGCGCTCGACCTGCAGACCGCTCCCGTCCCGGCCGACGGCGTCGCCACGTGGGCGCAGACCCAGGCCGACGTGCCGCTCGACCCGGCCAGGGGCCGCGCCTGGCGCCTGTCCGCGACGGACGTGCAGGGCGCAGGCGCCGTCGTCTCGCTGACGTGCGCGCACGCCGTCGCCGACGGCGCGGCCCTCATCGACGCCGTGGTCCGCGCCGCGACGCACGCCGCGCCCGTGGTGGTGCCGGAGCCCGAGCGCGGCGTCCGCGCCCTCCTCGCCGACGTCGCCGACGCGGCAGGCCGGACCGCCGCCGTGGCACGGTGGGCCTGGGCGCGGGCGCTAAAGGTCCTCCACGACCGGCGGTCGGCCCCTGCCGGTGCGGCGACAGCGGGCGCCGACGTCCCGCCGCCCGCCCCGTCGCACCCCGCCCCGTCGCACCCTGCCCCGTCGCGCCCCGCCGTCGACGACGCCGCCTGGCGCGCGCCCGTGCTGCACGTCGAGCTGCCGTCGGAGCGCGTGGCCGCTGCCGCCGCCGAGCGCGGCGGCACGCCCAACACCTGGTTCGTCGCGTTCCTCGCGCGGCTCGTGCACGCGTCCGGCCGGTTCCGCGGCGAGCCCGTCCCGGTCGCGCTGCCCGTCGCCACGCGCGGGCCCGACGACCCGCGCGCCAACTCGACGAAGATCGCCCGCGTCACCGTCCCCGCCGACGTGCTCGCCGCCCGCGACCTCGGCTGGGTGCGGGCGGCGGCCAAGGAGGCGTACGCCGCCGTCGGCCGGTCGGAGCCCGGTGCCGTGCCCGTGCCGCTCGAGCTCGTGCAGATGCTGCCCGACGCCGTCGTGCACCGGCTGCCGCAGCCGCCCGTCGCGGCGGCGCTGGCGTCCAACCTCGGCAGGCCGCCTGCGGGGTACGCGCAGGCCGCGGGCGGCGCGGTGCGGGCCGTCGCCACGCTCTCGCACTACCAGGGCGCCACGGCGGGCGAGCTCCGCGCGGCGGGCGGCGGCCTCGTCGCCTTCTGCACCACGGTGGGGCCGACGACGACGCTCAGCGTCGCCGCGCTCGACCCCGACCGCGTGCCCGACGCCGCCACGCTGCGCCGTCTCGTGCTCGCCGAGGCCGAGGCCTGGCGGCTGACCGCGGTGCCGTGGTGAGGCGGGCTCCGGGCCGGTCAGTCCCTGCCCTCGATCGCGTCGGCCGCGGCCGCGACCGCGCGGTCGGCAGGCACGAGCCGGTCGGCCAGCCGGGTCGCGCGGGCGGCCGAGGCAGGGTCGAGCACCTCGGCGAGCGCACCGGCGAGCACGCCCGGCCGCGTGAGCGTGCTCGCGCGGCGGGACACGCCGACCCCCGCGTCGCGCAGCAGCGTGCCCCACATCGGCTGGTCGGCGGAGTACCAGCCGACCACGGCGGGCAGGCCGGCCCGCAGCACGGCTCCCGTGGTGCCGGCCCCGCCGTGGTGCACCGCGGCCCGGCAGCGGGGCAGCACGGCGGCGTGGTCCACGGCGCCGACGACGCGGACCCGCTCCCCCGCCCCGGACCCCGCGCCCGCGAAGTCGTTCCACCCCGCGCTGACCAGCGCACGGACACCGAGCTCCGCGCAGGCGGCGTCGACGGCCGCGACGAGCGCGGCCGGGTCGGCGACGGGCATCGAGCCGAAGCCCACGTAGACCGGCGGGTCGCCGGCCGCGAGCCACGCGTCGAGCTCGGCGCTCGGCCCGGCGTCCGACTCGGCGCCGGTCTCGCCCAGGCGCGCCCGGGCGGCGTCGTCCAGGGCGAGGAAGCCCGTGAACGGGCGGCGCGGCCCCCACTGCGCAGCCAGCCCCGGCACGAGCACCGGGTCGTAGGCCTGGATCTCGACCGCCCCGGCGTCCCGGAGCCGCGCCGGCAGGTGCACGCGGGTGGCGGGCAGGCCGAGCGCGGCGCGCTGCGCGTTCTCCGCGCGGCGGGTCAGGCCCCAGCGCAGCCGCTCCCCCAGCGCCCACGTCGCCCGGGCTGCCACAGCGCCGCGCACCCCCGCGACCGGCGCGACCACGCCGTTGGCCCGCACGGGGCAGTAGTGCAGGGCGGCCGTGCGCAGGCCTCGCCGCTCGGCCACCGCAGCGGCGACCTCCTGGCCCAGCAGGCCCGTGACGACCGTGTCCGTGCCGCCCGCGTCGTCGAGCAGCGCGGACAGGCCCGTGCGCAGCTCGTCCCAGCCCGCCGCCGCGACGGCGCGCAGCGCACGGACCCGGCGCACCGGGTGCGCGGAGCGCATGTCGCGGCGCACCAGGTCGGAGCCGAGCAGCGCCGCCGAGTCGATGCCCAGCGGCACCGGATCCAGGCCGAGCCGGCGCGCGAGCGGCACGAGGTTCGGCGCGACGCCCGCGATCACCTCGTGCCCGCGCCTGCGCAGCTCCAGCCCGACCGCGAGGGCGGGCTGGACGTCTCCTCGGCTGCCCACGAGGGCCATCACGTGTCGCACGCGCGCACCCTACCGACCCCCTCGCCCTGCCCAGCACCCGCACCGGAGGCCCCGTGACCGTCCCCCCGAGCGCGACCCCGCTCGCGACCAACCGCCTCACCTACGACGACGACCTCTTCCTGCGCACCCGCCGCGTGCTCGGCGTCTCGGTCGTCAACCAGACCGTCTGGCGCCTGCCCGTCCCGCTCGAGGAGCGCGCGGTGCGCGCGCTGCACCGCGGCCTGACCAAGGGCCCGCTCCAGCGCGTGGTGCGGCCGGGCCGCCTGCCCGGCGCCCGCGCCCGGTGGTCGGAGTCGGGCGTCTTCCTGCCGCCGGCGATCGAGACCACCCCCGTCCGCGACGACGCCGTGCTCACCTGGGCCGACCGCCAGGCACAGGCGCACCTCGACCCCGAGGACGGCCCCACGTGGGCCCTCGCGGCGGCCCCGACGGTCGGCGGCGGCGCGTTGCTCAGCTTCGTCACGTCGCACGTGGTGGCCGACGGCGGCATGCACGTCGGCGCGCTGCAGGCCGCCGTCGCCGCTGCGGGGTTCCGCGCGGACGACCCCGACGGCTTCGTCGACCGGCGGCTGCCCCGCGAGGGCGAGCGGATCCGCACCGGCCTCGTGGCCGACCTGCGGGACGCGACCGGCCAGGCCCGCGCCGTCGTCGGCGGGCTGCGGAGGGCCGCACGGCAGGGGCCGGTGCCGCCCGTCGTCGCGCAGCAGTCCGCCGACCGGCCCCGGCCCGAGCCGCGCCCGGACGACACCCAGCCCGCGCACCCGCCCGTCGTCGTCGTGGACACCGACGCCGGCACGTGGCACCGCACCGCCCGGGCCGCGGGCGGCACCGCGAACTCGCTGCTCATCGCCGTGTGCACGGAGATCCTGCTCGCGGCGGGCGTCGCGACGCCCGGCACTCCCGTGCGCGTGTCGGTGCCTGTGAGCCTGCGCGGCCCCGGCGACCTGCGGTCGAACGCCACGTCCGGGGTCTCGATCGCCGTCGACACGACCGTCACGCCCGCGCCCGAGCGGGCGGGCGTCGTGACCGACCTGGCCCAGGTCCGGTCGGCCGCCGCCGCGGAGTTCCGGGCGCTGACGTCCGGCACCCGGGTGGACGCGCTGGGACCGCTCAAGCCGCTCATGCAGATGGTGCCCGACGCCGTCGCCCGGCGCGCCGCCCGCGACGCCACCGCGCCGCTGTGCCTGGCCTCCAACCTCGGCCGGCTGCCCGCCGCGTTCGCCGCACCGTTCGGCATTCCCGCGTCGGGCGTCCTCATGCGCGGCGTCACGCAGGGGCTGACCCGCGGCCGGCTGCGGCAGATGCGCGGCGGCCTGGACTCCTGGTGGTCCGAGCACGACGGCGTCGCGACCCTCGTGGTGCTCGGCCTCGACATGGAACGTCTGGGCGAGCCGGCGCAGGTCCGCGCCGCGGTCGAGACGGTCTACGCCCGCCGCGGCCTCCCGGTCCGGTTCTGGTGAGCCGTCACGCCGCCATGCGGACCGGCGGGTGACCGTGCGGGGCCGGGAGCTCCCCCGGCGGCACGGCGCCCGGGCGGCGGCGCGTCACCAGCACCCCGCCCGCGGCGGCGGCGAACGCGAGCACGCCGAAGCCGGTCGACCACGGGTCCAGGTCCACGGTGAGCGCGAGCACCACGACCGCAGCGGCGGGCGCCGCGAGCCCCAGGGGGACCGACGCCCGCGGCCGGCGCAGGACGCGGGCCAGGCGGGCGACCGACCAGCCGACGAGCGCCCAGGTCACGAGCGCGAGGACCGCACCACCGACCAGGGCGAACAGCTCGCCGGCGTTGTGCGCGCCGCCAGGAGGCCCGAACCAGAAGAGCTCCGTCGTCGCGACGAGCGCGAGGAACCCGACGAGGGCGACCGCACCGGTCGCGAGTGAGCGTGTCACCACTCCGCCTCCGCACTGAGGGACCGCGCCGGTTCCCGGCGCGCCCCTTTATACCAAGTCGAGACCGCGCACCGTCAGCGCGGCTCCTTCAATTCACCCACACCTGGCCACACGAAGGCAAAGGGCGCCGCCCGCGCCCCGCCGTCCCGACCGTCACAGAGCCTGGACGATCTGCTCCACCTTCTCCCTCGCGTCGCCGAACAGCATGGCCGTGTTCTCGCGGAAGAAGAGCGGGTTCTGCACACCGGCGTACCCCGCCGCCATGGACCGCTTGAAGACCACCACCTCCCGAGCCTGCCACACCGCGAGCACCGGCATGCCCGCGATGGGCGACGACGGGTCGTCCTGCGCCGCCGGGTTCACGGTGTCGTTGGCGCCGATGACGAGCACGACGTCGGTGTCGGGGAGGTCGCCGTTGATCTCGTCCATGCCGAGCACCTGGTCGTAGGGCACCCTGGCCTCGGCGAGCAGCACGTTCATGTGGCCGGGCAGCCGGCCTGCGACCGGGTGGATGCCGAACCGCACCGTCGTGCCGCGCGCCGTGAGCCGGGCGACGAGGTCCGCGACGGGGTACTGCGCCTTCGCCACGGCCATGCCGTAGCCGGGCACCACGACGACCGAGCGCGCGGCCGTGAGCCGGTCAGCCACCTCCCGCGCCGTCGTCTCGCGGTAGGTCCCCTCCTCGGCCGCGCCCCCGGGAGCTGCGCCGGTCTCCGCCCCGAACCCGCCGAGGACGACGCTGACGAACGACCGGTTCATGGCCCGGCACATGAGGTAGCTGAGGATCGCACCCGACGAGCCGACCAGCGCGCCCGTGACGATGAGCAGGTCGTTGCCGAGCATGAACCCCGCAGCGGCGGCGGCCCACCCCGAGTACGAGTTGAGCATCGAGACGACGACGGGCATGTCGCCCCCGCCGATCGCCGCCACGAGGTGCCAGCCGAGGGCGAGCGCGACGAGCGTCATGAGCACGAGCGGCACGAGCCCGGTGCCGGGCACGGCGAGGAACCACCACAGGAGGCCACCGCACGCGACGAGCGCCGCGAGGTTGAGCGCGTTGCGGCCGGGCAGCAGCAGCGGCGAGGAACGCAGCCGCGCCGAGAGCTTGCCGAACGCGACGACGGACCCCGTGAACGTCACGGCGCCGATGAGCACGCCGAGGAACACCTCGACGAGGTGCACGGTGTCGCCGTCCGTCGGCCCGGGGCCCCCGCCGAGGTAGGAGCCGAAGCCCACGAGCACGGCCGCGGCGCCGACGAACGAGTGCAGCAACGCGATGAGCTCCGGCATCTGCGTCATCTCGACCGTCCGGGCGCGCCAGGTGCCCACCGCGGCACCGACGAGGAGCACGAGGAGGATGAGGGCGGCCGTGACGCCGACCGGCCGCTCGGACCGCGCGAGCGAGAGCGCGACGGTCGCGGCGAGCGCGAGCCCCATGCCCGCCATGCCCAGCGCCGCGCCGCGCCGCGCGGTCTCCTGCCGGGAGAGGCCGGCCAGCGACAGCACGAACAGCACGCCCGCGACGAGGTAGAGCGCCTGGACCACCGACTCCGCGGTCATCGCGCACCCCCGTCCGTGGCCGCGCCCGCCGGGCCGGGGCCCCGCCGGAACATGCCGAGCATGCGGTGCGTCACGAGGAACCCGCCGAAGATGTTGATGCTCGCGACGGCCGAGGCGAGCACGGCGAGCGTGGTCACCACCGGGTCGGCCGAGCCGATCTGCAGCATGCCGCCGACCAGGATGATCCCGGAGATCGCGTTGGTCTGGGACATGAGCGGCGTGTGCAGGGCGTGCGTGACGTGCGAGATCACGTAGAACCCGACGACGACCGCGAGCGCCAGCACCGTGAAGTGCGCGGCCTGCTCGGCGGGCGAGGCGGCGACGGCGAGCGCACCGAGCACCGCGGCGACCCCGGTGAGGACGGCGCGGAGCGCGGGCCGTCGGCGCGGCGGGGGCGCTGGTGCGGGTGCCGCCGCGGGCTCGGGGGTGGTACCCGCCGACACCGCGACGGGCGGGGGCGGCCACAGCACCTCGCCGCCGGTCGCGACGGTCATGCCGCGCACGACGACGTCGTCGAGGTCGAGCACGAGCCGCCCGTCGCGCCCGGGTGTGACGAGGGCGAGGAGGTTGGCGACGGCGGTGCCGAGCAGCTCGGAGGTGTGCCGGGGCATGCGGTCGGGCAGGTCGGTGTACCCGAGCACGACGACGCCGTCGTCGCTGACCACACGCTCGCCGGGCACCGTGAGCTCGCAGTTGCCCCCGCCGGGCGCCGCGAGGTCGACGACGACGCTGCCGGGCCGCATCGCTGCGACCATCTCGGCGGTGACGGTGGTGGGCGCGGTGCCGCGCACGAGGGCGGTGGTGATCACGACGTCGGCGCGCGCCGTCTCGGCCGCGTAGGCGCGCAGCGCGGCGGCCTCCTGGTCGGCGGTCAGCGCGGACGCGTAGCCGTCGGTGCTGACCTGCTGTGCCGCGGCGTCGGCGCGGACGACGGTGGCGCCCATGGACTCGATCTGCTCGGCCGCCTCCGGGCGCACGTCGAAGGCCCGCACCTGCGCACCGAGGCTGCTCGCCGCGCCGATGGCGGCGAGCCCGGCGACGCCCGCGCCGATGACGAAGACGGTGGCGGGCGGCGTCGTGCCCGCCGCGGTGACCTGGCCGGAGAACATCCCGCCGAACTCGGCCGCCGCCTCGACCACGGCGCGGTAGCCCGCGACGTTGGAGAGCGCGCTGAGCACGTCGAGCGACTGGGCGCGCGAGATGCGCGGGACGGCGTCGAGCGCGAGCGCGGTGACGCCGCGGGCGGCGAGCTCGCGCAGGAGCTCCGGCCGCGCGGCGGGCGCCATCTGAGCGACGAGCACGGCGCCGGGGCGCAGCGCGGCGGGTCCCGGCTCGTCGAGGTTCACGGGTGCGCGGGTCACGGCGACGACGTCGGCGGCCCATGCCTCCTCGCCGGGCACCACGACGGCGCCCGCCGCCTCGTACGCCGCGTCCGGGAAGCCCGCACCCGCCCCGGCTCCCGCCGCGACCACGACGTCGTACCCGAGGCCGACCAGCCGGCCGGTCGTCGCGGGGGTGGCGGGCACCAGCGCCCCGCCGTCGTCCGGTATGCCGATCCGCATGTGACCCTCCTCGCTCACGTGCGCAACCTAGCGTGCGTGACCACGGGCCGTGCCATGGCTACGATGTCCGCGAGGGCATACACTGTCGCATCCTCGCACCACCCTGTCGAGACCATCCCGACCAGCCATCGACGACCCAGCGATCGACGAGCCGAATCGACGAAGACCTTCGCCGAGCAAGGGGGGCACGTGACTCTGTACGCCGAGCGGGAACGCCCGGACGACCTGGTGCAGAGCGTGGCTCGCGCCCTGCGGGTGCTCGAGGTGGTGACACGCACACCGGGGCTCCCGGTCAAGGCCATCGCCCGGCGCAGCGGCCTCAACCTCTCGACCACCTACCACCTGGTCCGCACCCTGGCCTACGCCGGCTACGTCGCGCGCCTCAAGGACGGCACCTACGACGTCGGCGAGCAGATCAGCAACCGCTTCTACGAGCAGCTCGGCTCGCTCGGCCGCGGCCCCGACACCCGCGAGGTGCTGCGCCACCTCGCCCAGAGCACGGGCTTCAGCGCCTACCTGGGCCGGATCAGCGCGGGGCGCGTCGTGATCGTCGACTACGCCGAGGCGCCCGGCTCGCCGTACGTCGAGGACCTCGAGCGGGGCCTCGACGTGTCGGCCCACGCCACCGCGCTCGGCAAGGCGCTGCTGCTGGGCATGTCGCGCCGCGAGCGCCACGAGCTCGTCGTCGACGCGGGCATGCGCAAGTTCACGCCCCGGACGGCCACGGACATCTCGGCGCTCGACTCGCAGCTGGCCCGGATGCGGCCCGACACCGTGGTCGAGGAGCACGGCGAGTTCCGCGACGGCATCACGTGCGCGGCCTACCTCGTGCCGCGCAGGCAGGGCTCGCCGTCGTGGGCCGTCGGCCTCACGGTGCCGGACGAGGTCGTGCCGCAGCACGCCCGCCGCGAGCTGCGGCTCGTCGCGAGCGACCTCACGTCGGCCTGAGCCCGGGCACGCAGAGCGTCAGCGCCTCCCGGTGCGCCTCCACCGTGAGCGGGAGGTGCCCGGCAGGCTCGCCGTCCGCGTACGCCACCAGCCCGGCCGGCCCCTCGATCCGGACGGCGGACGAGCGCAGCGTCGTGACGTCGGGCCGCCGGGTGTGCGTGCCCGCCTTGATCCGGCGGTCGTACGCGAGCACCCGGAACCGCCCGACCGCCCGCAGGAGCGTGAGGTCGAGCAGCCCGTCCGCGGGGTCGGCGTCAGGGCAGATCGGTACGCCCCCGCCGTAGAACCGCGTGAGCCCCGCGGCGAGCAGGTACCCGTCCTCGACCACCGGGGGCGCACCGACGGGGTGCACCCGGTACGCGCGGGTCCGCAGCCGCAGCCACTCCAGGTAGACGGCGACGGTGTACCGGGCGGGGCCCGCCGGGCGGCGCATGCGGTTGCTGCGCTCGTTGGTCAGCGAGTCGAGCCCCGCGCACAGCACGGTGACGAAGTGCCGCACCGCGCCGTCCGCCGCCGTCACGGTGCCCGCGTCGACCCGGCGGCGGACGCCGTCGAGCACGAGGTCGGCCGCCGCGGCGGCGTCGCCCAGGGGGATGCCGTGCTCGCGCGCGAGGTCGTTGCCGGTGCCGCCGGGCACCACGGCGAGCGGGACACCCGAGTCGAGCACGGGGCCGAGCACCGCGGCGACCGTGCCGTCGCCGCCGACGACCACGAGCGCGTCCGGCCCCTCCTCGACCGCGCGGCGGCCGAGGGCGACCGTCTCCGCCGCGGACGTGCCCTGGTGGACGCGCACGTCGCACCCCCGGTCCCGCAGCCGGTCCGCCGCGACCCGCCCGGCCCGCTCCCCTGCTCCGCGTCCCGAGACGGGGTTGACGAGCACGGCGACGTGCCCGCGTGACGGCTGTGTCATGGTCCGTATTGTGCCCTGCCGGCGCGCGGGCGGCGCGAGGCCGGTGCGGGTGCTGGGTGTGCACGAACGTCCAGGTCACGACGACCCGGACGCGCGGCGCTCCCGCAGACGTGTTGCGCTGAGTAGACAGTGTCGACGCCGGGCAACAGCGTCGACGGCAG
>DATGOB010000006.1:0-10938 GCA_036010205.1 Promicromonospora sp. | reverse complement strand
GCGACGGCGGTCCCGGTGGCGCCGCCGCGCTGACCGGGGGGTGGGGCCCTCGGGCGTCCCGAGGGCCCCGTCCCGGCTCCCGGCTCAGGGCCCGACGTGGTACCGGCTGGTGATCGCCACCCGGTTGAGCGCGTTGATGACGATCGCCACCCAGGCCACCGCGGACACCTGCTCGGCCGTCAGGACGGCGGTGGCGCTCGCGTGGAGGGCGTCGGGGACGTGGCCGTCGGGCGCGCGGGTGATGGCCTCGGTCAGCTCGAGCGCTGCGCGGTCGACGTCCGAGAAGTAGGCCGACTCCGCCCAGGCCGGCAGGACGGCGATCCGGTCGGGGTCCTCGCCCTTGGTCAGGGCGTCCCGGGTGTGCATGCGCAGGCAGAAGGCGCACCCGTTGATCTGGGAGGCGCGAAGCCGCACCAGCTCGATCAGCAGGGGATCGAGGCCTGCGTCCGTCCAGCTCTTCTCCGCCTTCGCCGAGGCGTCGAGCAGCGCCCGGTAGGGGCCGGGGTGCTGCGTGCCGAGGGCGATACGGTCTGCGTTCGACATGGGTGGTGTTCTCCCTGAGGTCGGTTCGTCGTGCCGTGCGACAGGGAGACGAGACGGCACCCCGGGATGTGACAGCTACACGTGGGCGAGCTTGTCGGGGTTCAGCACCCGCCGGTAGGCCGTGATGCGGCCGTCGCGGATCTCGACGGTGTCGACGGAGAACACGGCGCCGCCGCGGACGAACCGCAGCGCCGGCTCGCCGCCGACCTCGACGAGGTCGATCCGGTCCGGCCGCAGACGGCCACCGACCCGCACCATGACCTCGGCGACGCGCGCGCCGCCGACGATCGGCTTGCGCGCGGCATGCACCTGGTCGCCGCCGTCGGTCGTGTAGACGACGTCCGGGTCCAGCAGCCGCACCAGGCCGGCCAGGTCGCCGGACTCGTACGCGGCCTTGAACGCCCGCAGCAGCCGCGTGCGTTCCTCGCGGCCCGCGTAGGCCCGGTCGCTCGCGGCGCGACGCACGCGACGGCGCGCCCGCGAGGCGTGCTGGCGTGCCGCCTGCGCCGACACGCCCAGGACCTCGGCGATCGCGGCGAAGTCGAGGTCGAGGACGTCGTGCAGCACGAACGCGACCCGCTCCGGCGGCGTCAGCTGCTCCATCACCAGGAGCAGCGCCGTGGACACCGACTCGTCGACGAGCACCGGCTCGGAGGCGTCGGGTCCGGTCAGCAGCGGCTCGGGGAGCCAGGGGCCCACGTACCGCTCGCGTCGTGCGCGGGCGCTCGTGAGGACGTCGTACGCGCGCCGGGCCGCGACCGTCACGAGCCACGCGCGCAGGTTGCGCACCTCGTCGAGGTCGGCGCCGGCCGCGCGCAGCCAGACGTCCTGGGTCACGTCCTCGGCGTCGGCGACCGAGCCGAGGATGCGGTAGGCGGCGCCGAACACCGCGGGGCGGTGCTGCGGCCACTCGTCGGCCAGACGGTCGGCGGGGGGCGGGTCGGGGATCATCGGGACGCGAGTCGCTCCATGACGGTCAACTCTAGGACAGTCAACTCCAGGACGGCCGGCACCAGGGCCTGCTGTCACATCCCGCACACCGTCCCGGTCGGTGGAGGCAGCGGGCCGCGAGGCGCCCACGCGCTGCGGTACGCCCGCGAGAAGGAGAGGAACGATGAAGGCTGCCTACGTCCAGCGGCTCGGTGCCGCCGACACCATCCGGTACGGGTCGTTGCCGGATCCTCGCCCCGGTCCGTCCGACGTGCTGGTCGAGGTCGAGGCGGTGGCCGTCGACGCGGTGGACACCTTCGTCCGGTCCGGTGCCTACCGGACGCCGGTCCCGTTCCCCTTCGTGGTCGGGCGGGACCTCGTCGGCCGCGTCGTGGAGTGCGGGGCGGGCGTCACCGGCTTCGGTGCGGGCGACCGGGTCTGGACGAACAGCCTCGGGCACGCCGGGCGGCAGGGCGCGGCCGCCGAGCTTGCCGTCGTCCCGGCGGACCGGCTCTACCACGTACCACCGGGCGCGGACCCTGTCTCCCTCGTCTCGGTCGTGCACCCGGCGGCGACCGCGTACCTCGCCCTGGCGGTCCACGGCCGGCTCAGGGCGGGGGAGACGGTCCTCGTCGCGGGCGCGGCGGGCAACGTGGGGCGAGCCGCGACGGTGGTCGCGGCGCGGGCCGGTGGGCGCGTCGTCGCCACCGCCGCCGCCGCGGACCTCGACGTGTGCCGCGCGCTCGGGGCGGCCGTGGCCGTCGACTACCGCGACCCGCGCCACGCCGACCTCCTGCGGGCCGCCGCGCCACAGGGCGTGGACGTGCACCTGGACACGTCGGGTCGGCACGATCTCGACCTCGCGGTCGACCTCCTGGCGCCGCGGGGGCGGATCGTGCTCCTCGCCGGGCTGTCCGCCCGCCCGCGTCTGCCGGTGGGCCCGCTCTACACCCGGGACGGACGGATCGAGGGGTTCGCGATCAGCAACGCGACGACGGCGGACCTGGCCGCGGCGGCGGAGCACGTCAACCGGCTCGTGGCCGACGGCGCCCTGACGTCACGCCCGGTCGAGGAGCTCCCGCTGTCGCAGGCGGCGCAGGCGCACGCCCGCCTGGAGAGCGGGGACGCGGCGCGCGTGCGCCTCGTCCTGCGGCCGGGCGCCTAGGCGGCTCGCTCGAGCGCCGTGCCCAGGAGGTCCGCCACCGCTACGGACGCCTCGCCGCTCCCGGTGTGCGTCACGCCGACGCCGACGAGACGTCCGTCCTCGGTCTCCGCGAACGCGATGCTGCCGACCTCGACGGGATCCGACGACCTGCTCGTGAAGGTGTGGCCGACGGCCCCGCCCGGGAGGCTGCCGATCGGTTCCGCGGTCGCCTCGCCGTAGCCGCCCCGCTCGGCGTCGGCCGTGCACTCGCCGATGGCCTCCTCGACGGCCTCGAGCATCGAGGCGGCATCCGGGTAGGCCCCGCTCCCGGGAACGAAGACGGTGGCGCCGACGACGTCACCGTTCTCGAGGACGTACTGCTCGCCGGAGGTCCCGTCCGCGGCGTTCGACAGCGCCGTCGTCTGCAGGCGGCCGAGCGCGTCGCACCAGCCGGTGCCGGGTGCGCCCATGCCGCCGTCGGCGGTCTTCTCGACCCTGGGAGCGTGTCGGTGTCCACCAGCGTCGTGCCGGCGCCGCGAGCGGTCAGGAGCAACGGGACCGCGCACAGCGCGACGAGGCAGGACCCGTACCTGCGGGTGGCGGCCCACGAACGCATCCTCGAAGCTTTCCTCGCCGTCCACGGCTGACTCGGCGAGCGTAACGGCGCGGGGTGGGTCATGCGTCCTCGAGGACGCGGGTGGTGTGCTGCCACAGACGGTCCGCCCTGTCCGGGTCGAGCGCGTGCTCCGCCACGCCACCGGACACGGCGCCCGCCCTGACGTCGTCGTCCCGGACCGTCGTCGCCTCCTGGTTGTCCTCGAAGTAGCGGCCCGTCACCCCTGCCACGAGCGGCGAGGCGGCCAGCAGCACGGCGGTCGCGGCCCCCTGCGCCGGTGTCTTGTAGTACGGCAGCGGCGTCAGGGTGCCGTCGTCGTCCATGACGCCGAGGGCGCGCATCGTGTCGTCGTCCACGTGGCGCTGCAGGCCGGTCAGGACGTAGCCGGGGTTGGCCGACGTGGCGGTGACGCCGTCGGCGGCCCAGCGGCGCGCACCGACCGTGAACAGGATGCCCGCGGACTTCGACCGGCCGTACGCCACCCAGGGGTCGTAGGCCGCACGCGCGTAGCCCGGGTCGTCCAGGTCGACGGGCGCGGTGAGGTGGGCGCCGGAGCTCACCACGACGACCCGCGCGTCGCCGGCGTCCCGGAGGGCCGGGCGCAGCCCCGTGGCCAGCGCGACGTGCCCGAGGTAGTTGGTCGCCTGCTGCAGCTCCCACCCGTACGGCGTGAGGGTGCGCTCGGGCAGAGCGAGGATGCCCGCGTTGGCGACGAGCGCGTCCAGCGGCCCCTCCCAGGCATCGACGAAGCGCCGGACGGAGGACAGGTCGGCCAGGTCGAGCCGAGCGACCCGGACCCGGCCGCGGGCGCTGCGGGCGACCAGGTCGGCGAGCAGGCGGTCGGCGGCCTGAGGTCGCCGCGTGGCGATCGTGACGTCCGCCCCGGCCGCGGCGAGCGCACGCACGGTCTCGGCGCCCAGGCCCGAGGCACCTCCCGTGACCACCGCACGCCGCCCTCGAAGGTCGATGCCCTCCAGCACCTCCTCGGCGGTGGCGTCGCGGGTGAACGGGGTGGTCGTGCGCCGGGTGTCGTCGGCTGCCATGTCGTGCTCTCTTCTCGGTCGACGGGACACCGGCCAGGCTAGGATGACCGGGCTGGACGATCTATGGGCCAGCGTCCGGAATGCTTTTGTCATCGTCCACTTCCGCAGACGAGCGAGGGGAGCGCGGTGGATCCTCTGGAAGACGTCCTGACGCTGCTGGAACCCCGCGGCCACCTGTCCGCCCGGCTCGCCGCAGGCGGCGACTGGGCGCTGCGGTTCGACGCCCCGGACGGCATCAAGTTCAACGCCGTCCGACGGGGCTCGTGCGTGCTGGAGGTCGAGGGCGGCGGACAGCCGATCGAGCTGGCGCCAGGGGACTGCTACCTCCTCACACGGCCCGTACCGTTCGTGCTGCGCAGCGGACCGGGCGTGGTCCCGGCCGACGCGGGACCGGTGTTCGCCCGGGCGGAGGCCGGGCTCGCACGCGTCGGCGACGGGGACGACGTGCTCATGCTCGGGGGCGGGTTCACCTTCGCGGAGCGGGCCCGCCGGCTCCTGCTCGACGGGCTGCCGCCGGTCGTCCACGTCCCCGCGGACACGCGGGGCGCCGAGACGGTGCAGTGGGCGCTCGCGGAGATCGAGGCCGAGCTCACCGACCGGCCGATGGCCTCCGGCGTCGTGGCCGGGCACCTCGCCGCGGTCATGCTCGTCCACGTGCTGCGCGTGCACCTTGCCCGCGACCCTGCCGCCACGTCGGGGTGGCTCAGGGGGCTGACCGACCCGGTCGTCGCCGTCGCTCTCGCCCGGATGCACGCGGATCCCGCGCACCCCTGGACCGTGGCCGAGCTGGCGGAGCGGGCGTCGGTCTCGCGCTCCACCCTCGCGGCCCGGTTCACGACGGCGGTGGGCACGGGACCGCTGGACTACCTCACCCGGTGGCGCATCGAGCTCGCTGCCCGGCGGTTGCGCGAGGGGTCCGTGCCGCTCGCGACGGTCGCGCGGGCGGTGGGGTACGGGTCCGAGAGCGCGCTCAGTGTCGCGTTCACCCGCGTCGTCGGGGTCTCGCCGAGCGCCTACCGCCGGGGCGCCGGGCCGCGGTGACCCCGGGCGGGTGGCCGGGTGACGGCCCCGCCCGGGGCGTGGTGGACGCCTCCGCCGGTCAGGCTGCGGCGGCTCCGTTCCGCAGCTCCCGGAGCGCCTCGAGCACGGTGCCGGCGACCTCGGACGGCCGGGAGACGGTGATCGCGTGGGACGCGCCCGCGACCTCGTTGATCGTGCGCGCGCCCGCCCGCCGTGCCTCGGCTCGCAGCTCCGCAGGCGGGATGTTGCGGTCCTGGTCGCCGAAGACGAACCACGACGGCAGTGTCCGCCAGGCCGGTGCCTGGGTCGGCAGGCCCTCGGCGAGGGCCCGCTCGGTCACGGGCCGCTGGGTGCGGCCCATGGTGCGTGCGAGGGACTCCGAGACGTCGGCAGCGAACTGCTCGCCGAACCTGTCGAGGCGGATGGCCAGCTCGTTGCCGCCGGTCGACACCGGGTAGGCCGTGAGCGCGTCGCCCAGCGTGCTGCCCGGCTGACGGGTCGAGAGCTCGAGCGCGCTCTCGCCGTGGTCGGGTGCGAACGCCGACACGTAGACGAGACCGAGCACCGCGGGGTCGCCCGCCGCCGCCTCGGTGATGACGATGCCGCCGTAGGAGTGACCGACGAGCAGGACGGGGCGGCCGAGGCCTGCGACGACGTCGCGGACGTACGCCGCGTCGCCCGCCACGCTCCGCAGCGGGTTGGCGACGGCGACCGCCTCGACGCCGAGCTCCTGCAGGCGGGCGATGACGCCGTCCCAGCTCGCCGACTCGGCGAACGCGCCGTGCACCAGCACGACCGCAGGCTCCTGGATGGGGGTGTTCATGGGATTCTCCTTGCTGTTCGGTGGTGGGCGGCCGCTCAGCGGCCGTGGAGGGCCGCGCGGAGGACCGCGACGGCCTGAGCGATCGCGCCGCTCGTGGCGGCGGACGGCCGCAGCGGGTTGAGCATCATGAAGTCGTGGAGCGTGCCGTTGTAGCGGACCGACGTCGTCCGGACGCCCGCCTCGGCGAGGCGGCGCGCGTACGCCTCGCCCTCGTCGCGCAGGACGTCGTTCTCGTCCACGACCACGAACGCCTCCGGCAGCCCCGCGAGGTCGTCGAGGGTGGCGCGCAGCGGCGACGCCGTGATCTCCGCGCGCCGGGACACGTCCGGCAGGTAGGCGTCCCAGAACCACGCCATCGACCTGGCCAGGAGGAACGGCCCGTCGGCGAACTCGGCGTAGCTGGCGGTGTCCTGGGCGGCGTCGGTCACCGGGTAGTACAGCGACTGGTGCACGAACGAGACGTCACCCCGCTGCTTGGCGAGGATCGTCAGCGCGGCCGCCATGTTGCCGCCCACCGAGTCACCGGCGACCGCGAGGCGCGCCGGGTCGATGCCGTGCTCGGCGCCGTGTGCCCTGACCCACCGGGCGGCGGCGTAGCCCTGCTCGACAGCGACCGGGTAGCGCGCCTCCGGCGACCGGTCGTACTCGACGAAGACGACGGCGACGTCCGCACCCGTGGCGAGGTCGCGCACCAGCCGGTCGTGCGTGCCGGCGTTGCCGAGCACCCAGCCGCCGCCGTGCATGTAGAGCACGGCGGGCAGGGGACCCGTGCTCCCGACCGGCCGGACGACCCGGACCCGGACGTCACCGACGCCGGCCGGGACCAGGACCCACTCCTCCTCGGCCTCGGGTCGCGGGACGGGCAGGTCCTGGAGGTCGTCCAGGACCTTGCGTGCCGCCTCCGGGGTCAGCTCGTAGAGGTACGGCGGGTTGGCCGTGGCGTCGGCGATCGCCTGCGCCTCGGGCTCGAGGTGGGAATTGTTCATGGTTCTTCCTCTCTGGGCAGGACTGCGGTGCCGCCCGTCCCTGCGGGCTGTCGTGACGTGGTCATGAGAGGTCTCCAGGGCGAGGCGGGCCGCGGACCGACGGGGCCGCGGGACGGCGGACGCCGTCGCACCGATCGACCGTGTGCCGTACCGGCGCGTGACATCGGCCGGCGCACCACGGGGGAGCCCACGCGGCCACCGCGGGGGTACCACGGGCGCGACCACGCACCTCCGTGGCGCGACGAGGGGGCCAGCGGGCGAACGGTGGATCCGTCGCCCCGCCGGCGGCCGTCGCCCACCGAAGGAGTCCGCCATGGACGCACCGACCGAGGCGGACGAGACGGTCTCGTTCTTCCTCTCGCAGCGCCCGCGCCTGTTCCGCATCGCGTGTCGCGTCACCCGCGGTGACCTCTCGTCCGCGGAGGACGTGGTGCAGGAGGCCTGGTTGCGGTGGCAGCGCACCGACAAGGCCGGCATCCGCAACCCCGAGGCGTTCCTCACCACGACGGCCACCCGCCTGGCGATCAACGTCGTCCGGTCCGCACCCCGCAGGCACGAGGTCCCGACCGACGCGTCAGCCGGCGAGACGAGCGGCGGGTCGAGGGGCACCGCGCCGGACCCGTTCGAGCGGACCGACCGGTCGCGTGCCGTCGCGGAGGCGGTCGCCGTGCTCCTCCGGCGTCTCACACCGGCGGAGCTGGCCGCTTACGTGCTGCGGGGCCTGTTCGACTACCCGTACGCCGACGTGTCGCGGCTGCTGCGGACCAGCCCGGTGAACGCACGCCAGCTCGTCAGCCGCGCGCGGGCGCGCCTCGCGAGCGGCGTCGAACGGACGGACGTGGACCCGTGGACCTGGCGTCGCCTCGTCGTCGCGCTCCTCGCGGCGAGCCGCGCCGGTGAGCTCGGCGTCCTGGAACGGCTGCTCGTGGCCGAAGTTCGCCCCCGGGTACGCGACGGCGCGGAGATACGCTGGGACGGTGCCACCGTCCCGCGGTCTCCTGGGCCGGGCCCAGGAGCTGACCCGGCTGCAGCACCTGGTCGCTCGCGCGCGCGCCGGGAGCGGCGGGACCGTCGTCCTGACCGGTGAGGCGGGGATCGGCAAGACAGCACTGCTGGACGAGCTGGTGGCCGGCGTCCCACCCGACGTCCGCGTCGAGCGCATGATCGCCTCCGAGAGCGAGGTCGAGCTGACGTTCGCCTCGCTCCAGCTCCTGTGCGGACACCTGCTGACGCCGTCCGTCGAGCTGCCCGGCCCGCGGCGCGAGGCGGTCGAGTCCGCCTTCGGCATGCGCGTCGCGGAGCCGCCCAACCCGCTCCACCTCGGGCTCGGCGTCCGCGACCTGCTGACGCGGACGGCCGGCGACGGTGCACTGCTGTGCGTCGTCGACGACGCGCAGTGGCTGGACGAGGCCTCGGCGAGCGCCGTCGCCTCGGTGGCGCGCCGGCTCTCGACCGAGCGGGTCGCGATGGTGCTGGCGATGCGCAGGCCGCAGGACCGGTTCGCCGACCTGCCGCAGCTGTCGGTGACCGGCCTGGGCGACGCCGACGCGCGTGCGCTGCTGGGCCGGGCGCTACCCGGCACGATGGACCGGCGGGTGCTCGACCAGCTGCTCGTCGAGTGCCGCGGCAACCCGCTCGCCCTGCGCGAGCTGCCCCGCTCGGTCGGCTCGGACCTGGCCGGCGGGTACGCGCTCGCGGGCACGGTGTCGCTCGAGCGCCGCATCGAACGCAGCCTGCTGGCAGGTCTGGAGGACCTCTCGGCGCAGACCCGGACGTTGCTGCTGCTCGCCGCCGCGGATCCCACAGGCGACCCCGGCCTGCTGTGGCGGGCGAGCGCGCGCCTGGGCCTCGAGCCGGAGGACGTGGAGGTGGCGCAGCAGACGGACGCCCTCGTCGTCTCCGGCAGGATCCGGTTCCGGCACCCGCTCATCCGTTCCGCGGTCTACCGGTCGGCGTCCCCGGCCGAGCGGCGCGCCGTGCACTCGGCCCTCGCCGAGGCGACCTGTGCCGAGCGGGACCCGGACCGCCGCGCCTGGCACCGCGCGGCCGCGACGATCGAGCCCACCGAGCAGGTCGCGGCCGACCTCGTGGAGTCGGCCGAGCGCGCCCGCGCCCGCGGGGGTGTCGCGGCCACCGCCGCCTTCCTCACCCGGGCGGCCCACCTCACCCCCGACCCCGCCACCCGCGTGGACCGGCTGGTCGCCGCCGCGGAGTCGACGCTGGACGCGGGGGCACCGGACGACGCCCTGCGCCTGCTCGACGAGACGCGCGACGACGCACTCGGCCCGCCGCATGCCGCGCTCCTGGCCCGGCTGCGGGCCCGGTGCGAGTACGCGCTCCGGCGTGACCGGAGTGCCCCGCGGAGACTGCTCGCCGCCGCACAGGCGCTCGAACCGCACGACGGGGCGCTCGCACGGGACACGTACATGCAGGCGCTCTCCGCTGCGGTCTACGCCGGCCGGCTGGGCGAACCGGGAGCCGTGCAGGAGATCGCGGAGGCGATCATGTCGTCGACGGCCGACGGCACGGCCGAGAGCGCTCCGGACCTGATCCTCCGCGGCCAGGCGCAGCTCGCCCTGGGCGGGCCGTCGCTCGCGCTGCCCACGGTGCGCCGTGCGATCACGGCCTTCGCGAGCGCGTCGCCGTCCGACCACCGGGCCCTCGCCTGGATGTGGTTCGCGGGCCGGGCGGCGCAGGACATCTGGGACGCCGACGGCCTCAGGATGCTCGCCGAGCGGCAGGTCCGGCTCGCCCGGGACGGCGGCGTGCTGACGGTGCTGCCCATGGCGCTCAACCTGCTGATGGTCGCCCGTACGTTCGACGGACGGCTCGACGGTGCCGAGGAGATCTGCGACGACATCGACACGATCCTCTCCGTCACGGGCCACCCGCTGCCGCTGTACGGGCGGATCTTCCTCGCCGCCTACCGGGGTCACGTCGACGAGGTCGAGAGCAGGGCGCCGCAGCTGCGTGCCGACGCCTACGCCCGGGGCGAGGGCTACGCCCTGACCGTCGCCAACATGGCAGAGGCCGTGGTCTACAACGGTGCGGGCCGGTACGAGGAAGCGCTGGCGTCGGCGCGCGAGGAGATGCCGTACGTCCACGAGCTCGGCCACGCCATGCGGACGATGCTCGAGGTCGTCGAGGCGGCCGCGCACCTCGGCGACCGGGAGGTCTGCGCGGAGGCGGTCGAGCGCCTGCGCACGGTGGTCGAGCCGGTGGGCGACAGCCCGTGGGCGACGGCTCTCATGGCGCTCGTCCGGGCCCTGCACGGTGTCGACGACCCCGAGACCCAGTACCTGCGCGCGATCTCCGGCTTCGAGCAGATCCGCGTGCCGATCCTCCGCGCCCGGAGCCAGCTCCTGTACGGCGAGATGCTGCGCAGGCAGGGCCGCCGTGTCGACGCGCGCGTGCAGCTGCGCGCCGCCGAGTCCGTGTTCGCGGAGTGCGGGATGCAGGGGTACGGCGACCGCGCACGCGCAGAGCTGGCCGCGACGGGGGAGAGGCTGAGGCCGCGCGGGCCGTTCATCGAGCTCACCGACCAGGAGCGCAACGTCGCACAGCTGGCGCGCGACGGGCTCACCAACCGCGAGATCGGCGCGCGGCTGTTCATCAGCTCGCACACCGCCGAGTGGCACCTGCGGAAGGTGTTCACCAAGCTCGGTGTCCGCTCGCGCACCGAGCTGTGGAAGGTGCTGCCGGGCGAGGAGCAGGCGGGCGGGCCGTTGCCGCGTACGTCGTAGCGCGATCACCGGCACAGCAAGAGGGCCCTCGCGCCGGTGGCCCGGCGCGGGGAGGATGCTGCGGAGAGGGTACGAAAAAGCCCCCCACCT
>DATGOB010000005.1:0-4806 GCA_036010205.1 Promicromonospora sp. | reverse complement strand
CGGGCACCTCTATCCTCAGACCTCTAGCCTGCTCGCGCCATCGCACCGGTGATGTCTGTGGACAGGCGCGCGCCCATGGCCTCCGGTTCGCGCGCCGCCTAGGGTGTCCCCATGAGCGGAGCCACGCATGACTACGCCGTGACGGTGCGCTGGACGGGCGCGGGCGACAAGGGGACGTCCTCGTACACCTCCTACTCGCGGGACCACGAGATCGACCTGCCCCACAAGCCGCCGCTGCTCGGTTCGGCCGACCCGGCGTTCCGTGGTGACCCGGAGCGGAACAGCCCGGAGGAGCTGTTCGTCACGAGCCTGAGCCAGTGCCACATGCTGTGGTTCCTCCATCTGGCCGCCGAGTCGGGCCTGGTCGTGCGCGAGTACACCGACGCGGCGACCGGCACCATGCGGGTCGAGGCGCGCGGCGAGGGCGCGTTCACCGACGTCACGCTGCACCCGAGAGTCACCGTCGACGCCGGCGAGCTCGCCACGGACGAGCACGTGGACGCCCTGCACCACAAGGCGCACGCCATGTGCTTCATCGCGCGCTCGGTCAACTTCCCGGTGCGGGTCGAGCCCACGCCGCTGCACGTGGCCGCCTGACGCGCGACGCGGGTCGGCGCTGCCACGGCGTGTCAGTGGCAGCGCATAGGTTGGTGCCATGGCGGATCCAGCTACCTACAGGCCCAGGACGGGTGAGATCCCGACGTCGCCCGGTGTCTACCGGTTCCGCGACGAGCACGGCCGTGTCATCTACGTCGGCAAGGCGAAGAACCTGCGTCAGCGCCTGAACAGCTACTTCCAGGACGTGGCGCACCTGCACGAGCGTACGCAGCGCATGGTCACCACGGCGGCGTCCGTCGAGTGGACGGTGGTCGGCACCGAGGTCGAGGCGCTCGCGCTCGAGTACACCTGGATCCAGCAGTACGACCCGCGGTTCAACGTCAAGTATCGCGACGACAAGTCGTACCCGTACCTCGCGGTCACGCTCGGCGAGGAGGTGCCGCGGGCGCAGGTGATGCGCGGCGCCAAGCGCAAGGGCACTCGCTACTTCGGCCCCTACGGGCATGCTTGGGCGATCCGAGAGACCCTCGACCTGCTGCTGCGGGTGTTCCCGATCCGCACGTGCTCGGCCGGCGTGTACAAGCGGGCCGGGCAGTCGGGCCGGCCGTGCCTGCTGGGGTACATCGACAAGTGCTCCGCGCCGTGCGTCGGCCGCATCAGCGTCGAGGACCACCGTGCGCTGGTCATGGACTTCTGCGACTTCATGGCCGGCGACACAGCCAAGTTCGAGCGCCGCCTGACGAAGCGTATGCAGGAGGCGGCGGCCGAGATGGAGTACGAGCAGGCGGCCCGCCTGCGCGACGACATCGAGGCGCTGCGCCGGGCCACGGAGAAGAACGCCGTCGTGCTGGGTGACGCCACGGACGCCGACGTGTTCGCCCTCGTGGGCGACGAGCTCGAGGCCGCGGTCCAGGTCTTCCACGTGCGGGGCGGGCGCATCCGCGGTCAGCGTGGCTGGGTCGTCGAGAAGGTCGAGGACGTCACCGACGGCGAGCTCGTCGAGCACCTGCTGCAGCAGGTGTACGGGTCCGTCGAGGAGACCGGCGGGGTCGAGGCGCGCGACGCGGTACCGCGCGAGGTGCTCGTCCCGGTGCTGCCCCCCGACCTCGACCAGGTGGGCGCCTGGCTGAGCGGTCTGCGCGGCGCCCGGGTCGACGTCCGCGTGCCGCAGCGCGGGGACAAGAGGGAGCTCGCTGCCACCGTCCGCAAGAACGCCGAGCACGCGCTGATGCTGCACCGCACCCGGCGCGCGGGGGACCTCACCACGCGGAGCCAGGCGCTGCGCGAGATCCAGGAGGCGCTCGACCTCGAGTCCGCGCCGTTGCGCATCGAGTGCTACGACATCTCGCACACGCAGGGCACCTACCAGTCGGCGTCGATGGTCGTGTTCGAGGACGGCCTGCCCCGCAAGAGCGAGTACCGCTCGTTCAGCATCCGCGGGTCGGACGGCGACGGCGCACGCGACGACACCGAGGCCATGCACGAGGTCATCACCCGGCGGTTCCGGCGCTACCTCGCCGACCGGCTCCGATCGAACGACGTCGAGATCTCGACGGGTGAGGACGCCGGCCCGGACGATCCCGCCGGCACGCTGCCGGGCGGCGAGGTCGCGCCGGACGACGCGCGCGACCGGAACCGCTTCGCCTACCCGCCGAGCCTCGTGGTGGTCGACGGCGGCCCGCCCCAGGTCGCCGCCGCCAAGCAGGCGATGGACGAGCTCGGCATCACCGACGTCGCCCTGTGCGGTCTGGCCAAGCGCCTGGAGGAGGTCTGGCTGCCGGGGGAGGAGTACCCCGTCATCCTGCAGCGCTCCAGCGAAGGCCTCTACCTGCTGCAGCGCGTCCGCGACGAGGCCCACCGGTTCGCGATCACCCAGCACCGCAGGCGGCGCAGCAAGGGCATGACCGCCTCGGTGCTCGACGACGTGCCCGGTCTCGGCCCGGCGCGCAAGAAGGTGCTGCTCGCCCACTTCGGCTCGCTCAAGCGGCTCAAGGCGGCGAGCGTCGACGAGATCGCGAGCGTGCGCGGCATGGGGGACAAGACGGCGCAGGCGGTCGTTGCCGCTCTCAAGGGCTGACGCTGGCATGCTTGGAGGCATGAGCAACACCGAGCCCTCGCCCACCACAGCGCCCGACGGGATCGCCGAGGTGGAGGCCGCCACGCACGGACCCGACCGCAGCGAGCCCCAGGTGCTGATCATCACCGGGATGTCCGGCGCCGGCCGGACCCGGGCCGCCGCCGTGCTGGAGGACCTCGACTGGTACGTGGTCGACAACCTGCCGCCCATGATGCTGGTCCCGCTGGTCGACCTCATGGCCACCGGGTCGAGCATCGAGCGCGTGGCCGTCGTGGTGGACGTGCGCGGCCGGGAGTTCTTCTCCGAGCTCGACAAGGTGCTCGTGCACATGACGGAGGCGGACGTCGCCTACCGGATCCTGTTCCTCGACGCGAGCGACGAGGTGCTGGTGCGCCGGTTCGAGCAGGTGCGCCGCCCCCACCCGCTGCAGGGCGACGGCCGCATCCTCGACGGGATCGCCGAGGAGCGCGCCGTGGTGGCCACGCTGGCAGCACGCGCCGACCTGCGGATCGACACCTCCGACCTGTCCGTGCACGACCTCTCGCGCGAGATCCGGTCCTGGCTCGCGCACGACGCCGAGCAGCAGCTGCGGATCAACGTGATCTCGTTCGGGTTCAAGTACGGCATCCCTCTGGACGCGGACCACGTGGTGGACGTACGGTTCCTGGCCAACCCCTACTGGATCACCGAGTTGCGGCACCTGACCGGTCGTGACCAGCCTGTTCGCGACTACGTCCTGGCCCGGCCCGGCGCCGTCGAGTTCATCGACCGGTACGTCGACGCCCTGGCGCCGGTGCTCGCCGGCTACCTCAACGAGGAGAAGCGTTACGTGACCATCGCCGTGGGATGCACCGGGGGCAAGCACCGCTCCGTGGCCATCTCCGAAGCCATCGCCGAGCGCCTGCGCGCCCGCGGCCAGCTCGTCTCCGTCTCGGCCCGGGACCTGGGACGCGAATGATCCCGCACGCCCCCGGAGTACCCGACGTCCCGGCTCCCGAGTGGAGCAAGAACCCGTCGGTGGTGGCGCTGGGCGGAGGCCACGGGCTGTCCGCGAGCCTGTCCGCGCTGCGGCTCATGTCGGACCGCCTCACGGCGGTCGTCACCGTCGCCGACGACGGCGGCTCGTCCGGTCGGCTGCGCGACGAGCTCGACGTGCTGCCGCCGGGGGACCTGCGGATGGCGCTCGCGGCGCTGTGCGACGACTCGGAGTGGGGGCGCACCTGGAGCGCGATGCTCCAGCACCGCTTCGCGTCGTCGGGGGAGCTCGACAACCACGCGATGGGCAACCTGCTCATCGTGGCGCTGTGGGAGCTCCTGGGTGACCCCGTCGAGGGCCTGGACTGGGTCGGGCGCCTGCTCGGCGCCCGCGGGCGGGTGCTGCCCATGGCGTCCGTGCCGCTCGTCGTGGAGGCGGACGTCCGGCACGCGGCGGGCCCGGGGGAGCCGGAGCGGCCGCTGGAGACCGTCGTCGGGCAGAGCCGGGTCGCGGTGACCGACGGACGCATCGAGCAGCTCCGCCTCGTGCCGGCGGACCCGCCCGCGCTGCCCGAGGCGGTCCAGGCCGTGCTCGACGCCGACTGGGTCGTGCTCGGGCCCGGCTCCTGGTACTCGTCGGTGCTCGTGCACCTGCTCGTCCCTGCTCTGGCGGACGCGCTGCACGCCACGAAGGCGCGGCGCTGCGTGACGCTCAACCTGTCGGCCGACCACGGCGAGACCGCGGGGCTGACCGCCGTCGACCACCTCGAGGCGCTGCACAAGCACGCCCCGGGGCTGCGCATCGACGCGGTGCTGGCCGACCCGTCCGCCGTCGAGGACGTGGCAGCGCTCGAGGCGGCGGCGGCGTCCATGGGGGCGCGCGTCATCATGCGGCAGGTGCGGCGTGGCGACGGCACCGCACGGCACGACGGGCTGCGCCTCGCCGCGGCCTACCGCGACGTGTTCGAGGGTGTGTACGGGGACGTCTGACCGGCCCGCCCGGTTCCCCGCGGAGTCGACGGCCCCGCTGCCGTTCCCGCGCGCCTCGGGAGAGACCCCGTCGGGCCGTGCGTCTGCGATGTGAGACGACACCGGGGTGCCGTTGACGCGCGCAGGGGGTGGTCCTACGGTCGCGCGGCCCCGGACGTCGGGGAGCGGGCCTCCGGACATGGCCCGTTCGCGCCACGCGAGGAGAC
>DATGOB010000004.1:0-26254 GCA_036010205.1 Promicromonospora sp. | reverse complement strand
GCGGGCGCAGAAGAAGCAGCTCCCGCAGTAGATGTTGAACGGCACCATGACCCGGTCGCCGACGGCGAGGTGCTGCACGGACGGGCCGACCTCGTGCACCACGCCGACGAACTCGTGGCCGAACGTCGACCCGACGCGGGTGTCGGGCATCATGCCGTGGTACAGGTGCAGGTCGGACCCGCAGATGGCCGCCGTCGTGACCCGGACGATCGCGTCGTTCGGGTGCTCGATGCGCGGCATCGGCTTCTCCTCGACGCGGATCTTGTACGGCCCGCGGTACGTCATGGCCCTCATCGCGCCGCCTCCTCACCGGACAACCGCACGCCGGTGGTGAGCCGGGCGGGGGCGTCCAGGTCCGCGTCGTCGTCCACGCCGACGCCGAGGCGGCCGACGAGCTCGCCGCCCAGCCAGCCCGTCGCGCCGGAGAGCAGGAGCGCGACGAGGCCGACCACGAACGCGCCGGCGCCGACCACGTCCTCGGGCGAGCCGCCGCGCAGCACCGCGCTGAGCGCGAACAGCAGGAGCACGGCGACGTTGCCTGCGCCGTGCAGCAGCGCGACCCGCTTGGCGCGGGTGGCGCGCGGGATCGCGAGGTAGTCGACCAGGCCGAACACCGACGCCGCCAGGCCGACGACCACGCCGACCACGATCATGAGGTAGGCCGCGAACGCGAGGCGCGCGTCGTCGGTCACCAGGCCGACGACGTCGAAGGCGACGGCGAGGGCGAGGATGCCGAGCGGCAGGACGACCAGCTGCTGGTGCACGGCGTGCCCGGCGGCCTTGGCTCTGCTCTCCATGGCTGACCTCCCGGTCGGTGGGAAACGAGTGATCAGTGCGCCCCGACGGCGCGTGCCCGGTCGACGGCCTCCGCCACGCCGCCGGACCACGGGTCCCCGTGGCCGGGCAGGAGCAGCGTCGACCCGGTGTCGTAGGCGGTGAGCCGGTCGAGCGCGACGAGCGCCGTGGCGCTGTCGGCGGTCGCGGCGCCCGCGACGATCTGCGGGCCCCTGCGGCCGGTGTAGGGGTCGAGCGTGACCAGGGCGTCCCCGGTGAGCAGGACGTCGCGGTCGGGCAGGTGCAGTGCGCAGTGCCCGAAGGTGTGGCCCGGGGTGAAGACCACCCGCGGGCCGCCGGGGACCGGCAGCGTCTCGCCCGGCGTCATGCGGCGCAGCCCGTCGACGCCGCGCACGCGCAGCGCGCCCGCCGCCGTCATCGCGCCGAGCGTGCGCAGGGCGGCCGGGAAGCGCAGGGGGTAGGCCAGCCGGGCGTTCTCGTGCGCGTACCGGTAGGGGTGGGCAGCGAGGTGGAAGTCCGCCTCGTGCAGCCAGATCGGCACGCGCAGGCGCTCCTGGAACGCCGCGGCCGACCCGGTGTGGTCGAAGTGGGCGTGGGTGAGCACCACGGCGGCGACGTCGTCGGGCGTGTGCCCGAGGCTGCGCACCGCCTCGCCGATCAGGCGCCAGGAGGCGGGCAGGCCCGTGTCGACCACGAGGATCCTGCCCGCCTCCTGCACGAGGTAGACGTTGACGTACGCGTGCTCGATGCGGTGCACGCCGGAGGCGACCTCGACCGATGTCATGCGGTTCCTTACTCCTTCTTGAGCGCGTCCTGCGCGACGCCGAGGACCTTCTCGACCGCCTCCGGGTTGCCGGTGGTGCCGTGGAACCGCACGCCGGGCTTGGTGGGCGGCGGTGCGGGCACGCCCGCGGGCGGCTCGGCGACGTACTCGAACTCGCCCTTGCCGTCGGGGGTCGGGCCGCTGGCCCAGGACCCCTCGGCGGCGGCCTGGCCGTCCGAGAAGTTGATGTACTGGTAGGACACAGCGCGCTCCTCCTTGCCGAGCGGGAACGTGCTGGGGACCGGCAGGTCCTCGACGCCCTCCTCGCGCAGCTCCTGCGCCGCTGCGATCCACTGGTTCTGGTGCATGGTGTCCCGGGCGAGGAGGAAGGACAGCAGGTCCCGCACCCCCGGGTCGTCGGTCATGTGGTAGAGCCGCGCGACCTGCACGCGCCCCTGCATCTCGGCGTTCGCGTTCGCCGTGAAGTCGGCCAGCATGTTGCCGCTGGCGGTGACGTACCCGGCGTTCCACGGGTTGCCGTTGGAGTCGACGGGCCGTGCGCCGGCCCCGGAGACGATCGCCTGCTGCGGGTCGGTCCCGCCGATGATCGCCGCGACGGTCGGGTCGTTCTGCATCGCACCCTCGGTGACCCCGAGCGGCGCGTCCTCGAGCAGCTGGGCGATCATCGTCGCCAGCATCTCCACGTGGCCCATCTCCTCGGCCCCGATCCCGTACAGCAGGTCGCGGTACTTGCCGGGCATGTGCGCGTTCCACGACTGGAACCCGTACTGCATGGCCACGGTGATCTCGCCGTACTGCCCGCCGAGCACCTCCTGCAGCTTGCGGGCGTACACGGCGTCGGGCCGCTCCGGCTTGACCTTGTGCTGCAGCTCCTGGCGATGGAAGAACATGGTGCGGCTCCCTCGGGTTCACGGATCTGGCGTGTGCCGCGGGTCCCGCCCCGACCCTGCGGCACGTCCACCGTCACCGGCCCCGGGCCCACTCGCATCTGTGTGCGGGTGCATGCGCCCGCCGGAAGGAGCCCCCGCCCCGGTTCAGCGCGCCGTGCGGCGCGGCCCGGACCACGACAGCATCGCGGCGATGTCCCGCGCGGTCGTCTCCGGCTCGGCGGCCACCTCGACGACGCGCTGCGCGAGCAGACGCACCGCCACGTTCGTCTGGTTGGAGGTGGCCCTCAGGTGCTCGAACGCCGTGTCCGGGTCCGTGTGCAGGGCGAAGGCGATGATGCCCTTGGCCTGCTCGATGGGCGCGCGCGTCGCCGCTGCCGCCCTGATCGACGCCGAGGCGGCCTCGCTGGCCTGCACCTCGATGCCCGCCGTGATGTCGATGAAGAAGCCGACGAGCGCGGTCACGCGCCCGGTGTCGCGGTCGCGCCGGCCCTCGCCGACGACCGTGAGGGTCCGCTGGCGCCCGTGGGCGTCCATGATGCGGTGCAGGCTGCTGAACGGCTCGCCGGTCAGGGCAGCGTGCTGGAGGACCTGCGAGACGCGGGCCCTGTCCTGGGGGTGCTTGTGCGCCAGCACGAGCGCTGTCGTGGGGACGATGTCGCCCGGCTCGAAGCCGTGGATGCGGTAGGCCTCGTCGGACCACCACCAGACCTGCTCGACCAGGTCGACCCGGTATCTCCCGACGACGTGGTTGGTACCGAGCGCGAGGGCGCGCTCGATCTCCAGGGGTTCCGTCATGTGCAGCCTTCCGTGCGCTGTGGATCGTGCGCCTTCTGAGCCGCGTCCTGACTCCCGGTCAACGGTACCGGTGAATCAGTCAGAATGGAAAAGGAAGACCAAAACAGTAAAGGTAAAACAAGTTTTTTGCGTTTCACGCTGTGAAAATCAGGTCAGATCATCGTGCTCACCGTCCGCCCAGGTGGCGTGGCGCTCCGCGGAACGCAGCACCGCCTCGCGCGCGCCCGCGGGAATCGTCGCCCGGAAGTTGCTGTACAACCGGTCGAACGTGAACCGGCCCACCCTGTCCGCGATACGCCGTACCACGGCACCGGACAGCGGAATCAGGTTCGGGTAGGACCGCATGAACGACACCGTCGTGCGGTCGGGGTTGGCGAAGATCGTGTCGCCCGAGAGCAGCACGCCTCGCCCGTCGGCGCCCGGCGCCCAGTGCGCGACCACCGAGCCGGGAAAGTGGCCGCCGGGCTGGGTGAGCGTGAGCCCCGGCAGCACCTCCCGGTCGCCCGACCACGTCTCGACGGCGTCGTCGGTGCGGGCGAGCCAGCCGGCGTCGGCCTCTGCGACGAGGACCGGGACACCGCCCAGGCGGCGGCTCCACTCGACCTGCACGCCGTACATGTGCGGGTGGCTCGCCACGACGTACGCCAGCCCGCCCAGGTCGCGCACGAGATCCAGCGCCGCGTCGTCCAGGAAGCCCGGCACGTCGAACATCAGGTTGCCCGCCGGGGTCCGCACGATCTTGGCGACCGGGCCGATGCCGACGTCGGGCACCGCGCCGAGGCCGTACAGGTCCGGCTCGGTCTCCTCGACGGCGATGCCGTGCCCTGCGGCGGCGAGCTCGTCCAGGGTGGTCCAGCGCTGCCCGTCGGCGGGCACGAGCTCGCGCTCGTCGGCGCACAGCGCGCACACGGGCGGGCGCGTCTCGTGCTCCACGCCGCACCTGCTGCAGATCCAGAACGTCATGCCGCTCCCTCTCTCCCCCCGCCGCCGGGCGGTCACCGTGCCAGCCGTTCGACCACCGCGCCGTAGAGCCACGGGGCGCGCACGGCCGCCGGCACGATCGCGCCGCGGGCCGGGCTCGCCGCCCAGGCCAGCAGACCCGTGGTGAGCGTGCGGTAGTCGCGCGTCGCCGCGCGCCACGCCCGCTCGTACGCGGCCGCGTCGTCCAGGTGCCGCACCGCGGCGTCCGCCTGCGCGAGCCCGACGCGGATCCCCTCGCCCGTCAGGGCGTCGACGTACCCGGAGGCGTCGCCGACCAGCCGGACGCGGCCCGCCGTCCGGCGGCGCGACCGGCGGCGCAACGGTCCGGCGCCGAGCAGCGCGCCCGCCGCGGGGGCACCGGCCAGCCGCTCCCCCAGCTCGGGCAGCTCGGCGCGCAGCAGCTCGTCGAAGCCGCCCGACCGCAGTGCCTGCCCCGGCCCGAGGAGCGCGACGCCGACGCAGTCGTCGCCCACGGGCGTCACGTACGCCTCGACGCGCGGCGACCAGTGCACCTCGACCAGGTCGCTCCACGGCGCGACGCGGACGTGGCGCCGCAGCCCGTACCGGGCCTGCCGGGCGGCGCCCGCGCGGCGGGGCCGCCCGGCGGGTCCCGGCTCGAGGCCCGCCAGGCGGCGCACCGTGGAGTGCAGACCGTCGCAGCCGAGCACCCACCCGGCGCGCAGCGTCCCGCCGCCGCTCACGTCGACCTCGACCCCCGCGGCGTCCTGCCGCAGCGCGGACACCCGGGCGTGCAGCACCTGCGCACCGGCCTCGGCCGCGCGGGCGGCGAGCGCCTCGTGCAGGGCCGTGCGGCGCACGCCCCGCCCGGCGCCGCGGGCGAACCGGTGGTCGGCGTGCCGGCCGGCGGCCCGGTAGCTGATGCCCGCCAGAGCGTGCCCCGGCGGGTCGACGCCGAGCGCCCGGACGGCCTGCAGCGCGCCGGGCAGCAGGCCCTCGCCGCACGCCTTGTCGAGGCCGCCGCCGAGCACCCCGGCCCGGCGGTCGGTCACCAGCACCTCCAGGCCCGCCTCCCGGGCGCGGACGGCGGCCGCCAGCCCGACGGGTCCCGCGCCCACCACCACGACGTCGGCGTCGCGGCTCATCCGGCCCCGCCGGGCGTGCGCTCACCGCTCGTAGCGGCCTGCAGCGCCCGCTCCTCCGCGGGGATGCGGAACCGCGCCAGCAGCACGGCGTTCAGCACGGTGAACACGAGGGCGGTGACCCAGCCGGTGTGCACGAGCGGCAGGGCGAACCCCTCGACCACCACCGCCACGTAGTTCGGGTGCCGCAGCCACCGGTAGGGCCCCGTGGCCACGAGCGGCAGGCCGGGCACCACGATCACGCGCGTGTTCCAGCGCGGGCCCAGCGTGCCGACGCACCACCACCGCAGCGCCTGGCTAGCCAGCACGAGCACGAGCGCGGGCCAGCCCAGCCACGGCAGGAACGGCCGCTGCGCGAGCACGACCTCGGCGACGCACGCGACCAGGAGGCCGGTGTGCAGCGCGACCATGGCCGGGAAGTGCCCCCGCCCCGACTCGACGCCGCCGCGCGCGAACGACCAGCGCGCGTTGCGCGCCGAGACGACGAGCTCGGCGAGGCGCTCCAGCGCCGTGAGGGCCACCAGCACCACGTAGGCCACCAGCACGTCACCGACCTCCGGTCCGCAGCAGCACGAGCTCGCACGCCACGCCCGGCCCGAACGCCATGAGCACGGCGGGCGACCCCGGAGGTGCGTCGTCGTGAGCGAGCGTCCGCGCGAGCACGTCCAGCACCGACGACGAGGACAGGTTCCCCGCGCACGCGAGGCTCGCGCGGCTCTCGCGCACGGCGTCCTCGGGCAGACCGAGGGTGTCGCGGACCGCGTCGATGACGCGCGGGCCGCCTGCGTGCACCACCCAGGTCGGCACGTCCTCCGGGGTCAGGTCGTGGTCGGCGAGCAGGCCCTTGACGTCCGCCAGCAGGTGCGCGGCGAGCAGGTCCGGCAGGCCCGCGGAGAGCACGATCGCGAACCCCGTGTCGCGCACCTCCCAGCCGAGCGCGTCCGTGGTGCCGGGGTACAGGTGCGATCGCGTGTCGACGATCGTGGCCGGTGCGGTCCGGCCGGTGCGCGCCAGCGGGTGCCGCTCGCCGACGACGACGACCGCCGCCGCGCCGTCGCCGAACAGCCCGGAGGCCACCATGTTCGCGGTCGAGTCGTCGCCGTGCTGGAGCGTGAGCGAGCACAGCTCGACGGACACCAGCAGCGCGACGTCGTCGGGACGCCCCAGGAGGTGGTCGTGCACGCGGGCCAGCCCCGCGGCGCCGCCCGCGCAGCCCAGGCCGAACGACGGCGTGCGGCGCACGTCCCCGCGCAGGCCGAGCCGCTCGGCGAGCAGCACGTCGAGCGAGGGCGCCGCGACACCGGTCACCGATGTCGCGAACACGTGGTCGACGTCCTGCGGCGCCAGGCCCGCGCTGTCCAGGGCCCGCCGGCACGCCTCCTCGGCGAGCGCCGCCGCCTCGCGGACGAAGATCGCGTTGGTCGTGCCCAGCGAGTGCAGGTCCGCGTACTCCTCCAGCGGCAGCACGAGGTGCCGGTGGTCGACGCCCGCGCTCGCGTGCAGCCTGCGCAGCAGCGCGCCCCTGCCCGGCTCGGAGGCCACGAGCGGGCCGACGGCGGCGGTGATCGCCGCCTGGTCGTACACGTGATCCGGCAGGACCGGCTCGACCGCCACCACGCAGGACTTCCCGGTATCCGCCATACCGGAATCGTCACCCAGGACGACGCCACTTGCGCGGCGAGGCGGCCCGGTCGCCGCGCGCCACCCGTGCGCTGCGAGCGGGGGCAGGTGCGGCTAGGTTCGGCCCATGACCTCGGCCGGGACGTCCAGCGGCCGCACGACCGGTCCTGGCGCCCGGCGCACGGTCGGCCGCGTGGCCGGGCTCGCGGGCGGCCGCGTGGGCGCGCTCGTGCGTGCGAGCCACGCCGCGCCCGCCGTCGTGGTGACCGGCCTGGCCACCGCGCTCGCCGCCGCCCTCGGCTCCCCGACCGCGACGGTCGTGCTCGTGGCGGTCGCCGTCGGCGCGGGGCAGCTCTCCGTCGGCTGGTCCAACGACTGGATCGACGCCGCGCGCGACGTCGCCGTCGGGCGGCTCGACAAGCCCGTGGTGGCGGGGCTCCTGACGCCTCGCACGCTGCGGCGCGCGGCGCTGGGTGCCGTCGCGGTGTGCACCGTCGCCTCGCTCGCCCTTGGCGTGCTGCCCGGCGTCGCGCACCTCGTGGCGGTCGCCGGGGCGTGGGCGTACAACGCGCGGCTCAAGGCGACCGCGTGGTCGTGGCTGCCGTACGCCGTGTCGTTCGGTCTGCTCGCCGTCGCGGTCGTGCTCGCGGCACCGGGCCCGCGCGTGCCGGCGGCGTGGGCCGTCGCGGCCGTCGCGCTGCTCGGGGTCGGCGCGCACGTCGCCAACACCCTGCCCGACCTCGAGGACGACGCCGCCACCGGCGTGCGCGGCCTGCCGCACCGCCTCGGGCGGCGCGCCTCCGGCATGCTCGCGCCCGCCCTGCTCGTGGCCGCGTCCGTCGTGGTCGTCGCGGGGCCCGCCGGGCCGCCCGGCGCCCTGGCCTGGGCCGGCGGGGCGCTGGCCGTGCTGCTCGCGACCGCGGCGGGGGTCGCCGCCGTGGTCCGACCGCGCAGCCGTGCGCCGTTCGGGCTGGGCATGGCGGTCGCCGTGGTGTGCGTGGCGCTGCTCGCCCAGGCGACGGGCGACATCGCGGTTCTGCCCTGAACCCGTGCTGCCCTGAACCTGTGCTGCCTGACCCCGCTGGCGACCGGGGACGGACCTGGGCACGCTGGTCGGAGCGCGCGTCAGGCGCGAGTCAGGGAGGTCGCCCGTGGTGAGGACCGTCGACGCCGTCGTGGTGGGCGCGGGGCCGAACGGCCTGGTCGCCGCGAACGCGCTGGTCGACGCGGGCTGGGACGTGCTCGTGCTCGAGGAGCAGCCGGCGGTCGGGGGCGCCGTCCGCACCGCGGAGGTCGCCGCCCCCGGGTTCCGCACCGACCTGTTCAGCGCGTTCTACCCGCTCGCCGCGGGCTCGCCGGTGATCCGTGACCTGCACCTCGAGGAGCACGGGCTGGCGTGGTCACGCGCGCCGTCCGTCCTGGCGCACGTGCTCGACGACGGTTCCGCCGCCGTGCTGCACGCGCAGCCCGAGGACACCGCAGCGGGCCTCGAGGAGCAGTCCCCCGGTGACGGCGAGGCGTGGCTGCGGCTCTTCGCGGACTGGACCCGCGTGCGCGACCCGCTGCTCGACGCCCTCTTCAGCCCGCTGCCCGCCGCCCGGCACGTCGTGCGCCTGCTGCGCCGCCTCGGCACCGGCGGGGCGCTCGACCTGGCCCGTCTCGCGGTCCTGCCCGTGCGGCGCCTCGCCGACGAGACGTTCCGTGGTGAGGGTGGCGGTCTGCTGCTCACGGGCAACGCCATGCACGCCGACGTCCCGGCCGACGCGGCGGGCAGCGGCCTGTTCGGGTGGCTGCTGTCCATGCTCGGGCAGGACGTCGGCTTCCCTGTGCCGGTCGGCGGCGCCGGCGAGCTCGCCGCGGCGCTGGCCGCGCGCGTGCGAGCGGGCGGCGGCGTCGTCGAGACCGGGACGCGGGTCGAGCGGGTGCTCGTGTCGGGCGGCCGCACCGTCGGCGTGACGACGGCGCGCGGCGGGCGGGTCCGCGTGCGCCGCGCCGTGCTGGCCGACGTCTCAGCGCCCGCCCTCTACCGCGACCTCGTCGGCACCGCGCACCTGCCCGCGCGCCTCGTGCGGGACCTCGACCGCTTCCAGTGGGACCATCCCACGTTCAAGGTGAACTGGGCGCTCGCCCGCCCGCTGCCGTGGCGCGCGGCGGGCGCGCACGGCGCGGGCACCGTGCACCTGGGCGTGGACCGCCGCGGGTTCGTCGACGTCTCCGCGGCGCTGTCGAAGGGCGAGTCGCCCGACCGCCCGTTCCTCGTGCTGGGCCAGATGACGACGGCGGACCCCACCCGTTCCCCCGCGGGCACCGAGTCGGCGTGGGCGTACACGCACGTGCCGCACGGGACGGAGTGGACCGTCGACGCCGTGGCCGGGCAGGTGAGCCGCGTCGAGGACGCCCTGGAGCGCGCGGCGCCCGGGTTCCGCGACGCCGTCGTCGGCCGGTCGGTGCAGAGTCCCGCCGGGCTCCAGGCCGCGGACGCCAACCTCGCGGGCGGCGCGGTCAACGGCGGCACCTCGGCCGTGCACCAGCAGCTCTTCTTCCGCCCGACGCCGGGCCTCGGCCGACCCGAGACGCCGGTCGCGGGCCTGTACCTGGCGAGCGCGTCGGCGCACCCCGGCGGGGGCGTGCACGGGGCGTGCGGGTGGAACGCGGCGCGCGTGGCGCTCGCGGCGGCGAGCCCGTGGGGCCGGGTCCCGCGGGCCCTGGCGCGCAGCGCGTGGGGGCGGCTGCTGCGGGACGGCTGAGCGCCTCAGTCCTCGGGCGCCCGGCCCTCGGCGAGCAGGATCAGCCGGCGCAGCGTCTCGACGTTGCGCGGGCCGATGAGGGCGCTGCGCAGGGGCTTGGGGATCAGCGCGCCCGGCCCGTCCGTCGCGTCCTCGACGATCCGCACCACGCAGCCCGGCTCGGCGGGCCTGACCTCGATGCGGACGTACGCCTCGCCCGCGGGCCAGCCCCGTGCCTGCAGCTCGATCGACCGCTGCGGGTCCCACGAGCGCACGACCGTCTCGTCGTCGATCAGCACGGGCCACATGCCCACCGAGTGCAGGATGCGGGTGCCGGGCCGCGGCCAGTCCTGGTCGACGGCGCGGATGCGCGCGGCGCCCACGACCCAGGTGGAGTACAACCAGCCGTCCGCGAGCACCCCGAGGACGTCCTCGGGGGTGCATCGTGCGGCCCGCGTGACGGTGACCATGTTCGTACCGTAGCGGGGTCCCGGTCACCGGCAACCGTGCGGGTGGCCCGGGGCCCGCCTAGGGTCGTCGGAGGGCTTCGAGCAGTGGAGCGCACCGACCGAGCACGGAGGCGCCCGATGACCGACGACACCACCCCCGCACCCCACCCCGGCACCCGCCCGGTCCCCGAGACCGCGCAGGCCACACCGCCGCACGGCACGGCACTCGTCACGGGCGGGACGAGCGGCATCGGCCTCGAGCTCGCCCGCGAGCTCGCGCGGCGGGGGCACGACGTGCTCGTCGTCGCCGACCGCGACGTCGAGACGACCGTGCACCGTCTGCGCGAGGAGACCGGCGCCTACGTCACCGGCCTGGTGGCCGACCTCGCGCGCCCCGAGGGCGTCGAGGAGACGGTCGCGCGGGCGCGGGAGCTCGGGGTGCGCACGCTCGTGCTCAACGCGGGCGTCGGGGTGCACGGGCCGTTCACGCGCACGCCGTTGCAGGACGAGCTGCGCCTGGTCGACCTCAACGTGCGCTCCGTGGTGCACCTCGCGCACCGCCTCGTGCCCGACCTCGTCGCGGCGGGCGGCGGGCGCGTGCTGGTGACGTCGTCGATCGCCGCGACCATGCCCGCGCCGCTGTTCGGCACGTACGCGGCGTCGAAGGCGTTCGGGCGGTCGTTCGCGTGGTCGCTGCGCGGCGAGCTCGCGGGCACGGGGGTCACGGTGACGGCGCTGCTGCCGTCGGCGACGCGCACGCCGTTCTTCCGCGAGGCCGAGATGCAGCGCACCCACATCGGCCGTGCGCCCAAGGCGCGCGCCCCCATGGTCGCGCGCCAGGCGGTCGACGCCCTGCTCGACGGCCGCCCCGAGGTGCTGCCGGGGCTCCAGGCCAAGGCCATGGTCGCCATCGCGACGGTCCTGCCCCAGCGAGCCCGGGCCGCGTTCCACGGCTGGTTCTACGCCCCGGGCGCGCGGTAGACCGCGGTGCTAGCCTGTCTCGCATCGTGAGCACCTTCACCTGTCCCTGCTGTCGCCGCTGAGCGGTCGCCGCCCCGGCGACCCCCCGGCGCGATGCCCCGCGCCGCCCGACAGCAGGTCCAGCTCACGCCTCCCGTGCACGTCCTCGGCCCGTGGCCCGCCCGTACCCCGGCGGGGCCGCCGGGTCGTGGTGGCAGCGGGTGCCCGGACCGTCTCGTCGCCGGCGCACCCCACCACGAAAGGACGACTGCCATGACCGGTATCCCGGTACTCGACCTCTCCCTCCTCGACGGCGACGCCGCCGACCAGGAGCGGTTCCGCGACGAGCTGCGCCGCGCGACCCACGAGGTCGGCTTCTTCTCGCTCGTCGGCCACGGCGTGCCCCGCGACCTCGTCGACCGCGCCTACGCGACCGCCCGCGCGTTCTTCGCGCTGCCCGAGGAGCAGAAGCTCGCGATCGAGAACGTGCGCAGCCCGCACTTCCGCGGCTGGACGCGCATGGGCGGCGAACGCACGCTCGGGCGCGTCGACCAGCGCGAGCAGATCGACATCGGCGCGGAGCGCGCACCCGTCCCCGCGGCCCCCGGCACCCCGGACTACTGGGCCCTCGAAGGGCCCAACCTCTGGCCGGAGTCGCTGCCCGCGCTGCGCGAGGTCGCCCACGAGTGGCTGACCCGGCTCGACGCCGTCGCCACGCGGCTGCTGCGCGCGTGGGCCGAGGCGCTCGGTGCCCCCGCCGGCCACTTCGACGCCGTCTTCGAGCGCCCGTCGCCGCACCTGAAGATCGCCCGCTACCCGGGCGTCGAGGCGTCCGCACCGGCCCAGGGTGTCGGCGCGCACAAGGACCTCGGCGTGCTCACGCTCCTGTCCGTCGAGGACGGCAAGGCGGGCCTGCAGGTCGAGAAGGACGGCGCGTGGCTCGACGTCGTGCCGCCGGCGGGCGCGTTCGTCGTCAACATCGGCGAGCTGCTCGAGATCGCCACGGACGGCTACCTCAAGGCGACGCTGCACCGCGTCGTCTCCCCCGCCCCCGGCACCGAGCGCATCTCGATCCCGTACTTCCACGGGCCCGCCCTCGACGCGCACATCCCCGCGATCGTCCTGCCGCCCGCGCTGCGCGCGCAGGCGCCCGGGGTGACCCGTGACCCCGCCAACCCGCTGCACGCCGTGTTCGGCGAGAACTGGCTCAAGAGCCGCGTGCGCGCGCACCCGAACGTGGTCGAGGCACAGCACCCGCACCTGCTCCAGACGGTCTGACGCGCCCCGCCGTGCCGGGCGCAGCGGCGGCACCCGCCCGCCGCTGCGCCCGCTCCCGCGTGTCCGCATGCTGATCCCGCATCGTGAGACTTCGGGACCCAACCCTGGTCAGGGCCCGGCGGCGCGCCTATACCTCCCCCTCGCCACGTGATCTGCGCAGCGACCCGCGCAGAGACCCGCCCCGTCGCGAGGAGCCCGCCATGACCGCAGAGCCTGCCGAGAACCTCGACCTGTCCGCGCTCGAACGGCTCCTGGCCCAGCAGGACGAACCCCAGCTGAGCCCTGAGGAGTTCAAGGCGGTGTTCCGCCGCCACCCCGCCGGTGTCGCCGTCGTCGCCCTGCTCCACGAGGGCCGCCCCGTCGGGTTCACCGCCACGTCCGTCATCTCCGTCTCCGCCACACCTCCGCTGCTCGCCTTCTCCCTCGCCGCCACGTCCTCGTCCTGGCCCGCGGTGTCGGCGGCACGAACGCTCGCCGTGAGCTTCCTGGCCGACCACCAGGACGGCGTCTCGGCCCGCTTCGCGACGAGCGGCATCGACCGCTTCGCCGACGGCGGCTGGACGGCGCTGCCCACCGGCGAGCCCGTCGTCGACGGCGCGCTGTCCTGGCTGCGCGGCCGCGTCGTGCAGCGCACCCCCGTCGGCGACAGCTACCTCGTCTCGCTGCGCGCGCTCGCCGCGGGCGTGCCCGACGCCGGGGCACCCGCCCGATCGCCGCTCGTCTACCACGACCGCACCTACCACCACCTGGGCGGTCACACGGCCCTGTGACCGCCGCCCCACGACCCGACACCTGACCCCCGACCCGCCCGCACGCCCCGCCGACGAACGGACGACCCCCATGCCCCACGCCACGCCACGCCACGCCCCCGATCCAGCACCCGTCACCGTGCCCGGACCCGTGCCCGGCCCTGTGCCCGACCACGTGCCCGGCCCTGTGCCCACGCGAGCCCCCCGCCTCGTGCCCGCCCGCCGCCGCGCCGCTGCCGCGCTCGCCGCCGGCGCTGCCCTCGTGCTGCTCCTGTCCGCCTGCACCGCGGGCGCCCGGGCCGACGACGACACCACCGGCGGCCTCGCCCCCGACGCGGAGCTGCCCACCGAGGTCCCCGCCGGCACCACGCTCGCGATCGGCGACCCCACCACGCAGAAGGCGTTCGAGCTCGCCGGCGAGGAGCTGACCGGCGACCTGGGCTTCGAGATCGAGTGGGCCAACGTGTCCGGCGGGCCGCAGACCGTCGAGGCCTTCAACGCCGGCGTGCTCGACCTGGGCGCCGTCGCCGACATTCCGCCGATCCACGCCGCCTGGACGGGCCTCGACGTGCAGATCTACGCCACCCAGTACCGCGAGGACTGGGAGGAGCACCCGATCTACGAGCTCGCGGCGGCGCCCGGCGTCGAGCTGGACGAGCTGTCCGACCTGCGCGGCCTCCGTATCGCCTTCAGCCCCGGCCAGGCCCAGGGCGCCCTCGTGCTCCGCGCGCTGCGCGCCGCCGGGCTCGGGCAGGACGACGTCGAGCTCGTCGAGCTCCCCTCCACCGGCGACGTCTACCCCACCGCGCTCGCCGCGGGCGAGGTCGACGTCGCGCCCGTCGGCGGCACCGCGCTCGCGCGCTACCTCGACGCCTACGAGGCCGACGGCGCGACGTCGCTGCGGCACGGGCTGCGCGACGACCCGGGGCACCTCTACGGGCCGACCGCCGTCGTGCGCGACCCCGCGAAGGCCGCGGCCCTGCGCCGGTACGTCGCGGCGTGGGCGCGGGCACGTGTCTGGATCTACGAGCACCCGGAGGTCTGGAAGGAGAAGTACTACGTCGAGGACCAGGGGCTGAGCGACGCGGACGCGCAGTACCTCGTCGACACCGCCGCCCGGCCGGAGATCCCGGCCGACCTCACCGAGGCCGTCACCCGCACGCAGGAGACGATCGACCTGCTGGCGGGTGAGCTCGACCGGCCCGCGCTGCAGGCGTCCGACCTGTTCGACGAGCGGTTCGGCCCCGTAGCGGGCGAGGCCGCCGAGCAGGCGTGGGGTGCGCGATGACCGCCGTCGTCGAGGACCGCACGGTCGCGTCCGCCCGCCCGTCCGGCACGGCCGCCGACGTCCGCCCGCGCGTGCGGCGGCTCGGTCTGCGCCCGCCGGTGCCGCTGGCCGCCGGGTCCGGCGTCGCGCTGCTGCTCGTGGTCTGGACCGTCGGTTCGGCCACCGGGATCGTCGACCCGCGCGTGCTGTCCGCGCCGTGGACCGTCGTGGCCACCGGAGTCGACCTCGCCGTCGACGGCCGCCTCGTGGAGAACCTCGCCGTCTCGCTCGGGCGGGCGGCGCAGGGGCTCGCGTGGGGCGTGCTCGCGGGCGTCGCGCTCGCGCTGCTGTCCGGGCTGAGCCGGCTCGGCGAGGCCCTGCTCGACGGGCCGGTCCAGGTCAAGCGCGCCGTGCCCAACCTCGCCCTGCTGCCGCTGCTCATCCTGTGGTTCGGCATCGGCGAGGAGATGAAGGTGATCACGATCGCGCTGGGCGTGTTCATCCCGATCTACATCCACACCCACAACGGCCTGCGGTCCATCGACAAGCGGTACGTCGAGCTCGCCGAGACCCTGCGGCTCGGCCGGCGCGCGTTCGTCACGCGCGTCGTGCTCCCCGGCGCGCTGCCGGGGTTCCTGCTCGGCCTGCGCTTCGCGGTCACCGGCTCGCTGCTCGCGCTCGTCGTCGTGGAGCAGGTCAACGGCACCGCGGGCATCGGCTACATGATGGAGCTCGCGCGCACCTACGGGCAGACGGAGGTCATCGTCGTCGGCCTGGTCGTCTACGGCGTGCTCGGGTACACCGCCGACCGCGCCGTCCGCCTGCTGCAGAGGAGGGCGCTGACATGGCGGCGCACGCTCGAGGACTGACCGGCCGGGTGACGGGCGCGCCCGCCGTCGTCGTGCGCGACCTCGTGCGGTCCTACGGGACCGGCGCCGGGGTGCTCGACGGGCTCGACCTCGAGATCGCCCGGGGCGAGTTCGTCGCGATCCTCGGCCGCTCCGGGTCGGGCAAGAGCACCCTGCTGCGTGCCCTCGCGGGCCTCGACCACGACGTGCGCGGCTCCGGGCGCGTCGACGTCCCGCGCAACGTGTCCGTCGTGTTCCAGGACTCGCGGCTGCTGCCGTGGGCCCGCGTGCTGGACAACGTCGTGCTCGGGCACGAGGCGCCGCCCGTCCAGGCGCGCGCGGCCGGGATCGCCGCGCTCGCGGAGGTCGGGCTCGCCGGGCGCGAGCGGGCGTGGCCGAACGAGCTGTCCGGCGGCGAGCAGCAGCGCGTGTCGCTGGCCCGGTCGCTGGCGCGCAGCCCCGAGCTGCTGCTCGCCGACGAGCCGTTCGGCGCGCTCGACGCGCTGACCCGGCTGCGCATGCACGACCTCCTGCGCGACCTATTGCGCCGGCACCACCCGACCGTCCTCATGGTCACGCACGACGTCGACGAGGCGATCGTCCTGGCCGACCGCGTCGTCGTGCTCGACAGGGGACGGATCGCGCTCGAGCGGCGCACCCCGCACGACAGCGCGAGCCCTGGCACGCCGACGGGCGCGCACACCGCCCTCCGCGCCGAGCTGCTGGGCGCGCTGGGCCTCGACCCCGAGACCGCAGACGCAGGCACCACCACCGCCGACCGGAAGGACACCCCGTGACCCGTCCCACCGCGAACCACCGCCCGGGCCACCTCGCCCTCAACGCCTTCCTCATGAGCAGCGGGCACCACGAGGCGTCCTGGCGCCTGCCGGGGTCCGCCCCCGACGCCACCGGGCACGACATCGCCCACCTGACCCGCCTCGCGCGGATCGCCGAGGCGGGCCGGTTCGACTCGGTCTTCTTCGCCGACGGACCCGGCCTGCAGGGCGACGTCGGGCGCCGGCCGTCGGGCACGCTCGACCCGCTCGTGGTGCTCACCGCGCTCGCGGGCGCGACCGAGCGGATCGGCCTGGTCGCCACGGCGTCGACCACCTACAACTCGCCCTACAACCTGGCGCGCCGGTTCGCCTCGATCGACCACGTCTCGGGCGGCCGGGCGGGCTGGAACGTCGTCACGACGGCAGGCCCGGACATCGCACGCAACTTCGGGCTCGACGCCCAGCCCGCGCACGCGGAGCGGTACGCCCGGGCGGCCGAGTTCCTCGAGGTCGCGTTCAAGCTGTGGGACTCGTGGGAGGACGACGCGATCGTCGCCGACAAGGCGGCGGGCGTCTGGGCGGACAGCGCGAAGATCCACCCGCCCGAGCACGTCGGCCGGTACTTCTCGGTGGCCGGGGCGCTCACCGTGCCGCGCTCCCCGCAGGGCAGGCCGCTCATCGTGCAGGCGGGGTCGTCGCAGGACGGCAAGGACCTCGCGGCCCGCTACGCCGAGGCGGTGTTCACGGCGCACCAGACGCTCGGCGACGCCCAGGCGTTCTACCGCGACCTCAAGGACCGCACCGTGGCGGCCGGCCGGTCGGCCGGCGACGTGCGGATCCTGCCGGGCATCGTGCCGGTCATCGGGTCGACGGAGGCCGAGGCACGGGCCGCCGAGCGGGAGCTGGACGAGCTCATCCTGCCCGAGTACGCCCGGCGACAGCTCGCCCGCACGCTGCGCCTGCAGCCGGACGACCTGCCGCTCGACCGCGAGCTGCCCGCCGACCTGCCCGACGAGGACGCCATCGAGGGCGCCAAGAGCCGTTACACGCTCATCGTGCAGCTCGCCCGCCGCGAGCGCCTGACGGTGCGGCAGCTCATCGGGCGGCTCGGCGGCGGACGGGGTCACCGCACGTTCGCGGGCACGCCCGAGCAGGTCGCCGACACGCTCCAGGAGTGGTTCGACGTCGAGGCCGCCGACGGGTTCAACATCATGCCCGCCGTGCTGCCGTCGGGGCTCGAGCAGTTCACCGCGCACGTGCTGCCGATCCTGCGCGAGCGGGGCCTGTTCCGTACCGAGTACACGGGCACGACGCTGCGCGAGCACTACGGGCTGGACCGCCCGGCGAACCGGTACGCGACGGCAGCGGTGGGGGCGTGACATGGCCGACGACCTCCTCTGGTACATCCCGAACCAGACCCACCCGGGCCACCGCGGGGACGACGCCGCGGCGGGGCACAACAGCCTCGCGACGCTCACGGAGCACGCCGCCCGGCTCGAGAAGCACGGCTGGGACGGCGCGCTGCTCGGCACGAGCTGGGGCCGGCCGGACACGTTCACCGTCGCCACGGCGCTGGCGGCGCGGACGACCACGTTCGAGCCGCTGATCGCCGTCCGGCCGGGGTACTGGCGGCCTGCGCACCTCGCGTCGGCCGCGGCGACGCTCGACCACCTCACCGGCGGCCGGGTACGGGTCAACATCGTCTCGGGGCAGGACGACCTGGCCGCCTACGGGGACGCCGAGGGCGACCAGGCGGCGCGGTACGCCCGGACCAGGGAGTTCCTGCAGATCGTGCGGCGGCTGTGGACGCAGGAGTCGGTGACGTACGCGGGCGAGCACTTCCGGGTCACGGACTCGACGCTCGACCTGCGGCCCGTCGCCCGGCCGGGGCGGCCGCACCCGCGGCTCTACTTCGGCGGGGCCTCGGCCGCGGCCGAACGGGTCGCGGCGACCGAGGCGGACGTGCAGCTCTTCTGGGGCGAGCCGCTGGACGGGATCGCGGAGCGGATCGAGCGCCTGCGCGGACTGGAGGCCTCGCTCGGCCGGGAGCACCCGCCGCTGGAGTTCGGGCTGCGGATCACGACGTTCGTGCGCGACACCACCGAGCAGGCGTGGGCGGACGCGGAGGCGAAGGTCGCGCAGCTCGCCGCTCGTGCGGACCACGAGCACCCCGGCGTGCGGCGGTGGGGGCGGGCGTCCGCCGTCGGGCAGCAGCGGCTGCTCGAGCTGGCGGGGCGGGGCGACGTGCTCGACGAGATCCTGTACACGGCGCCGGGCCGGGCGGGCGGCGGGGGCGCTGGCACCACGTGGCTGGTCGGCACCGCGCAGGAGGTCGCGGAGGCGCTGCGGCGGTACGAGGCGCTGGGTGTGACCCACTTCGTGCTCTCGGACACCCCGTACCTCCAGGAGATCGAGCGGCAGGGCGACGAGCTGCTCCCCCTGCTGCGCGGCCCTGCCTGAGTCGGCCCTCGCGCGCGAGGTCGGCAGTCGCGCTGTCGGTCGGCACACGCGTGTGCCGACCGACAGCGCGACTGCCGACCTCGGGGTGCGGGCCCTCAGCCCGGGAGCTGGGCGCCGTCGGGGAAGTCGGTGCTGCGCGAGAGCTCCGCCCACTTCTGGATCTCCTGGTCGACGGCGGCCCGGCCGGTCGTGACCAGGCGCAGCCCGTCGGAGCCGAGCACGAGGTGCGCCGGCGGGTCGGGGGTCTCGACGATCGTGAGGATCGCCTCGCCCGCCTTGCGCGGGTCGCCGAGCTGGTTGCCCGACGCGGCGAGGCGGTGCTCGCGGATCGGCGTCATGACCTCGTCGTAGTCCGGGATGGACCGGTCGGAGCGGACCATCGACCGGCCCGCCCAGTCGGTGCGGAAGGAGCCCGGCGCGACGGCGGTCACGTGAATGCCGAGGTGCGCGACCTCCTTGCCGAGCGTCTCCAGGATGCCCTCGACGGCGAACTTGCTGCCCTGGTAGAACGACGTGCGGACGGTGCCGACCACGGTGTGCCCGTCCTCGAGGGCCACCTGCGCGGTGGCGCGACCCAGACCGGAGCTCGATAGGTCGTCACGGCGGCCGTCGCCGTCCGGGTCGCCCGACCGAGCACGCCGCGCACGGCAGCGACGGTGACGAACGCCAGCGGCGCCCAGTAGTCGCCGAGCGGTGCGGGCGCGAGGAACCAGCCCGCGAGCGCGACGGCGAGCAGGCCGACCGTCAGCCGGTGGTCCATGAGGCCCTGGCGCACCAGCCGCACGACCCGACGCGGTGCGCCCGCCGCCGCGGCGCCGGCGGTCGGCCGCACGGACGGGTCGTCGCCCGCGAGCGTGGCGAACCCCTCCTCGTCCACCGACCGGGCGGGGAAGGGCGGCGTCTCGGCGAACCGCCGCAACGCCTCGTCCGCCCGGGCGAGCAGGTCGTCGGCGTCGAAGGCCTCCTGCGCCGCCGGTCCGCCGGACGGCGCCGTGTGCGCCTGCGACGTGGTCTCGGCAAGGCTCACCCGGCCCGCCTCCAGGTCGTCCAGCCTGCCGAGAGGCACCGTGACGGCGGCCACGGAACCGGGGTCGAGGACGAGCGTCGGGGCCGGCCTCCTGCGCGTCAGCTCGGCCGCCGGACGCACGTCGTACGCGGGCACCGTACCGGCCGACGCGTCGGCATAGCGCTGCGCGCTCGTGAACGCGACGACGGTGTCCTGACCGTCCGGCTCCGGAAGGCCGGGTGGCCGCTGCCGGGCGCTCCTCCCGGAGGGTACGACGTGGTCCGCCGGGCCCTGCGTCGACGGCTGGACCGGCAGGTAGAGGCGTGCCCGGCGCAGCAACCTCGCCCAGGACGCCTCGTCCCCGACCGCCAGCGCCTGGTCGAGACGCCGCGCATGGGCCTCGTCGAGCGGGTCCGGTGCCGGCTGCCCGAGCCGCCGCAGGGCCCACAGCCGGGTCCGAGGCCTGTCGTCGGCGGCAAGCAGAGCCGCGATCCGCGCACGGTCCTCCGCGCGGGTCGGGACGCGGTGCGCGACGAGGAGCCGCACCACGTCCTCGGCCACGTCCGCCAGGGCCCGCGGGCCGAGCATGTCGTCCGCATGGACCTCGATCTCCGGGCGGACGTCCTCCGGGAGGCTCGGGCCGAACCGCTCCCAGAGGCGCACGGCCGCCTGGTTGAGTCCCACCGCGGAGAGGTCGAGGCCCTCCAGCGACCGGTCCCCCGGCAGCGCCGACACCGTGCGACCCAGCCGCCGAGCCTCCGGGGCCGCGCTCCCGGCGAACAGGTCCGTGAGCCGGAGCAGGTCGGAGCGCTCGCGGTCGGTCACGCCCGCCCCGCCCCGCCGCAGCCCGACCACGACGTCCTCGACCGTGAGCATCTACTCGCCCGCGCCGTGGTCCTCACGCGCCCGGCCGAGGTCCTCCGGGTGCAGGCGGTCGGCGAACCGCTCCGGGAGCGTGGCCACCAAGACCGCGATCTCGTGCTCCACCGGCTCGCTCATCCCTCGTCCTCCAGCGTCGGTACACCCAGGGCTGCCGCCAGCACGTCGAGACAGCGGTCGCGCAACGCCTCGCGGTCGACGTCCGCGCCGTCCAGCCAGGACATCCCGGCCCGGGCGAGCAGCAGGACCCAGCCGCGCACCGCGACGGTGCGCAGCGGCGAGCGCTCCAGCTCCGGGAAGAGGGCGAGGATCTGCTCGGCCTGCCGGGCGTGTGCGTCCTCGAGGAGGTCGTGCACCGCCGCGTCCGCCGAGATCGCACTGCGGTAGATCGACCGGTACCACTGGGGGTTCGCCGCGATGAAGTCGAGGTAGGCGTCGAGGCCGCTGCGCAGCGTCGCCAGCCGCGATCCGCCCGGGGCCACCCGGCTCGCGTCGGCCAGCACGTCGAGCCGCCGGGCCATCACCGCGAGGAAGTAGTCGGCCTTGTCGCGGAAGTAGTGGTACAGCAGACCGCGCGAGACGCCGGTCGCCGCGGCGATGTCCCCGATCTCCACCTCGTCGTAGGACCGTTGCGCGAACAGCGCGGCCCCGACGTCCAGGAGGGCCTCACGCCGGCTCTCGCCGTCCATCCGCGAGCGCTGACCAGCCATCGACGCGCCTCCCCCTCCCAGTTGGACCTGGTTCAACACCGAACTCACCATAGCGTCGCGGCGGACGGGCCGGCACACCGTCCGGGCAGGGGCCCGGCGTGGGGCCCCGGGCCCCGGCGCGTGGGTCTCTGGTCACGACTTGGCCGCGCCCGGCCCCGGATGTGATCTGCACGACCCTTTCACCCGTTAGGGTTCCGCCGTTGCCCGTCACCGGCTCCGTCCCGGAGCACCGGCCCCCGCACCGACCCAGGAGCACCCATGAGCTTCGCCGACCGCATCGACGCCACGAACGAGCTGATCTGGTCGATACCACTGATCGCGCTCTGTCTGCTGGCAGGCCTGTACTTCTCGTTCCGGACCGGGTTCCTCCAGGTCCGGCACATCCCCGACATGCTCACCCAGCTCAAGAAGGGCGAGAGGTCCGAGGACGGCACGTCCTCGTTCCAGTCGCTCATGATGTCGCTCGCCGGCCGCGTAGGCATGGGCAACATCGGCGGCGTCGCGACCGCGATCGCGTTCGGCGGGCCCGGCGCGGTGTTCTGGATGTGGACCTCGGCGTTCCTCGGCGCGGCGACGTCGTTCGTCGAGTGCACCCTGGGCCAGATCTACAAGGAGAAGGACCCGGACACGGGCGAGTACCGCGGCGGGCCGGCGTACTACTTCGAGAAGGCGTACCGCCACAAGGCCAGGGGCCTGTCGCTCGGCTACGGCATCCTCTTCGCGTTCGTCACCATCCTGGCGATGAGCTTCTTCCTGCCCGGCGTGCAGGCCAACGGCATGGCCTCGGCGATCGACAACGCGTGGGGCGTGTCCCCCTGGGTCACCGCGATCGGCCTGGTCATCCTGCTCGGCTTCATCGTCCTCGGCGGCGTCAAGCGCATCGCCAACTTCGCCGTCGTGGTCGTCCCCGCGATGGCCCTGCTCTACATCCTCATCGCGCTCGTCGTGCTCTTCCTCAACTTCACGCAGATCCCCGAGGTCTTCACGCTCATCTTCAGCAGCGCGTTCGGCGCGCAGCCGGTGTTCGGCGCGATCCTCGGCCTCGCCGTCAAGTGGGGCGTCCAGCGCGGCATCTACTCCAACGAGGCCGGCCAGGGCACCGGCCCGCACGCCGCGGCCGCCGCCGAGGTGTCGCACCCGGCCAAGCAGGGCTTCGCGCAGTCGTTCGCGGTCTACATCGACACGCTCTTCGTGTGCTCGGCCACGGCGTTCATCATCATCTCGACCGGCATGTTCAACACGTTCGCGGGCGAGTCCTGGCCGGGCGACGCCATCTTCCGCGGCGAGGGCGGCCTGGGTACCGACGTCGAGCCGGGCCCTGGCTTCGTGCAGCAGGGCCTCGACTCGGTGTTCCCCGGCGCGGGGCCGACCTTCATCGCCGTCGCGCTCGCGTTCTTCGCGTTCACCACGATCGTCGCCTACTACTACATGGCCGAGACCAACCTGACCTACCTCACCCGCAAGATGAAGAACCGCCTCGTCGCACGCGGCATCCGGCGCGCGCTGCAGGCGCTCGTGCTCGTCTCGGTCGCCTACGGCGCCGTGACGACGGCGGGTGCGGCGTGGGGTCTGGGTGACATCGGCGTCGGCTCGATGGCGTGGCTGAACATCGTCGGCATCCTGTTCCTGCAGGGCCCGGCCCTCAAGGCGCTCAAGGACTACCGCGCCCAGAAGAAGGCGGGCCTCGACCCCGAGTTCGACCCCCGGAAGCTGGGCATCGAGAACGCCACGTTCTGGGAGCAGCGCGCCGACGCGCTCCAGGGCGCGGGCGGCGGGGCCGCGCTCGAGCGGGACTGACCCGGACCGCGACCGAGGAGGCCGCCGTTCCCCGAACGGGGAACGGCGGCCTCGTCGCGTCCGGGCGGCCGGCGGCGCCGGGCGGCCGACGGCTCAGGCGCGCGAGTGGACGGTCACCACGTAGCCGTCCGGGTCGCGCAGCGAGAGCTGCAGGCCGAACGGCCCCTCGACCGGCTCCTGCACGACCGGGGCGCCGGCGGCCACGAGGCGCGCGTGCAGCGCCTCGACGTCCGGCGCGTGGAACCACACGCCGACGCCGGTGCCCAGCGGGCCGGCGTCGAGGTCGACGCCGGGCAGCGGCTCCCGGACCGCGAACGCCGCGCCGCCGGCCGAGAACACCGTCGCGGCGGGGTTGGTGTCCGCCAGGCGCGTCAGGCCGACAACCTCCTCGTAGAACCGCGCGGACGCCGCACGGTCGCGCACCTGGAACGAGACGAAGTCCGGTCCGGTCGTCGTGGCTGATGTGGTCATGGTCGCGCTCCTGTCGTCGTCACCGATCTAGTGTCAATACACTGACACTCACTGCGACCCTGTGTCAAACTCTTGACATGAACGACGACGCACGCAGCCCGGCGGAAGAGGTCGGCGTGCTCCTCAAGGAAGCCCAGTCGCTCCTGCACCAGCGCATGGACGAGCGCCTGCGACCGCTCGGCCTGAGCGTGCCGCAGTACGCCTGCCTCCAGGCCCTGCGCGACTCCCCCGGCATCACCGGGTCGGAGCTCGCGCGACGCGTGTTCGTGTCCCGGCAGTCGATGAACGTGCTGCTCCAGGGCCTGGCCGGACGCGGGCTGGTCGAGCGCTCCGACCGGCCCGGACCGCGCCGCGAACGAGCCACCGCGCTGACGGCGGACGCCGAGGGCCTGCTCGACAGCGCCCGCGACGCCGTCGCCGACGTCGCGGGCACGATGACCGCCCCCCTCACCGGGGACGACGTCGCTCGCCTGCGCACGCTGCTGGCCGCGTGCCGCGACGCGCTCGCGTCACCTACAGCACCCGGCCGCCCGTGACGCCGATGCGGTCGCCGGTGATGTAGCTCGACTCCTGCGACGCGAAGAACACGTACGCGGGCGCGAGCTCAGCGGGCTGCCCGGCGCGGCCCAGCGGCGTGTCGCCGCCGAACTGCTCGACCTTCTCGTCGGGCATGGTCGACGGGATGAGCGGCGTCCAGATCGGCCCGGGCGCCACCGCGTTGACGCGGATCCCCTCGGGCGCGAGCTGCTGCGCCAGGCCCTTGGTGAAGTTGAGGATCGCGGCCTTCGTCGTCGCGTAGTCGAGCAGCTGGGGGCTGGGCTCGAACGCCTGGACCGAGGTGGTGTTGATGATCGCGCCGCCCTCGGGCAGGTGCTCGAGCGCGGCCTTCGTGATCCAGAACAGCGCGTACACGTTGGTCTTCAGCACGCGGTCGAGCTGGTCGGTGGTGATGCCGCGCAGGCCGTCGTCCTGCGACATCTGGTAGGCGGCGTTGTTGACGAGGACGTCGAGGCCGCCGAGCCCCTCCACGGCGTCGGCCACGAGCCGGCGGCAGAAGTCCTCCTCGCGGATGTCGCCCGGCAGGAGCACGGCCGTGCGGCCCGCCTGCTCGACCCAGCCCGCCGTCGTGCGGGCGTCGGCCTCCTCCTCCGGCAGGTAGGAGATGGCGACGTCGGCGCCCTCGCGCGCGAAAGCGATCGCGACGGCGCGGCCGATGCCGGAGTCGCCCCCGGTGATGAGCGCCCGCTTGCCCGCGAGGCGCCCGGAGCCCTCGTAGGTCTCCTCGCCGTGGTCCGGCTCCTGCGACATCTCACCCGTGCGGCCCGGCGGTCGCAGGTCGTCGGCAGGCTGCCCGGGCGTCGGGTGCTGGGTGGTGGGGTCCTGCTGCGTGGTCTGGTCCTGCGGTGTGGTCTGGTCGGACATGGGCCACTCCCCTCTCGGCGTCGTGCGGCCCGTCCAGCATCGCGGGGTCGGCGGGCACTCGCAGCGCGACCGCGCGCGGCACGAATCACCCGGTCCGCCGGAGCGCCTCGCCCACCTGCATCGTTGACAGCGACCCCATCGGCGCCTACCTTAACGATCCATACTTTATCGATAAAGTACGCACCGACAGGGCACTCGAGGAAGAGCAGCTGTGATCGACCGACTACTGGCCGGGCGCGTGCGCGAGCGTCGACTCGCGCACCACGACGCGCGCCGACATCACCGACTCCACGGGGTCGCCGCCGGGCGTGCCCGTGTCGTGCGCCTCGACGCGCCGGAGCAGCAGCTCCATGATGCGCTCGGCCATCGTCTCGTTGTCGGGGTCGACCGTCGTCAGGCGCGGCACGAGGTACTCGCCCTCGGCGTCGTTGTCGAAGCCGATCACCTGCACGTCCTGCGGCACGCGCAGCCCGATGTCCGCGAGCGCCCGCAGCGCGCCCATGGCGGCGGCGTCGGTCAGGGCGAAGGCGCCGTCGAACGTGACGCCGCTGCGGTGCAGGCGCATGACGGCCTCGTAGCCGTCCTTCGTGGTAAAGCTCGCGGCGTCGACGACGAGGCGCTCGTCGACCGGGACGCCCGCCGCGGCGTGGGCTGCGCGGTACCCACGGGTGCGCAGGGTGGCCATGCTGTCGACCCCGCCGTCCGGGCGGCCGCCGATGAGGGCGATGCGCCGGGCGCCGTGCTCGATCAGGTGCGTGGTGGCCAGCGACGCGCCGCCCACGTTGTCCATCATGACGTGGTCGAACTCGCCGGCCAGGCGCCGCTCGCCGAGCAGGACGGCCGGCACCTCGAGCCGTGCGCGGTGCAGCTCCTTGATGCCGATCTGGACCGGGCTGAAGACGAGCCCGGCGTAGGGCCGCACGCGCTCGGGCGCGACCGCTGCGAGCTCGCCCTCCCTGCTGGCGCCCGTGCGCTCGATGATCACGTGGTACCCGTGGGCGAGCGCCAGGGTGTCGAGGCGCGCCGCCAGGTGCGCGTAGTACGGCCCGTCCAGGTGCGGTACCAGCAGGCCGATCGCACCGCTGCGGCCGGCCCGGAGCTGGCGCGCCGTCGGGTTCACGCGGTAGCCCAGCCGGGCCACCGCCTCGAGCACGCGGGCTCGCGTGTCCTCGCTGGCACCCGGTCGTCCGTTGATGACGTTCGAGACCGTCATCGTCGAGACGCCGGCTTCGAGGGCCACGTCGCTCATCTTCACCACGCCGACCATCATTCCACCCCGCGCGGGCCGGGCTCCCCCGGTCTCGTCGGGGCGGGCCCCAGGCTCTGATCGAGGAGGATCCGGACCGCCGTGAGACAGCTGCTCTACTCCAAGAGGCTCGCGCCCTATCTGTTCATCCTGCCCTTCCTGGTGACCCTCGCGGTCTTCTGGGTCGTGCCGCTGAGCCGTTCGTTCGTCATGAGCACCCAGGAGGTGCTCTACGGGCAGGGGAC
>DATGOB010000003.1:0-3726 GCA_036010205.1 Promicromonospora sp. | reverse complement strand
GGCGGTGGGGCCGCCGAGGAGCCGCTCGAGCTGGCCCAGCACCGACGCGGGATCGACCACGTGGGACGACACGGCCCCGTCGATCTCACCGCCGTCGATCGTCAGGACCGCCGTCTCGTCGTCAGGAGCGACAAAGTACTCAAACCTCATGTGCGCATCCTTCCGCATCCCCGGGGGTGCGTGATGCCATCGCCCGCCTCGTCCGCGGCGTCGACCGCCCTACGGGGACGGCACGCGCCGCGACGCGCGCACCAGGCCGACGCCCACCCCGGCGAGCACGGCGGCCGCGAGCACGACCGACCCGACCATGGCGCCGGTCGCCGCGAGGTCACCGCGGTCGGGCCCGCTGGGCGCCGGCGTAGGGCCGGGGCTCGGGTCGCCGGTCGGCGCGGCGCTCGGCGCGACCGTCGCCGAGGGGCTCGGCGACGCGCTCGGCCCCGGCCCGCACGCGACCACGAAGTCCTCGGCGAGCAGGCTCTCGCCCGCCGCCGTGACCGTCACGGTGCGCTCGCTGACCTCCGCGGCGCACCCGTCGGGCACCGTGACGGCGACCGTGTGGTCGCCCTGCGGGAGGTCACCGGCGAAGTACCCGCCCTCGGCGTCGGTCACCTGCTCGACCGCGCCGTCCGGCCCGGTCACGGTGACCGTGACGCCCGGTACCGGCTCGCCCGCCGTGCCGGTCACGGTCCCGCCGACCGCACCGGGCGTGGCGAGCGCGAGGTCGACGCCCGTGACGTCCTTGCGCCCGACCGTGACGTCCCGTGCCTCCGGGCCGTCCGGCCGGTAGCCGTCGGGCGCCTCGACGGTCAGCGTGTGCTCCCCCGGGAGCACGTCCTCGAACCGGTAGGTGCCGTCGGCGCCCGTCGTCGTGCCCTCGGCACCGCCCGCCCCGTCGATCCGCACGACGACTCCCGGCACGGGCTCACCGCCCGAGGTCACCGTGCCGGAGACGGACGCGGGCGCGTGGACCACGACGTCGTGCCCGGTGCTGGGCTCCTCCTGCCCCGGCCGGACGGTGACCGGGTCCGGCCCCGAGCCGACGGCGTAGCCCTCCGGCAGCCCGCTCAGCGCGACCGTGTACTGCCGCGGCAGCACGCCCGGGCCGTCCCGGCCCGCGCGGTCGACGACGTAGGCGCCTGTCGAGCCGGTGACGGCCGTGAGCACGGTCCCGCCGCCCACGGGGGCGAGCGTGACGGTCGCGCCGGGCACGGGCTCGCCGTCGTCGGTCAGCACCGTGCCGCTCACCGCGACGGGCACGACGTCGCGCGCCGCGAAGTCCACGCCGGTCGCGTCGGCCTCGCGCAGGTCGATCTCGTCGGCGACCCGCTCCCCCACGGCGATCAGCCCGTGCGGGTGCAGCTCGTCCGCCTCGGGCAGCTCCGTGAGCTCGACGCGGTAGCCGGGCGCCGCGGTGACGCCGTCGAACCCGTACTGCCCGCTCGCGTCGGACGTCGTGGTCGCGATCTCGGTACCGTCAGCGGCGAACAGCGTCAGCCGCGCGCCGGGCAGCACGCCCTGCGGCGCACCTCCCGCGTCGACGAGCTGCACCGTGCCCGCGACGTCGCGGCCCAGCGAGGCGAACCACGTCTGGTAGACCGGGAAGCCGGCGCGCCGGAAGAAGGTCACGGTCAGGCTCGCGACGGGCGTCGTCGGGCGGAACCATCCGGCGGCACCCGCCGTGTCCGCCGCCGCGGCGTTGCCGGTCACCTCCTGCGTCTCCGGGTTCCACGCCGCCACGTCGGCCGGGCCGCCCGCGCACGACGGCGACCCGGCGCCGCCGCAATAGCTGAACCCGCCCTGCCAGCCGAGCTCGCCGGCGGTGAGCTCCCGCCCGTCCGCGCCGAGCGCCGTCACGACCGCCCGGTCGGCGGCGATGTCGCCGAGCACGAAGGCCCAGCCGCCGCCCGGCGTCGGGCGCTCGAAGGTGTAGGTCGTGGTCGACGGCGCGTCGGGCCTGTCGGCCTGCGGGCGCAGGTTCAGGTACTGCCGCCCGCGGCCGGACCCGAAGATCTCGCCGGGCGGGGTCGCGGGCCCCAGCCAGGTCGACGCGCCGGAGACGACGCCGACGCCGCCCCGCGCGTCGGAGGTCACCGTCGCGGCGGGGAAGCCGACGGCGGGCAGCCGCACCGTCGTCGACCAGTCGCCGGGGGCCCCGTCGAGCGGCTCCCACTCCGCCCAGCCCGTCGTCACGGCGGGGGCTGCGACGGCGGACGACGCGGTCGGGGTGACGGCTCCGAGGGCGACGAGCACAGCCGCCGCCACCACGCCCAGGCCCCCTGCAGTGCGCTTCACGGACACTCACGGTAGGAGCGGCCCCGCCCGCGCGCGAGGGCAAGCAGACGAATGCATGCGCTTCGAGCAGATTGTTCGGTTCAGGCCCCGAACTCGCGCGCCCGCAGCCGCGCCAGGTGGGCGTGCACGAGCGGCAGCACCGAGGCGCCCTCGCCGCTCGCGGAGGCCACGCGCTTCATCGACCCGGCCCGCACGTCCCCGACGGCGAACACGCCGGGCACCGTCGTCTCGAGGCTCGCAGGCGGCCGGCCGTCGGCCCAGGCCTCGCGCGGCACGTCGCGGCCCGTGAGCACGAACCCGCGGGCGTCGCGCGCCACGCCCTCGGGCAGCCACGTGCAGTCGGGCTCGGCGCCGAGCAGGCAGAACAGGCCGTCGGCCGTGGTCTTGGTCCGCTCGCCCGTGTCGAGGTCCTCGAGCAGCAGCCAGCGCAGCCAGCCGTCGCCCCCGCCGCCCACGACGACGGTGCGCGTGCGCACCTGGATGGTCGGCGTCGCCTCGATCTCACGGACGAGGTAGTCGGACATCGTCTCGGCGAGGCCGTCGCGCCGCACGAGGATGGTCACGCCGCCCGCGAACTTGGCGAGGTGGACGGCGGCCTGGCCCGCGGAGTTGCCGCCGCCGACCACGTAGACGTCCCTGTCCTGCATCTCGCGCGCCATCGACGTCGCCGCGCCGTAGTAGACGCCCGCGCCCACGAGGTCCTCGACGGCGGGCACACCGAGACGCCGGTAGGTCACGCCGCTGGACAGCACGACCGTGCGGGCGCAGAGCTGCGCGCCGGGCACGTGCACGTGGTGGTGCTCGGGCTCGTCCGGCGGACCCGGCTCGATCCGGATCGCGGGACGCCCGGAGAAGAACTGTGCGCCGAACCGCCCCGCCTGGATGCGGGAGCGCTGCGCGAGCCGCATGCCCGAGATCCCGCGCGGGAACCCGAGGTAGTTGCGGATCATCGAGCTCGACCCCGCCTGCCCGCCGATCGCGTCGCGCTCGATCACGACGGTGGCCAGCCCTTCCGACGCCGCGTAGACGGCGGCGGCCAGGCCTGCCGGGCCCGCCCCGACGATCGCCACGTCGGCGATGACGCCGTCGGGGATCGAGTCGAAGCCGCCGTAGATCGCCTCGTTGACCGCGGCAGGGCTCGCCGCGGAGAGGACGCGGCCGGAGTGCGTGCTGACCACCGGCAGCTCGGCGTCCGGCCCGGCGGCCTCGAGCACGGCCGCCGCGCCGTCGTCGCCCGGCGCGAGCGAGCGGTACGGGAAGCCGAGCCGGTCCAGGAGGTCGCGGATCGCGGCGGCGTCGCGGTCCTTGGGTTCCGCGACGATGTCGGTCGTCGTGACGACCGGCCGGCCCACCGACCAGTTCCAGTCCGAGAGCAGCTCGATGATCGCGGTGTGGAACTCCTCGTCGCGCGGCCCGCGGGGCAGGAGCACGAAC
>DATGOB010000002.1:0-2110 GCA_036010205.1 Promicromonospora sp. | reverse complement strand
TCGTCACCGCGGCGGGTGACCTCGTCACCGCGTCGGCCGAGGAGCACCCCGACCTGTTCTGGGCGCTGCGTGGCGGCGGGGGCGGCACCGCCGTCGTCACCGAGGTCGAGCTGGCGGCGGCACCGGTGACCACGCTCACCTTCGGCACGCTGACCTTCCCGGCGGCTGAGGCGGCCGAGGTCCTCGCCGGCTGGGCGACGCACATGCGCCACGCGCCTCGTGCCCTGAGCTCCACGGTCCGGCTCGCCAACCCGTTCGCGGGCGGTGTCGACGCACCTGTCGAGATCACGGTGGCCGCGCTCGGCGCCGAGGGCGCTACCGCGGTCGAGCCGCTGCGTCGGCTCGGCACGCTGCTGTCCGACGGCGTCGCCGAGCGTTTGTACGTCGACATCCTCGAGCCCGGCGCCGCGCTGCCGCCCGGTCTGCGGCTGACGGTCCGCAGCGGTTTCGTCGCGCCGCACCGCGCCGACGACGCCGTGGCGGAGGTCGCGGCGCTCGCCGCCTCGCCGCAGCCCGCCGCGATCGTGCTCCACGCGCTCGGCGGTGCGGTCGCGGACGTCCCCGCCGACGCGACCGCCTACTCCCACCGCGACGCCGAGCTGATGGTGACGACGTTCGCGGGCGGCCCCGCGGCCGCCGTCGACGGCGTGCTGGCGGGGGTCGACGGGGTGTGGAGCCGGCTGGCTCCGCACGTGCAGGGGAGCTACCGGAACTTCCTCGACGACACCTCGCCCGAGGCGATGGCTGCGACCCACTCCGCCGCCACGCAGCGACGGCTCGCCGAGATCCGCGCGAGCTACGACCCGGACGGCGTCCTGGGGAGGGTCGGTCGTGCTCGCTAGGGTCGGGGCACGATGAGCGAGCGGACCGCGGACGCGCTGGCCGCGGCCTTCGACGAGCACCGCCGCTACCTGACCGCGGTCGCCTACCGGATGCTCGGCTCGCACGCCGACGCCGAGGACGCGGTGCAGGAGGCGTGGCTGCGGCTCGACCGGGCGGCGGCGGACGTGTCCGACCTGCGCGCGTGGCTGACGCGCGTCGTCAGCCGGATCTGTCTCGACCAGCTGCGGACGCGCGCTCGCCGTCGGGAGGACCCGCTCGCCGACCAGGTCGACGTCGAGGCGACGACACCGGGTCCCGCCGCCCACGCGGAGGCGGCGGACCGGGTCGGGTACGCGCTCATGCTGGTCATCGACCAGCTGCCTCCCGACGAGCGCCTCGCCTACGTGCTGCACGACGTCTTCGGCATGCCGTTCCCCGAGATCGCCGAGGTCCTCGACCGGTCACCCGTGGCAGCCCGAAAGCTCGCGAGCCGCGCGCGCGAGCGGCTGCGCGGCGGCGACCCGGACACCCCGCCGGCGCACACCCTGCGCCGGCGGCGCGCCGTCGTCGAGGCCTTCCTCGCGGCGGCGCGCGGCGGCGACTTCGAGGCGCTCCTCGGCGTGCTGCACCCCGACGTCGAGCTGCGCATCGACCAGGGTCCCGCCGGCATCCGCGTCGTCCGGGGTGCGGAGCAGGTCGCGTCCGGGGCGTCGCGGTACCACGCGGGCGCCGGCCACCACACGTTCGAGGTGGTCGCGCTCGACGGCCGGTTCGGCATCCTCAGCTCGGTCGACGGCGTGCCCACCTCGCTCCTGCTCGTCACCAGCGAGGACGACACGATCGTCGCGATGGAGGCGCTCGAGCTCGACTGACCGGTCCGTCCGGACCGTGACCTGCGCGCGCTCACCGCGGGAACGGCCACGGGGATCGGGCATCCTGGGTGCCATGCACGTCGTCGTCGCTGAACGACCCGGTGGGCCCGAGGTGCTGCGGTACGAGGCGCGGCCCGACCCCGAGCCGGGTGCCGGTCAGGTCCGCGTGGTCACCGAGGTCGCAGCGATCACCTTCGTCGACACACTGATCCGCGCCGGCAGCGCGGTGGCGCCGCCGGCGACGTTCCCGGTCGTGCTCGGCAACGGCGTCGCCGGCACGGTCGACGCCGTCGGTGACGGCGTCGCGGCCGACCTGGTGGGCCGGCGGGTCGTCACGACCACGGGCGGCTCGGGCGGCTACGCCACCCACGCGCTCGCGCGCGTCGAGGACCTCCACGAGGTGCCTACGGGCCTCG
>DATGOB010000001.1:0-39790 GCA_036010205.1 Promicromonospora sp. | reverse complement strand
CTCCCCGCGGAACGGTTTGCGGAGTGAGTGCTCACTCATTATGCTTCCCGGCATGACCTCACGTGCCCGCGCCTCGCGGATGTCGCCCGAGGATCGCCAGGCGGCGATCGTCGAGGCCGTGCTGCCGCTGGTCGCCGAGCGGGGGCACGACGTCACCTCGCGCGAGCTCGCCCAGGCGGCGGGCGTCGCGGAGGGCACGCTGTTCCGGGCGTTCGGCGACAAGACGGCGCTCGTCGGCGCCGTGGCGGTCGAGGGCATCGACCGGGCGGGCCGGCCGGAGGAGGCCCTGGCCGAGCTCACCGCGATCGACCCCGGGCTCCCGCTGGAACGCAGGCTGGAGCGCGTCATCGAGCTGGGGCGGCACCGGGTCGCCGAGATCATGCGCTGGATGACGGTGCTGCGTCGCATGGCACCCCACCACGGACCACCGGGCCCGTCGCCCGGCAGCACACCCGCCACAGCAGCTCGCACATCACCACCGGCCTCGACCACCGATCAGCACGAGCGGCTCGGCGCTCAGCGGCGGGCCTTCGTCGACCAGCTCACCCGCCAGCGCGCGGCGTCGGCGGAGGGGATCGCCGCGGTCCTCGCACCCGACGCGCACCGGCTGCGTGTCCCTGTCGAGGTCGCGGTGTCGCTCGTGGAGGCGGCGATCGCCGGCGCCCACCTGCGCATCGAACAGGTGCAGCCGGTCGTGCCCGCCGCGGTCCTGGCGGACGCCCTGGTCAACGGCCTCGCCGAGCCGGAGGCGCGCACCCAGGACCCGGGCGCCCCGGACCCGGGCACCCCGAAAAAGCCTGGCACCCGCGCCGCGCAGCGGGCATCCTCCACCCCGGCGCCGGAGGCGGCGGACCCCTCGTCCTGACGCGGCCCACCGCCGCGCCTTCCGTCGCGCCCGAGTCCTCGCGGCCGACACCCCCAGTCTTGCAACCGTCCCCGAAGGGAACCACTCGATGCTCGCCACGCTCGCCCGGAAGTACCTGGGCCCGTACCGATGGGCGGTGGTCGCCGTGCTCGTGCTGCAGCTGGTGCAGACGCTCGCGGCGCTGTACCTGCCCAGCCTCAACGCGGACATCATCGACCAGGGCGTCGTGCCCGGCGACATCGGCTACATCTGGCGCACGGGCGGCTGGATGCTGCTGGTGTCGCTGGGCCAGGTCGTCGCGTCGGTCGTCGCCGTCTACTTCGGTGCCCAGGTCGCCACGTCGTTCGGCAGGGACCTGCGCCGCGACCTGTTCCACACCGTGCAGACGTTCTCCGCGCGCGAGATGGCGCGGTTCGGCGCGCCGACGCTGATCACGCGCGGCACCAACGACGTGCAGCAGGTCCAGATGACCGTGCTCATGACGTTCACGATCATGGTGATGGCGCCGATCATGCTGGTCGGCGGCGTGATCCTGGCGCTGGCCGAGGACGTGACGATGTCCGCCCTGCTGCTGGTCGTCGTGCCGGTGCTCGCCGCGACGGCCGGTGTCATCGTCTGGCGCATGGTGCCGCACTTCCGCCGCATGCAGAAGCGCATCGACGCCATCAACTCGGTGCTGCGCGAGCAGATCACCGGCCTGCGCGTGGTCCGGGCGTTCGTCCGTGAGCGGCGCGAGTCGGAGCGGTTCCGCGTGGTCAACGAGGAGCTGTTCGACACCTCGCTGCGCGCCGGGCGCCTCATGGCGCTGACGTTCCCCGTGGTCATGCTCATCATGAACATGTCGTCGGTCGCCGTGCTGTGGTTCGGCGCGCACGAGATCGAGGCGGGCGACATGCAGATCGGGTCGCTCACGGCCTTCCTCAGCTACCTCATGTACATCCTCATGGCCGTGATGATGTCGACGATGATCTTCATGATGATCCCGCGCGCCGCCGTCGCGGCCGAGCGCATCGGCGAGGTGCTCGAGACCGAGTCGTCCGTCGTCGACCCGCAGTCGCCCGTCGCGCTCGTCCCGGCCGACGGCGCCGGGCCCGCCCCGCGCGGCGAGGTCACCTTCGAGCACGTCGAGTTCCGCTACCCGGGCGCCGAGGCGCCCGTGCTGCACGACCTCACGTTCACCGCGGAGCCCGGCCGGACGACGGCGATCATCGGCTCGACCGGCTCGGGCAAGTCGACCCTGCTCAACCTCGTGCCCCGGCTGTTCGACGCGACGGGCGGCACGGTGCGGGTCGACGGCGTCGACGTGCGCGATGTGACCCAGCACGACCTGGGCTCCCTCATGGGCCTGGTGCCGCAGAAGGCCTTCCTGTTCACCGGGACCATCGCCGACAACCTGCGGTACGGCAAGCCCGACGCCACCGAGGACGAGATGTGGGCGGCGCTCGAGGTGGCGCAGGCGCGCGACTTCGTGGAGGCGCTGCCCGACGGCCTCGAGGCGCAGGTGGCCCAGGGCGGGACGACGTTCTCGGGCGGCCAGCGCCAGCGCCTCGCCATCGCGCGCGCCGTGATCCGCCGGCCGCGCGTCTACCTGTTCGACGACAGCTTCTCCGCGCTGGACTACGCGACCGACGCCCGCCTGCGCGCGGCGCTGCGGCCGCAGACCCGCGATGCGACGGTGATCGTCGTCGCGCAGCGGGTGGCGACCATCCGGGACGCCGAGCAGATCCTCGTGCTCGACCACGGCCGCATCGTCGGCCGCGGGACGCACGCCGAGCTGCTGGCCGACAACCCGACGTACCAGGAGATCGTGACGTCCCAGATGAGCCTGGAGGAGGCGGCGTGAGCGAGCAGAAGAGCGACCAGAAGACCGCACAGGCTCCCGCCCGCGGGCGTGGCCCGGGCGGCGGTGGCCCGATGGGCATGGGCATGCCCGTCCAGAAGCCGCTCGACTTCAGGGGGTCGCTGCGCCGCTTCGCGGGCACGCTGCGCCCCGAGCGGTTCAACGTGTTCGTGGTGCTCGTGCTCGGGATCGGCGCGGTGGCGCTCACCGTGCTCGGCCCCAAGCTGCTGGGCAACGCGACGAACGTGATCTTCGCCGGTGTGGTGGGCAGTCAGCTGCCCGCCGGGGTGAGCGTCGAGCAGGCGGAGGAGGGGCTGCGGGCCCAGGGGCAGGACCGGATGGCCGACCTGCTCTCCGGCGTGCCGGGCGTCGTGCCCGGTCAGGGCGTCGACTTCACGCTGCTCATGCAGACCCTCGGCTGGGTCGTGGCGGCGTACCTCGGGGCGTTCCTGTTCGGCTGGCTCCAGGCCCGGATCACGACCGGCGTCGTGCAGCGCACCATGCGCAGCCTGCGCGACCAGGTCGAGGCCAAGCTGCACCGCATCCCGCTGTCGTACGTGGACGCACAGCAGCGCGGCGAGATCCTCTCGCGCGTGACCAACGACATCGACAACGTGGCGCAGACGACGACGCAGACCCTGGCGCAGCTCGTCACCGCGCTCCTGACGGTGGTCGGCGTGCTGTTCATGATGTTCTGGATCTCGCCCCTGCTCGCGGTGGTCGCGCTGGTGACGGTGCCGCTGTCGGTGATCCTCACCGCGCAGATCGCCAAGCGCAGCCAGCCGCAGTTCGTCGAGCAGTGGGCGTCGACCGGCCGGCTCAACGCGCACATCGAGGAGTCGTTCACGGGTCACGCGCTCGTGAAGGTGTACGGGCACCAGGACGCCACGGCAGAGGTGTTCGCGAAGGAGAACGACGCGCTGTACTCGTCGAGCTTCAAGGCGCAGTTCATCTCGGGCACCATCCAGCCCGCGATGGGCTTCCTGGCGAACCTCAACTACGTGATCGTCGCGGTGATCGGCGGCCTGCGGGTCGCGTCGGGCACGTTGTCGCTGGGCGACGTGCAGGCGTTCATCCAGTACTCGCGGCAGTTCACGCAGCCGCTGACGCAGGTCGCCTCGATGATGAACCTGCTGCAGTCCGGCGTCGCGTCGGCCGAGCGGGTGTACGGGCTGCTGGACGCTCCCGAGCAGGAGCCCGACCCGGCGCAGTCGGGCAAGGTCGAGCCGGTGCGGGGCAGGGTGGCGTTCGAGGACGTCACGTTCTCCTACACGCCCGACCAGCCGCTCATCACCGGGCTGAACCTGGTGGCGGAGCCGGGGCAGACGATCGCGATCGTCGGCCCGACGGGCGCCGGCAAGACGACGCTCGTCAACCTGCTCATGCGGTTCTACGAGGTGGACGGCGGCCGGATCACGCTCGACGGCGTCGACACGCGGGACATGTCGCGCGACGACCTGCGTTCGTCGATCGGCATGGTGCTCCAGGACACCTGGCTGTTCAAGGGCACCATCGAGGAGAACCTGCGGTACGGCGTGCCGGACGGCACCGAGGTCACCGAGGAGGAGTTCCTCGCCGCGACGCGGGCCACGCACGTGGACCCGTTCGTGCGCACCCTGCCCGACGGGTACGACACGGTCGTGGACGAGGAGGGCTCCTCGGTCTCGGCGGGGGAGAAGCAGCTCCTCACCCTGGCGCGGGCGTTCCTCGCCGACCCGGCGATCCTCGTGCTCGACGAGGCGACGTCGTCGGTCGACACCCGCACCGAGGTGCTCGTGCAGGAGGCGATGAACCGGCTGCGCAAGGACCGCACGTCGTTCGTCATCGCGCACCGCCTGTCGACGATCCGCGACGCCGACGTGATCCTCGTGATGGAGCACGGCGACATCGTGGAGCAGGGCTCGCACGAGGACCTGCTCGCGGCCGGCGGCGCGTACGCCCGGCTGTACGAGAGCCAGTTCGCGGCCCCGGTCGTCACGGAGGAGGAGCCGGCGGGCGCCTGACGCGCCCTGCCGGACGGCGGTCCCCGGGTACGGCCCGGGGACCGCCGGCGTTAGGGTCGGCGCGTGACCTCACTCTTCACCGCGCCCACCGGCGGGCGCACGCCCGACCCGTCCCTGGCGCACCGTCGCGCCGACGCCACCGTCACCCTCACCGGGCCGGACGGTGCCCCGCTGGCCGACCGCGACGTCGTCGTGCGGCAGACGCGGCACGCGTTCTGGTTCGGCTGCATCGGGTTCGACCTGATGGACCTCGCCAACGGCACGTCGGCCGACCCGGAGTACGACCAGCGCCTGGCCGACGCGTGGTTCGGCGTCTTCAACCAGGCGACGCTGCCGTTCTACTGGGGCACGTTCGAGCCGGAGCGCGGGGCGCCGCGGACCGAGCCGATGCTCGCAGCGGCACGCTGGTTCGCCGAGCGCGGCGCGGTCGTCAAGGGGCACCCGCTCGTGTGGCACACGGTGCAGCCGGACTGGCTGCTCGGCCTGCCCGGCGCCGAGGTCGAGCGCCTGCAGCGCGAGCGCGTCCGGCGCGACGTCGCGGCGTTCCGCGGCGTGGTCGACACGTGGGACGCGATCAACGAGGTCGTGATCATGCCGGTGTTCACCGCGCAGGAGAACGCGATCACGCCGCTGGCGCGGCAGAAGGGCCGCGTCGAGATGATCCGGATGGCGTTCGAGGAGGCCCGCGCCGAGAACCCGGGCGCGACGCTGCTGCTCAACGACTTCGACATGTCGACGGCGTACGAGTGCCTGATCGAGGCGGTCCTGGAGGCCGGGATCCGCATCGACCGGCTCGGGCTGCAGAGCCACATGCACCAGGGCTACTGGGGCGAGGAGAAGACGCTGGAGGTCCTCGACCGGTTCTCCCGCTACGGCATCCCGATCCACTTCACCGAGACGACGCTGCTCTCCGGCGACCTCATGCCCGCGCACATCGAGGACCTCAACGACTGGCAGGTCGCCTCGTGGCCGTCCACGCCCGCGGGGGAGGAGCGGCAGGCCGACGAGGTCGAGCGGCACTACCGCACGCTGCTGTCCCACCCGTCCGTCGAGGCCATGACGTACTGGGGGCTGTCGGACCGCGGCATGTGGCTGAACGCGCCCGGCGGCCTGCTGCGCGCCGACGGCTCGCCCAAGCCGGCCTACGAGCGGCTGCGGGACCTGGTCGCGGGCGAGTGGTGGCTGGAGCCGACCACCCTGCGCACCGACGCCGACGGTCGCGTGCGGTTCACCGGGTTCCTCGGCGACTACACGATCGAGCACCCCGGCGGCGGCACGGCGTCGGTGACGCTGGCCGCCCCCGGCGCGCCGATGCTGTCGGCGACCGTCACGGGCTGAGCCCGCGGCCCGGCCGTCAGTGCGGGTCGGTGGCGTTGAGGGTCGCCACCACCTGGTCGTAGTCGCCGCGCACCTCGCCGTAGCGGAGGAACTTGACCCGCTCGACCTGGATCTCGTGCGCGTCCGGCTGGGACTCCAGGAGACTCATCGTCTCCTCGATGTACTCCTCCAGCGGCATGGCCTGGTCGTTCGTCTCCTGGCCCGGCATGAGCTCCGTGCGCACCGACGGCGGCACCAGTTCGAGCACCGACACGCTCGTGCCCGCCAGCTGCAGCCGCACCGACTCCGACAGCATGTGGATCGCGGCCTTCGACGCGTTGTACGTCGGGGTGATCCGCAGCGGCGTGTGCGCAAGGCCCGAGGAGACCGTGACGATCGTCGCGTCGGGGCGTGACTGCAGGTGCTCCGTGAACGCCGCGATCAGGCGGATCGGGCCGAGCACGTTGGTGACGACCGTCGCCTCGGCGTCGGCGAGGAAGCCCGGCGTGCGCCAGTCCTCCGCCCGCATGATGCCCGCCATCGCGACGAGCACGTTGACCTCGGGGAACCGCTCGATCACCTCGGCCGAGGCGGCCCGGACCGAGGCCGGGTCGGTGGTGTCGATGCGGACGGTCGCCAGGCCGTGCTCCGCGGCGACGGCGTCCAGCGCGGCCGCGCTGCGCCCGCCCACGACGACGGTGTTGCCCCGTGCCTGCAGGCGGAGGGCGAGGGCGAGGCCGAGACCGCGGGTCCCGCCGGGGACGAAGATGGTGTTTCCGGTGATGTTCATGCCTCCACCGTGCGGCCCCGTGCCGGGGAGCGGGAGAGACCCGCGGAACCAGGGACCGCCGCTCCCTGGTTCCGTCGCGCGCGACGGCGCACGATGGAGACATGAACCGAGCAGCCCTCGCCGACTTCCTCCGCCGGCGCCGCGAGTCCCTGCGTCCGTCCGACGTCGGCCTCGCGCCGGGACCGCGCCGTCGGACGCCCGGGCTGCGCCGCGAGGAGGTCGCCGCCCTGACCGGCATGTCCGTCGACTACTACGCGCGGCTCGAGCAGCAGCGCGGCCCCCAGCCGTCCGAGCAGATGCTCGCCGCGCTGGCCCGGTCGTTGCGGCTGACCGTCGAGGAGCGCGACTACCTGTACCGCCTCGCCGGACACGGCGTCCCCCGGCGGACCCCGCTCGACACCCACGTCGCGCCGCCGCTGCTGCGGGTCCTGGACCGGCTCGAGGACACCCCGGCGTTCGTCGTCTCGGGGCTCGGCGAGATCCTGGTGCAGAACCGGCTCGCGGAGGAGCTGTTCGGCCCGCCCGTCACGACCGGCCTGGCGCGCAGCTCGGTGTACCGCTGGTTCACCGACCCGGCCTCGCGCGAGATCTACCCGCCCGAGCAGCACGAGCGCCAGGCGCGCAGCCAGGTCGCCTCCCTGCGCGCTGCGCTCACGGCGGCGCGGCCCACCGCGGAGGCCGAGGAGATCCTGCAGGTGCTCCTGCGCGAGAGCGAGGAGTTCGTGCGGATCTGGGAGCTGCACGAGGTCTCCCGGCGCTTCGAGGACCACAAGACGCTCGTGCACCCCGAGCTGGGCCGCATCGACGTCGACTGCCAGGCGCTGTTCACCGAGGACCAGTCCCAGGCGCTCGTCGTGCTCACGCCCGCGCCCGGCAGCGAGGCCGAGGAGAAGATCCGTCTGCTCGCCGTGCTCGGGCACGAGACGTTCGCCTGATCACAGGCCCCCGTCGCCCGGGGATGGCAGGATCGTCGCCGTGCACGACGACGACCGCTGTCCCTGCCTGTCCGGCGACACCTACGGCGCCTGCTGCGGGCGCTACCACTCCGGCGTCTCGGCGGCCCCGACCGCCGAGGCCCTCATGCGCGCGCGCTACTCGGCCTTCGCCCTGGGTGACGAGGCCTACCTCCTGGCGACGTGGGCGCCGCGGACCCGGCCCGACAGCGCGGGCGTGGGCGACGAGCAGTGGCGCCGCCTCGACATCCACCGGACCGAGCGCGGGGGGCCGTTCGACACGTCCGGCGTCGTCGAGTTCACCGCGCACTACCGGTCGCCGTCGACGGGCGCGCGGGGCCGCCTGCACGAGACGAGCCGCTTCGTCCGCACCGACGGTCGCTGGTACTACGTGGACGGCACGAGCGAGGTCCTCTGACCCGCCCGGCCTGGGTCTCTTGTCGGCGACCGAGCACACCACGCGGCACGGGACAGGGGACCGACGACAGACCCGCGACAGGTTTCCTGGTGGGACAGCGCGTGGCGCCGTGCGTGCGGCGGGTCGCCGGCCCTACGTTGGGGCGCTATGGAGAGCCGGAGCACCCGCCCCCGTGACGTGCCCGCCGACGACGTCCACGTGCTCGAGCTGCGCATCCACGGCATCGCGAGCACGCTGCCGTACGGCTCGCTCGACCTGCCGCGCGAGGAGGTCGTGCAGTCCGACGGCGACGGTCTCGGCAGCTTCTGGACCCCTCGGCCCGACGTCGCGGCGCGGGACAGGGCCCTGCCGCCGGGGCACGTCCACGCCATCCGGCCCGACGTGCGCCGCGAGGCCTACTCCTGGGGCGCCATGGCGCGGCTGGGCGGGCTGCCGTTCGGCGGCGTGCTCGGCGTCGTCGGTACGCTCGCCGTCCGCCTGCTGTGGGCCGCGATCGTGCCGTTCGGCCTCGCGAACGCCGCCTACTGGGCCCGCAGGATCCCCGCGCCGGAGCCCGGCGCGCACGCCCCCGCGCCGCGCCGCGCCCCCGCGGGCAGCCTGCGCCCCGAGGCGACCGCCGCGCTGACCCGCGTCTTCTCGCTCGGGCTCACGCTGCTGTTCGTCTCGGCCGTCGCCACGGTGGCCCTGTCGGTGCTCGGCACGCGCTGCATAGGCCTGGCCACGCCCGGCCCCGACTCCGTCGTGCCGGTCTGCGCGCGCGTGCCCGGCGCGCTGTACGGCCTGGCGCGGCTCGACGTCGGCGACCGGCTCGCGTGGCTCTCGCTCGCGCCCGTGCTCCTCGTGGCCGTGCTGGTCGCCGTCGCGCACAGCGGGCAGGTGCGCTTCGAGTCGAAGTTCTCCGTGATGCGCGCGGGCGGGACCGTCGAGCCGTCGGGCCCGCCGCTCCACCGCGCGGGCTTCTGGTCGCAGCGCACCGGCTCGGGCCTGCTGTGGGCGCACCTCGGCTCGGCGCTCGCCCTGACCGGCCAGTACCTCACCTGGACCCGGTACGCCGACGTCGGCCTCGCCGTGCCCGGCCTGCCCGTGGTCGCCCTCGTGGTCATCCTCGCCGCGTGCGCGTTCGTCGCCCTGCGCACCGACGACGACGGTGTCCAGGCCGTCACGCCGCGCTGGAAGGCGCGGGTGGGCCTCGCGCTGTTCGTCGCGGGCCTGCTCGTGTGGGGCGTCGCCTGCTGGGCCGCGGTCGTGGGGCCGCAGCCCGAGCGCATGCCCGCCCTCGTCGGCCTCGACCTCGTGCCCGCGCTGCTCGGCGTCGGCATGTTCGGCATCGCGGCCACCGGCCTGGCCTGGCGCACCGCGCGCACGGCCCGTGCGGTCGCGGCCTGGAGCCTCGTGCCCGTCGTGGCGACGGCGTGCGTCGCCGTGGTGCTCGTGCTCGAGCCGGGCGCACCGTGGCGGCACCTGCTCGTGGCGCTCGGCGTGCTCGCGGTGCTGAGCCCCGCCGTGGTGGTCGTCGCCGCGACGGCGCTGCGCCGCCGCCGGTACGAGGGCTGGCACGGCGCGGGGCCCGGCGTCTTCCTGCTCGTCTCCGCCGCTGCCGCCGCCGTCTACTCCAGCCTGCTGGTGCTCGGTGTGCAGTGGTTCCTGCGCAGCGGCGACCCCGCGCCGACCCGGCCGCTCGGCGACGGCCGCGTCGGGGTCGCGGTCGGCGTGCCCGACCCCGAGCTCGTCCGCGTCCCGCCCGTCTACACCGAGTTCGGCACCACGTCGGTCGTCATCGCGCTGGTGTTCCTCGTGCTGCTGGTCGTCGCGCTGGCCGGACCCTATGTCATGGACGTCCTGCGCTCACGGACGCTGTGGATCCCCGGTGCCCCGCGCACGCTCGGCCCGCCGTACGGCCCTGCCGCCCCCGCGTGGCGCGCCGTCGCCGACGTGCCCGACCCGGACGGCGGCCCCAGCCCCGTGCTCGAGCGCGTGCTGCGCGGGCGGCAGGTCGCCGCGATGTCGCACCGTGCCGAGCTCGCCGTCGGTGCCCTGGCCGCCGCCGCGTACGTCGCGGCGCTCGTCGCGCACATCCCGCTCATCGCGCAGCACTCGGACACGGGCACCGTCCAGGTGCCGGAGTGGCTGTCCAACCTCGCGGTGCCCGCGCTCGGCGTGCTCGCGGCCACGCTCGTGGCCAGCGCCCTCGCCGGGGGCACCGGCGGTGGCGGACCGTCGCGTCCCTGGGGCCTGCTGTGGGACCTCATGTGCTTCCTGCCGCGCAGCGCCCACCCGTTCGGGCCGCCGAGCTACGCCGAGCGGGTCGTGCCGGAGGTCCGCTCGCGCGTCGACGCCTGGCTCACCGCCGCCGACGTCGCGGACGAGGTCGAGCGCGCCCGCGTGGCACCGGCGCGCCGCGTCGTCCTGTCGGCGCACTCGATGGGCGGCGTGCTGGCGGCCGCCGTCCTGCTCATCCGGGCGGGCAACCCCGTGCCGGGCTCGGCCGACGGCGCGGGCCCCGGCACGCCCCCGTCGGGCACGCCGGACGGGCGCATCGGGCTGCTGACCTACGGTGTGCAGCTGCGGCCGTTCTTCGGCCGGTTCTTCCCCGACCTCCTCGGGCCCTCGACGACGGGGACGCCGCCGTCGACCGGCCCGGCCTGGTCCGCCGACCCGTGGGGCGGCCAGCTCTCGGGTGGTCCCGGACCCGGGGCGGCCCCGGCGGCGCCGTTGACGCCGGGACGCCCCGAGCCCGGCTCGGGGGAACAGGTCACGCTCATGTCGCTGCTGACCTGCGGTGCGAAGCCCGCGTGGGTGAACCTGTGGCGGCGCACCGACTTCCTGGGCTTCCCGGTGGTGGGGTACGGGGAGAACGACACGGACCGCGGGGCGGAGGAGATGGACCGCTCGGCCTACCTCTTCGCGGTGGCGGCCCACTCGGGCTACCAGTCCTCGTGGGCCTATCACGTCGCTCTGGACGAGGTGATCTCTCGGCTGACGCCGGCTGGGCCGTCGGGAGCCCAGCCGGCGGTCACGCGGCGATCGGGGAGGGGTTGACGACGTCGCGCAGGCGGGCCAGCGCCGTCTCGAGGATCTGGGCCGCGTGCTCCTTGGTCACACCGAGGCGGCGGCCGATCTCGTCGAGGGTGCGCGTGGTGCCGTCGGCGAGGCCGAAGCGCAGCTCCAGCACGCGCGCCTCGACGGCGTCGAGCGTGGCGACGGCCTGGCGGATGCTGCGGCGCATCATGGTCTGCTCGGGGGTGGGGCCGGTCCGGCCCGCGGCGGACGCCTGCTCGGCCGCTGCGACGGCGCGGACGATGGAGCGGCGTACCCAGCGGTGGGCGTAGGCGGCGAACGTGCCGTGCGCGGGGTCGTAGGAGTCGGCGGCGCGGACCAGGCCCACGTTGCCCTCCTGGACGAGGTCCATGAACGGCATGCGGCCCGCGTAGGCGCTCGCGACGGCGGGGACGAGGCGGAGGTGGGTCAGGACGAGACGCTCCTTTGCGTATTGCCCTTCCTTGACCCGTGCTTCGAGCTGCGTCCGGAGGCTGGGGGAGACCGCTGTCGACTCGAGGGTGCGCGCGGCGTCGGCGCCTGCGAGGACCCGCTCGAGGAGGGTGTCGAGCTCCGCCGCGTCCAGCGAGGGCGTGCGCTCGATCATCGCTGCGTAGGAGGGGGGTAGCGCGGGATGCGGAACCGTGTCCTTGCTGCGGCGGGCGCGGGACGAGCGGGGACTCCGGGCAGTTCTCATCGCAACTCTCCTCATCGGTGAGACGAAGTTTCCTTGCCCTGGAGCATAGGGAATCTTGAGCCGCGGGGGAAGCCGACACGATTTCGCTGTGAGAGATCACGACCGGATAACGGCGCCGGCGCGGCGCCGCGAGTTCCGGTGCACGCGCCCGGGCGGGGAGAATGGGGTCGTGACCCTCCCCGACGTCGTCCACGTCGACGACCCTGCCGACGACCGGCTCGCCGACTTCACCCGCCTCACGGACGTGGTCCTGCGCTCCCGGCACGAGCCCGCCAAGGGCCTCTACATCGCCGAGAGCTCGACGGTCATCCGGCGCGCCGTCGCGGCGGGCCACCGGCCCCGCTCGTTCCTCATGGCCCCGAAGTGGCTCGACTCGATGACGGACGTCATCCCGCCCGGCGTGCCCGTCTACGTGGCCGAGGAGCCCGTGCTCAAGGAGATCACGGGCTTCCACCTGCACCGCGGGGCGCTGGCCGCGATGCACCGGCCGCCCCTGCGCGACGTGACCGAGCTGCTGGAGGGCGCGCGGCGGGTCGTCGTCCTCGAGGACATCGTGGACCACACCAACGTGGGCGCCGCGATGCGCGCGTGCGCGGCGCTCGGCGTCGACACGGTGCTGTTCACCCCGAGCTGCGCGGACCCCCTCTACCGCCGGGCGGTGCGCGTCTCGATGGGCACCGTGTTCCAGGTGCCGTGGACGCGGATCGACCCGTGGCCCGCCGGGATCGACATTCTGCGCGCGCACGGCTTCACCGTGGCGGCACTGGCCCTGGAGGACGACTCGGTGTCGCTGGACGACCTGGTGGCCGACCCGCCCGAGAAGCTCGCGCTCGTGCTCGGCACCGAGGGCGACGGGCTCAAGGCGAGCACGGTCGCCGGGTGCGACCTGACCGTCCGCATCCCGATGTCCGGGGGAGTGGACTCGCTCAACGTGGCCTCGGCCGTCGCGGTGGCGGCGTGGGCGACGCGCGTGCCGGGCGGGGAGGCCTGAGGCCGCCCCGCCCGGATCAGATCTCGGCGCTCAGCTCTCCGCGCGACCCTTGCGCCAGTAGCCCATGAACGCGACCGACTTGCGGTCCACCTGGCACTCGTTGACCAGGTAGCGGCGCAGCGTCTTGATGACGCCGGCCTCGCCCGCGAGCCACGCGTACAGCACGGTCTCCTGGACCAGCGGGTGCCCGGCCCGGTCCACCGGCACCTCCCAGAGGATGTCCGTGTCGATGTCGACGTCCTCCGGCTCGCCCGACAGGTCGAGGCCCGCGGCGGTCAGCGCAGGCGTCGTCTGGGTCGCCGAGGGGCGCACGCCCATGGCGAGCAGCCGGTCGGCGGCCTCCTGCACCGCGGGGACGAGCACGTCGCCGTGCTCGCGCCCGTCGCGGGCCAGCCAGTGGATGCGCACGCCCTCCGGCGCGGCGACGTCCCAGCCGTCCTCCGGGTGCGGCACCTCGAGGAAGACCTCGCCGACGGCGTCGCGCGGCAGCGACTCGCAGATCGCGGCGATCGCGGGGGCGGCCGTCTCGTCACCGGCCAGCAGCAGCGCGTGGCTGCGCGACGGCGGGGCGAACTCGACGCCGCCGTGCACGCCGTCGTACTCGGCGTTGGGGCCCATGATGACCAGCGGGTCGCCGGCGGCGGCCGACAGGGCCCAGCGCGAGGCGGGGCCCGCGTCGCCGTGCATCACGACGTCGACGTCCACCTCGCGCAGGTTCTGCCGCACCGTGCGGACCGTGTAGGTGCGCATCGGGTTGCGCTCCTCCTCGGGGAGCGCGCGCCAGGCGGCGTACCAGTCGGGGTCGTCGCGGCGCAGGGCGTCCCAGCCGCCCCGGGGGGAGGGCAGGAGAAGCTTGATGCGCTGGTCGCGGCCGTTGTCGGCGAACTTGTCGAGGTCGGGGCCCCGGAAGGTGAACCGGACGAAGGAGGGGCACAGCCGCGTCACGCGCGCGACCTCGACGTCGAACATGCGCACGGGCCGGGCGTCGAGCCCCTGGGTCTGGGTGGTCACGGTGGTGAGCCTAACCTAACTTCGGGGGCCCTTCGCAACGCTTCGAGCATGCGAGCCAGATCACACCGAGGCGGCGGCGCCTCCCGTCGAAGATCACCCCCTCCCCGGCAAGTTCACCCGGTGCAAACGGTGCATGTGTCGCTATTACACCTATTTACTTTGCATGAACCCCGGTAGTAGCGATCCCACGCCTGGGGAGACACGTGCACGGAGAGAGCTCATGATCGAACACTTCGCGATGGGGTGGGTCACCCCTGTCCTCTCGTTCCTGCTGTCGTGCGCCGGGTGCGCCGTCGGCCTGACCTGCACCGCGCGCGCCCGCGTCTCCCGCGGGGCCGCGAGCACGGGCTGGCTCGCCCTCGGCGCCGTCGCGATCGGGGGGACGGGGATCTGGGTCATGCACTTCGTCGCGATGCTCGGCTTCCACGTGCGCGGTACCGAGACCCGCTACGACGTCGGGCTGACGATCGCCAGCGGCGTCCTCGCCGTCCTGGTCGTGGGGCTCGGGCTGTTCATCGTCCGCGCGGAGGGCGTCGGCGTCGGCGCGCTGATCGGCGGGGGCGTGGTCACCGGGCTGGGCATCTCCGCGATGCACTACCTCGGCATGCGCGCGGTCGACGTCGGGGTCACGGTCACCTACGACCTCGTGATCGTCACGGTCTCCGTGCTCGTCGGCATCGTCGCGGCGACAGCGGGCCTGTGGCTCGCGGCCAAGGTGCGCACGCTCGTCGCAGGGATCGGGGCGACGATCGTCATGGGCATCGCGGTGTCCGGCATGCACTACACCGGCATGGCGGCGATGCGCGCAGAGGTCGTCCGCGGCGGCCTCGTCGTGCCCGACGGCGGCGTGACCGCCTCCGCCCTCCTGGGCCCGCTCATCATCGGGGTCACGATCAGCACCATCCTGCTGCTCGTCGTCGTGGGCGTGGCCCCCAGCGCCAAGGAGCTCGAGGCGCAGGCGCAGTTCAAGGACTGGCAGGAGCGTCAGGAGCGGGTCCGCCAGGAGGCCATGGACGGCAGCAGGCGGTCGGTGCTGCGCTGACCGCGGGCACCGGGCACCGGGCACCGGGCGCCCGGCGCCGGGCGCCCGGCGCCGCGGCTCAGCGCGGCACGCCCAGGTCCTGCGTGACCTCGGCCCCCGGCAGCGCGCACAGCAGCGGCCCCGGCATCAGCAGCTTGGAGCGGCGCACGCCGGACCCCAGGAGCGCGAGGGCGCCCTCCTGCTCGAACCGGGCGTCGACGAGCACGCGGTAGCCGTCCGGCAGCCCGACGGGCGTGATGCCGCCGTACTCCATGCCGGACTCGGCGACGGCGCGGTCGGTGGGCAGGAACGACGCCTTGCGGACGTCGAGCAGCTTGCGCACGCGCCTGTTGACGTCGGCGAACGTCGTCGCCGGCACGACGCAGGCCGCGAGGCGCTCCTCCTCGCCGCGCCGCCCCGCGACCAGCACGCAGTTGGCCGAGGCCTCCGGCGGCAGCCCGTGGACCTCGTTGAGGGTCGCGGTCTCGGCGTGGTCGGGGTCGATCTCGGCGACGGCGACCTGCCCGGCGACGCGGGGATCGGCCTGGGCCCAGGCGGTCAGCGCGGCGCGGACGGGGGCGGCGAGCAGGTCGGGGTGCTCGAGCGCGGGCGCCCAGGCGAGGTCGCCCAGCGTGGGCGGCGTGGCGGTCATCGGCTGTACGTCGCCGTGAGCGTGGCGCGCCCCAGCAGGTGGAAGTACACGTTGAACGCCACCTGTGCGTTGGTGCTGTCCGGGCCGAGGCCCAGCTCGCCCGGGGCGACGTCGAGCGCGTGCACCGCGAAGATGTAGCGGTGCGGGTGGTCGCCGGGCGGCGGGGCGGCGCCCTCGTAGCCGGGGGTGTGGCCGTCGCTGTCGGTGTGGAACGCGCCGGCGGGCAGGCCCGAGCCGCCGGGGGCGCCCGCGCCGGCGGGCAGGGACGTCACGTCGGCCGGGAGGTCGACGACCGTCCAGTGGTGGTATCCCATCGGCGTCGGCGCGTCCGGGTCGTAGCAGGTCACGACGAACGACCGGGTGCCCTCGGGGAAGCCGGTCCACTCCAGCGCGGGGGACAGGCCCTTGTCGTGGGCCGCGTGCGCGTCGGGCATGCGCTCGCCGTCGGACAGGTCCTCGCTCGTGAGCGTGAACGTCGCGGGGGCGGGCAGCAGGGTGTACGGGTCCGGGGGATAGGGGCGAGTGAAGTCCATGGCCTCACTCTGCCGAATCGTCGGCCCGGCTGCCAGCGGCTGCGCGGAGGACCGGCACAGGTCGTCCCGTCCGGTCAGGTCACGCGCAGGACGTGCCGGAACGCCGTCCGCGCGCGGGCGGGGCTGGGCTCGTCGCCGGTGATGAGGTCGGCGTAGGTGAGCGACTCCGAGATGCGCACCAGCAGGTACGCGAGCTCGCCGGGCTCGATGGTGCCGCCGAACGGCTCGGGGCCGAGGTCACGCACGACGAGCCACTCGACCGTGGCCACGAAGCGCCGCTGGATGGGGCTGTCTGCCGTGGTGAGCAGCCGCAGCGAGCGGGCGGGCTCGCGGCGCAGGAAGGCCCGGAAGTAGTCGGCCTCGATGAGGTCGCGCGTGAACGTGGTCAGCAGGTCGGCCAGGCGCTGCGCGCCGGACAGGTGCTCGGTCGCGCGGTCGGCCTGCACGAGGGTGGGCACGGCGAGCGACCACAGCACCTCGCTCAGCAGCGCGTCCCTGTTGCCGACCCAGCGGAAGACCGACGTCCTGTCCACGCCCAGGCGCGCGGCCAGCGGCGCCATGTCGATCCGGTAGCCCTCGATGAACGTCTCGCGAGCGAGGTCGAGCACGCGCTGGGCCTCCGGCCGCGTCGCCAGCCGGGCGGAGAGGCGGCTCGGCGCGGCCTCGAGCCCGACGGTGGCGACGCTCGGTGCAGTCGTGGCGGGCGTCGTGGTCATGGCGGCTATCAAACCGGTTGGGGGTGTCCCGGGCAACAAGATGCGAAGCGATCGAGCGGGCGCCCGGCGGGCGAGTGAGGCCGGGGCCGCCCATCATGGGCCGATGTTCGAGGACTTCACCGAGGAGCTCGTCGACGTCGGCCCCGCCAGGATCCTCACGCGCCACCACCCCGGCGACGGGCCGCCCCTCCTGCTGCTGCACGGGCACCCGCGCACGTCGGCGACGTGGCACAGGGTGGCGCCGCTGCTCGTGGCAGGCGGGCTGCCGGTGGTGTGTGCCGACCTGTGCGGCTACGGACGGTCGGAGGGTCCGCCTCCGGCCGCCGACCACAGCGCCCACTCCAAGCGCGCGGTCGCGGGCGACATGGTCGCCGTCCTGCGCGCGCTCGGGTACGAGCGGTTCGCGGTGGCGGGCCACGACCGGGGCAGCTACGTGGCGCTGCGCCTCGCGCTCGACCACCCGGACGCCGTCGTCCGCGTGAGCTTTCTCGACGGGATCCCGCTCAGCGAGCACCTGGACCGCCTCGGCGTCCGGTTCGCCACCGAGTGGTGGCACTGGTTCTTCTTCGCTCAGCCCGAGACGCCGGAGCGGGTCATCACGGCAGACCCCGACGCGTGGTATCGCGGCGACCCCGCGGTCATGGGGCAGGAGAACCACGACGAGTGGCGGGCGGCCGTGCGCCGGCCCGAGGTGGTGCGCGCCATGCTCGAGGACTACCGGGCGGGGCTCGGCGTCGACGCCGACGCCGAGCGCGCCGACCGGGCAGCCGGGCGCCGCCTCGAGATGCCCGTGCAGGTGCTCTGGTCGCTGCGCGACGACATCGAGGATCTGTACGGCGACCCGCTCGCCGTCTGGCGACCGTGGGCCTCCGACCTGCGGGGGCACGGCATCGACTCCGGCCACCACATGGCGGAGGAGGCCCCGGACGCGCTGGCGGCCGCGCTGCTGGCGTTCGCGGCGGAGGTCGGGCAGGCCGGGTGAAGCCCCTGGTCCGCGGGCGGGCCGTCGTGCTATGTTCGCCAAACCGACCAGACGGTATGGCTGATCGGCGAGGCCCGGCACAGGGAGGGTGAGTGGCAGACGACGACGTCGCCGGCAGGTTCGAGGGCAGGTTCGAGGGCAGGGTCGCTCTCGTCACCGGGGCCAGCAGAGGGATCGGCCGCGCGATCGCGCACCGCCTCGTGGCGGAGGGCGGCCGCGTGGTGATCACCGGCCGGTCGGCCGACTCGCTCGCGGAGGCGGTCGACGACCTGGGCGCGGACCGCGCCCTGGGCGTGGCGGGCAAGGCGGACGACGCCGCGCACCGGGCGGACGCCGTCGCGCAGGCGGCCGACCGCTTCGGGCGACTCGACCACCTCGTGAACAACGCGGGCATCAACCCGGCCTGGGGGCCGCTGGCCGAGGTCGACGTCGCGGCGGCGCGCAAGATCCTCGACGTGAACGTGATCGCCGCGCTGGAGTGGACCCGCGAGGTGGTGGCAGCGGCCTCGGCCGCGGGGGCCCCGCTGCGCTCCGTGGTGAACATGGCGTCGGTCGCCGGGACGGCGGCGAGCCCCGGCATCGCCTTCTACGGCGTGACCAAGGCGGCGCTGATCAACCTGACCGTGCAGCTCGCCGACGAGCTCGCCCCGCACACCCGCGTGAACGCACTCGCGCCAGGGGTGGTCCGCACCCGGATGGCGCGCGCCCTGTACGAGGGCCGCGAGGAGGAGGCCGCGAACGCCTACCCGCTGCGCCGGCTGGGCGAGCCGGACGACGTCGCGGGCCCCGCCGCCTTCCTCCTGTCGGACGACGCGGCCTGGGTCACCGGCCAGACCCTCCTGGTCGACGGCGGCGCGAGCGTACGGAGCGCGGGATGAGCCGGGCGGCGGAGGTGGTGACGGTGAAGGATGTGCCCATGCGCACCACGAACGTCCAGGACCAGGTCCTGCGGGCAGCCCTCGACCTCTTCTCCACGCAGGGGTACGCGACCACGAGCGTCCAGGAGATCGTCGCGGCGGCCGGCGTCACCAAGGGGGCGATGTACCACTACTTCTCCTCCAAGGACGACCTGCTGTTCGCGATCTACGACCGGCTGCTGTCCCTGCAGAAGGCGCGTCTCGACGAGATCGTCGCGCGCGGCGCCGAGCGCGGTGACGCCGTCGAGGACGTGCTGCGCGCCGTGTGCGAGGACGTGGTGGCCACGTCGATCGAGTTCATGCCCGAGGGCACCGTCTTCACCCGCAGCCAGCACATGCTCATGCCGGACCGGCAGGCCGAGGTCAAGCGGCGCCGGCGCGAGTACCACGAGGAGTTCGAGGCGCTGCTGCGCCGCGGCATCGACGAGGGGGTGTTCCGGGGTGACGTGCCGACGGCGATGCTCATCGCGCACTTCTTCTCCGACGTGCACTACCTCTCCCAGTGGTACTCGCCGGACGGCCCGCTGACGGCGGCCCAGGTGGCGGAGCAGCTCACCGAGCTGTTCCTGCGGAGCATCGGACGAGCACCAGGAGAGGACTGACGCGTGAACGTACCCACGGCGATGACGGCGTGGCGGGTGGTCTCCCACGGGGAACCGGACCAGGTCATGAAGCTGCACGACGTCCCGGTGCCGGAGCCGGGGCCGGGCGAGGTGCTGGTCCGCGTGCGGGCCGTCGCGGTGAACTTCCCCGACGTGCTGCTCGCGCGCGGCGAGTACCAGGTGCGCCCGGAGCTGCCGTTCGTGCCCGGCATCGAGCTGTGCGGCGACGTGGTCGCGCTCGGTGAGGGCGTGGCCGACGGCGCCCGGGTGCGCGTGGGTGACCGTGTGGTCGGGTCGAAGATCGGGGTGCTGGCGCAGTACGCCACGGTGCCGGTCGAGGCGGTGCACGCCGCGCCGTCGGCCCTGGACGACGCGCAGGCTGCCGCCCTGACCATCGCCTACCAGACGGCGTGGTTCGGGCTGCACCGGCGCGGCGGGCTGCAGGCCGGGCAGACGCTCCTCGTGCACGCGGCGGCGGGCGGCGTCGGGACGGCCGCGTGCCAGCTCGGCCGGGCGGCCGGGGCGCGCGTGGTCGGCGTGGTCGGCAGCGAGGCCAAGAAGGCCGCGGCCCTCGACGCCGGGGCCCACGAGGTGCACCTGCGTGACGACGACTGGGTGTCGGCCCTGCGCCGGCCCGGCGTCGACGTGGTGTTCGACCCCGTGGGCGGCGACTCGTTCGAGCGGTCCACGCGGTGCGTCGGGTTCGAGGGCCGGATCGTCGTGGTCGGGTTCGCGAGCGGGCAGCTGCCCACGGTGCGGCCCGATCTCGCGCTGGTGAAGAACTACTCGGTGCTCGGGCTCCACTGGGCGCTGTACCAGCAGCGCAGGCCGGACCTCGTGGACGCCGCGCACGCCGCGCTGGACGAGCTCGCCGGCTCCGGCGCGGTGCGCCCGGTGCTGAGCGACGTGGTCCCGTTCGAGGACGCGCCCGCCGCGGTGGCCCGCCTGGCCGCCGGTGCGACGACGGGTCGGCTCGTCGTCCGCGTGGCCGACGACGCAGCGGTCGGGCGGGTGGCGGCGTGACCGGGCCCGGCGTCGCCGCGCTGCACGACCTGACCGGGCGCGTCGCGCTCGTGACGGGCGGCGCCCGCGGCCTCGGCGAGGCGTACGTGCGGGTGCTGCACGACGCCGGGGCGCACGTGGTCGTCACCGACGTGCTCGACGGCGAGGGGCAGGCCCTGGCCGACGTGCTCGGGGAGCGGGCGCGGTTCGCGCACCTGGACGTGACCGACGAGGACGCCTGGGACCGGGTCGTCGGCCGGGTGGTCGAGGACCTCGGGTCCGTGGACGTGCTGGTCAACAACGCGGGCATCGCGAACGCGGCGCCGATCGAGCACTTCACGCTCGCCAAGTGGGACGCCGTGATGGCGGTCAACGCGACCGGCACGTTCCTCGGCTGCCGTGCGGTGGTACCCGCCATGAAGGCCGCCGGGCGGGGCTCGATCGTCAACATCTCCTCGGTCGAGGGCCTGCGCGGGAGCTGGAGCCTGCACGGGTACACGGCCTCGAAGTTCGCGGTGCGCGGGCTGACCAAGTCGCTCGCCGTCGAGCTGGGCAAGGACGGGATCCGCGTGAACTCGGTGCACCCCGGGCTGGTCCGGACCGAGATGAGCGCCCGGATCGATCCGGAGGCCCTGGTGATCCCGCTCGGCCGGCCGGGGGAGCCGGCCGACCTCGCGGGGGCGGTGCTGTTCCTCGCGAGCGAGGCGTCGGCCTGGGTCACGGGGCAGGAGATCGTGGTGGACGGGGGCATGACGAGCGCGATGCCGCACCGCGGCTGAGGTGGGGTGCGGCGGGGAGCGGAGGGTGACCCGGGCAGGTGACATACCGCCCGGTCGGTATTTGCCGGAGGGCTGCGACGTGGCAGCCCCGACACGAAGAGGTGCCGTATGACGACGACGGGCAGCACGGCAGACGGCCCGCCCCGGCTCGAGGTCGCGGGGCTGACCGTCACGTTCGGCGGCCTCACCGCGCTGGACGACGTGGGCTTCACCGTGGCCGACGGCGAGACTGTCGCCCTGATCGGCCCCAACGGCGCCGGCAAGACCACCGTCTTCAACGCCGTGTGCGGCCTGGTGCGCACCCGGCGCGGCGAGGTCCGCGTCGGGGGCGAGCCCGCGCCGCCGTCGGCCACCGGGCTCCTGCGTGCCGGGGTCTCCCGGACCCTGCAGGGCCTCGGGCTGTTCGACCGCCTCACCGTGCTGGAGAACGTGCTGGTGCCGCTCAGCGGCACACGTCTCACGGGGGACCACCTGGCGGCGGCCCACGAGGTGCTCGCCGCGCTCGGGCTGGGCGCGGTGGCCGCCGTGCGCGCAGGCGCGCTGCCCTACCCCGAGCGCAAGCGGGTCGCGCTGGCCCGGGCCCTCGTCACCCGACCCCGGCTCCTGCTGCTCGACGAGCCCGCGGGCGGGCTCGGCGCCGCCGACATCGACCAGCTCGCGCGGACGGTGCGCACGGTGGCCGACGGCGGCTGCGCCGTGCTGCTCGTGGAGCACCACGTCGACTTCGTGACGGACGTGGCCGACCGCGTGGTGGTGCTCGACCTCGGGCGCGTCATCGCGTGCGGCACACCCGGCGAGGTGCGCAGGGACCCGGCCGTCGAGGAGGCCTACCTGGGCGTCCCCGCGGGGGAGGTGCGCCCGTGAGCACCCTGACGATCGACCGGCTCACCGTCGGCCACGGCGACGGCGCCCCCGTGCTCGACGGCCTGTCGCTCGAGGTGCCCGACGGCGCCCTCGTCGCCCTGCTCGGGGCCAACGGCGCGGGCAAGACGACGCTGCTGCGGGCCCTGGTGGGACTGCTCCCGGCGCGCGCCGGCCGGGTGCTGCTGGACGGCGCCGACCTGTCGGCCCTGAGCACCGAGGACCGTGTGCGCCGCGGGCTCGCCCTCGTGCCGGAGGGCCGCAGCGTCGTGGTCGAGCTCACCGTCGCGGAGAACCTCCGGCTCGGCGCCCTCCGGCAGGCCGGGCGCCCCCGCCGTGGGCCCGCGGTCGACGCCGCCGTCGCGGAGATGTACGAGCTCTTCGAACCCCTGGCCCGGCGCCGCGACGCCGCGGGCCACACCCTGTCGGGCGGCGAGCGGCAGATGCTCGCGCTCGCCCGTGCGCTCGTGTCCCGGCCCGACGTGCTGCTGCTCGACGAGCCCTCGCTCGGCCTGGCGCCGCTCGTGGTCGCCCGGCTGCTCGGCGTGCTGCGCGATCAGGCGGAGGCCACCGGCCTCACCGTGCTCCTCGCCGAGCAGAACGTCACGAGCGCGCTGTCGGTCGCCGAGCGCGGCGTCGTCCTGTCCCTGGGCGAGGTGGTCGCCGACCGCCCGGCCGCCGAGCTGGCCGCCGACCCCGCCCTCCGCCACGCCTACCTGGGCTTCTGAGAGGCACCGCCATGGAAAGACTCGTGTTCCTCCTGTCGACCGGGCTCGCGCGCGGCGCCGTCCTCGCGCTCTTCGCCCTGTCGCTCGTGATCGTCTACCGCGCCGCGCGGGCGGTGAACTTCGCGCAGGCGGCCATGGCGGTCGTGCCCGTGTACGTCGCCCTCGCCGTGACGTCGGCCGGCGGCTCCTTCTGGCTCGGGCTGGCTGTCGCGCTGGCCGTCGGTGCGCTGCTCGGCGCTGTCGTCGAACGCGGCCTGCTGCGGTTGGTGCCGCAGGAGACCCCGCTGCCCGGGATCATCGTCGCCGTCGGCCTGGTCATGGTGCTCCAGGCCGGGCTCGCCATGGTCTTCGGCCCCGACCACCGGCCCGTGCACGCCCCCTTCTCGCAGCGGCCCTTCGACGTCGGCGGCGTCAGCGTGCTCAGCCCCTACGACCTGTTCGTGCTCGTCGTGGCCGCCGTCGTCATGGGCGGGCTCGCCCTGCTGTTCAGCCGCACCTCGCTCGGCCTCCGGCTGCGCGCCGCCGCCTTCGCCCCCGAGACCTCCCGCCTGTTGGGTGTGCGCGTGCCGCGCATGGTCACCCTCGGCTGGATGCTGTCGAGCGCGACGGCGGCGCTCGCGGCCCTGCTCCTCGTCCCCACGGGGCTCGGACTGGACCCGCACGCCGCCGACGTGCTGTTCGTGAACGCCTTCGCGGCAGCGGTGGTCGGCGGGCTCGACTCGCCCGTGGGGGCGCTGGTCGCAGGGCTCGCCGTCGGCGTGCTGGTGACCCTCGTGACCGGGTACGCCTCGGCCGCGGCGGCACCGCTCGCCGTGCTCGTGCTGCTCACCGCCGTGCTGCTGGTGCGGCCGCACGGACTCTTCGCCACGAGGGAGGCGCGGACCGCATGAGCACCGCCACCACGAGCCCCGCCACGAGCCCTGCTGCGATCCCAGCGACGAGGCTCCTCCTGCGCGCCGGGCTGCTCACGCTCCTGGCCCTCGGCGGTACCTTCCTGCTCGACCCCTACCGCAACTACCAGCTCGCCACGGCCGCGGGGATCTTCGCCGCCGTCGCGGGGCTCACCCTGCTGGTCGGGCTCACCGGGCAGCTCTCCCTGGGGCACGCCGTGCTGATGGCGGCCGGCGGGTACGGGTACGCCCTGACGGCCACCCGGGTCGCGGACGCTCTGGCGGGCAGCGGAGCGGCCGACGGCGTCGCAGGCCTGCTCCTTCCCCTGCTCGCCGGGGTGGTCGGCGCCCTCGTGGCCTCGGGGGCGCTGGGCGTCCTCCTCGGGCTGGCCGCCGCCCGGCTGCGCGGGCCCTACCTGGCGGGCCTGACGCTCGCCCTGGTGATCGCGCTGCCGTCGGTGGCGGGCACCGTCCCCGCCCTCGCGGGCGCGCAGGGCGTGAGCGCCCCGTTCGTCCCCGTGCCCGACGCGCTCGCCGCCCTGATCGCGGTCGAGCAGTGGCACGCCTGGCTCGCGATCCTCCTGACCAGCTGCGCCGTCACGCCCCTGGTCGCGCTCCGCTCGGGGCGCGCGGGCCTGCGCATGCGCGCCGTGCACGACGACGAGACGGCGGCCCGGCTCGCCGGGATCGACCCGGGGCGGGTCAAGGCGGGGGCCTTCGTGGCCAGCGCGCTGGCCGCGGGCCTGGGCGGCGCCGTGCTCGCCGTCGTCACCCAGCAGGTCAGCCCCGGGGCGTACGGGCTCGGCTTCTCGCTGCTGCTCGTCGTCGCCGCGGTGGTCGGCGGGCTCGGCTCGCTCGGCGGCGCCGCCGTCGGGGCCGTCCTCGTGACGCTGCTGCCCTGGCTGGTGGACCAGGCCACCGGCGCCCTGCCCGCCGACCTGGGCCACCGCCTGCAGGGCAACCTCGAGATCGCTCTGTTCGGGGTGGTCGTCATCGTCGTCATGGTGCTCCGGCCGGGCGGGCTCGCCCGGCTGGTCCGCGGGAGATCTCGGAACACATCGCTTTCCACGAACACAGAGAGGTGATCGGCATGCGTTCGACAACATCACGGGCAACACCACGGGGCCGCACCGGCGCGGCCGCCGTCCTCGGGCTGACCGCCGCCACGGCGCTGTCGGCCTGCTCCACCCCTGCCGCGGCCGACGTGCCGGGCGTCACCGACGACACGGTGGTCATCGGCACGCACCAGCCGCTCACGGGCCCGGCCGCGGCCGGCTTCGCGTCGATCTCGGCGGCCACGGCGGCGTACTTCGAGTACGTCAACGACCGGGGCGGCATCAACGGCCGGCAGATCGAGTACGTCGTCAAGGACGACGGCTACAACCCGGCCACCACCCAGACCGTGGTGCGGGAGCTGGTCCAGCAGGAGGAGGTGTTCGCGATCGTCAACGGCCTGGGCACGCCCACGCACTCCGGCGTGCTCGACTACCTGGACCAGAACGGTGTGCCGGACCTGTTCGTCGCGTCGGGCTCCCTGACGTGGGACCAGCCCGAGGAGTACCCGAACACGTTCGGCTTCAACGCCGACTACGTGACCGAGGGTGCGGCGCTCGCGCAGTACGCCCTGGACACCGACCCGGACGCCGTGGTCTGCGTGCTGGGACAGGACGACGACTTCGGCGAGGGCATCCTCCAGGGCGTCGAGCTCGTGGCCGACGAGGTCGCGGTGAACGAGACGTACTCGACCGCGGACCAGGACGTCACGGCGCAGCTCGGCGCGATGAAGGAGGCCGGGTGCACGCACAACGTGCTCGGCACCATCAACGGGTTCACGGCGCTCGCCGTCGGCACGGCCGCGCAGATGGGGTGGTTCCCGGCGTGGCACGTCTCGTCGTCGGGCGCCGACCACCCGACGCTCGTGGAGTACCTGGGCGAGGACGGCGCACCGGCGCTGGAGGGCCTGGTGTCGGTGAACTACCTGCCCCACAGCCCGTCGTCGGACTGGTACGAGCTCTTCACCCGGATCAACGACGAGTACAACGACGGCGCGCCCTACACGGGCAACACCACCTACGGCATGAGCGTGGGCTACCAGTTCGCCGAGGCGCTGGCCGCGGCGGGCCAGGACCCGACGCGGGAGTCGATCGTGGCGGCGCTGGAGTCCGGCGAGCTGCGGGGCAACGGCGTGGCGCCGCTGACCTACTCCGCCGACGACCACTTCGCGTACCGCACCGTGCGGGTCGCCGTGGTGTCGGACGGCGTGCAGGACTTCGTCGACGCCGCCTATGAGGTGTCGGAGTCGGGCGCCACCGCCGTCACGCCGCAGGAGACGCCGCTCGAGAACGAGGGTGTCCCGGCGGGATGACACGGCTCTGCCGGGTGACCGGCCCGGCGGGGCGCAGGGGACACAGCACGAGAGGGGAACCATGACGCACGAACCACCCGGCCTGCGGGTCGACGGCCTGGCCGCCTGGCTGGCCCGGGAGCACCCGGAGCTGGCGGGACCGGTCGCGCCGGGGGAGGGCGGCGGCCTGACCGTGCGCCTGATCGCCGGCGGCCGCAGCAACCTCACCTACCGGGTGGACGGTGCCGCCCTGCCGCTGGTGGTGCGCCGCCCGCCGCTGGGGCACGTGCTGTCCAGCGCGCACGACATGCGGCGCGAGCACCGGGTCGTCACCGCGCTGGCGGGGACGATCCCGGTGCCGCGAACGGTCGCGGTCGTGGACGACACCGAGGCCGAGGAGGTCACGGGCACGGTGTTCTTCGTCATGGAGCACGTGGCGGGCACGGTCCTGGCCCGCCCCGAGCACAACGCCGCCTTCGCCCCCGCGGGCCTGCGCCGGATCGGCCTCGAGCTGGCCGAGGTCCTCGCGGACCTGCACTCCACCGACCCCGCAGGGGTGGGGCTGGCCGACTTCGGCCGCCCTGCCGGGTACCTCGCCCGCCAGCTGACGACGTGGCGCCGCCAGTACGACGCGTCCAGGTCCCGCCCGCAGCCGCTCCTGGACACGCTCCAGGAGCGGCTGGGGGACGCCGTGCCCGACGACGGCGCCCGCGCCGGCATCGTGCACGGCGACTACCGGCTCGACAACGTGCTGGTGGCGGGCCCGCCCGGCGCCCCGCACGTCGCCGCGGTGCTGGACTGGGAGATGGCGACGCTCGGCGACCCCCTCGTGGACCTCGGCATGCTCGGCATGTACTGGCACATCGGTGCCCTGGCGGGCGCCGAGGGGGTCGACGCCGTGCCGGGCGCGGTGGAGCCCGGCGCCGGCTACCCCGGCTTCGACGAGGTCGTGGACACCTACGCGGCCCGCGCGGGCATCGCCGTCCCCGACCTGTCCTGGTACCGCGCGTTCGCCTGCTACAAGCTCGCGGTCATCCTCGAGGGCATCCACCTCCGGTTCACCAGCGGGCAGACGGTCGGTGCCGGGTTCGACCTCATCGGCGCCCTCGTCGCACCTCTCGCCGCGGAGGGCCTGACCCGGCTCGACGGCGCACCCGACACCCAGGAGGCCGGCTGATGGACTTCGCCCCCGACACGACCACCCGCGAGACCTGTGACCGCGTCCGGGCCTTCCTCACCGAGGAGGTGCTGCCCGCCGAGCCCGTGCTCGACGACGAGCTCGCCGCCACCCCGGACGACTGGTCGTTCCGGCCCGTCGTGCGCCGCCTGCAGACCGCGGCGCGCGAGCGTGGCCTGTGGAACCTGTTCCTGCCCCCGGACAGCCCGGCGGGCGACCGCGGCGCCGGGCTGACGAACCTGCAGTACGCGCCCGTGGCCGAGCTCACCGGGTACAGCCCCCGGCTCGCGCCCGTCGCGACGAACTGCGCGGCCCCCGACACCGGCAACGCGGAGCTGCTCGCGCACTTCGGCACCCCGGAGCAGCGCGAGCGGTGGCTCGACCCGCTCCTCGACGGCACGCTGCGGTCGGCGTTCTGCATGACCGAGCCCGACGTCGCCTCCTCGGACGCCACGAACATCGCGACGAGCATCGTGCGCGACGGCGACGACTACGTGATCACGGGCCGCAAGTGGTTCGCCACCGGGGCGATGAACCCGGGCTGCGGCCTCCTGGTCGTCATGGGCCGGACCGACCCCGACGGCCCCCGGCACCGGCAGCAGTCCATCGTGCTCGTGCCCCGCGACACCCCCGGCGTGACCGTCGTGCGCGGCCTCACCGTGCTCGGGTACGACGACCGCGACCACGGCGGCCACGCCGAGATCCGGTTCGACGGCGCGCGCGTGCCGGCCGCGAACCTGCTCGGCGGCGAGGGCGAGGGCTTCGCCATGGCGCAGGCCCGCCTCGGTCCAGGCCGCATCCACCACTGCATGCGCGCGCTCGGCACCGCCGAGCGCGCCATGGACCTCGTGCGCGAACGCGCGACGCGGCGCACCGCGTTCGGCGGCCCGCTGGCCGACCAGGGCGTGGTCCGCGAGTGGCTGGCCGGCGCCCGCGTCGAGATCGAGGCCCTGCGCCTGCTCGTGCTCAAGACCGCCTGGCTCATGGACACCGTCGGCACCAAGGCCGCCATGACCGAGATCCAGGCCATCAAGATCGCGGTACCCCGCGCCGTCGGGCAGATCCTGGACCGCGCCGTCCAGCTGTTCGGCGCCGCCGGGCTCTCCGGCGACCACCCCCTGGCCGAGCTGTTCGCCGGCGTCCGCGCCCTGCGGCTGGCCGACGGCCCCGACGAGGTGCACCTGGCCTCCCTCGGCCGCGCGGAGGCGCGCCGCCGCGCCCCCTACCTCGCCCCCCGGAACCGCACACCCGGGACCGCAGCGCCCACCCCTCTGGAAGGAGACCCGACATGACGCACGCCCCCGACACCGCCGTCGACGGCCCCGGCTACGGCACCCTCTCGATCGCGAGCATCCTCGCCGAGACCGCCCGCCGGTTCCCCGAGCGCACCGCCCTGTACTTCTTGGGCCGGTCCACCACCTACGGCGAGCTCTGGGACCGGACCAGGGCCTACGCCGGGGCGCTCGCGGCCCGCGGCATCGGCCCGGGCTCCCGCGTGGCGATGATCGTGCCCAACGTGCCCGACTTCCCCCGGGTGTACTACGCGGCGCTCGCGCTGGGCGCCGTCGTGGTGCCGGTGCACCTGCTGTTCCGCGCCGACGAGATCGAGTTCGTGCTGCGCGACGCCGAGGCCGACGTCGTCGTGGCCGCCGCCCCGATGCTGGCGGAGGCCGCGCCCGCGGCCGCCCGGGCGGGCGTGCCGCTGCTGACGGTCCTCATGCCCGAGGACGCCGCCCGGCAGGCCGGGGTCGCCCGCCTCGAGGACGAGGCGGCCGCGGCGACGCCGATCGAGCGGCACGTGGGTGTCAACCCGCTCGCCGCCGCCACGATCCTGTACACGAGCGGCACGACGGGCACCCCCAAGGGCGCGGTGGGCTCCCACCTGGCGATGGTCGAGCAGGTGCACTGCTCCCTCATCGACTCGTTCGACCTGCGGCCCGACGACGTCGTCTACGGCGGCCTGCCGTTCTTCCACTCGTTCGGTCAGATGGCGGTGCTGAACATGGCCTTCCGGCGCGGCGCGTCGATCGTGCTGCTGCCGAAGTTCGACCCCGACGAGGCGCTGGAGCTGCTCGTGACCCACGGCGCCACCGTGTTCACCGCGGTGCCGACCAACTTCGCCGGCATGGTCGAGGCCGCCCGGCGCACGGCCGCCCGGCCGCCGCTGCGGTACGCCGTGTCCGGGGGAGCCGCCCTGCCGGTCGCCCTGCTGGAGGCGTTCGAGGAGGCGTTCGGCGCCCAGGTGCACGAGGGGTACGGGCTGACCGAGACGTCGCCGTCGTGCACCTTCAACGTGACCTCGGAGCCGATCCGGCCCGGCACGGTGGGCCGGTCCATGTGGGGCGTCGACGTGGCCGTTGCGGTGGCCGAGGTGGAGGACCGGGTGGAGCTGCTGCCCCCGCCGGCGCCGGGTGAGGCCGGCGAGCTGGGCGAGATCGTGGTGCGCGGGCACAACCTCATGAAGGGGTACCTCGGGCGGCCCGACGCGTCGGCGGCGGCGGTCGTGGACGGCTGGTTCCGCACCGGCGACCTCGGCACGGTGGACGCCGACGGCATCGTCACCGTCGTGGACCGCAAGAAGGACATGATCATCCGCAACGGCTACAACGTGTATCCCACGGAGGTCGAGGCGGTGCTGGCCCGCTACCCGGGCGTCGCGCTGGCCGCCGTGTTCGGGGTGCCCGACGAGGTCCGCGGGCAGGAGGTGCACGCCGCCCTTGTGCCCTCGGACGGGGCGGACGTGGACCCGGACGCCGTGATCGCGTGGATGAAGGAGCACGTCGCGGCGTACAAGTACCCCCGCGTGGTGCACGTGTCCGACGAGCTGCCCCTCGGCCCCAGCGGCAAGGTGCTCAAGCGCGAGCTGAGCGCCCGCTACGCGGCCTCGGCGGGCTAGGCGACAGGTCAGGACGGGAGGTGGGTGGTGAGCGCCGTGCGGATCGCGTCAGGGACCGGGACCGGGCGGCGGGCCGCCTGGTCGACGAACACGTGCGTGAAGCTGCCCGTGGCGTACGCCGTGCTCCGGTCCGGTGCGCCCGCGGGCACGATCGCGAGGTCCCAGGTGAGCGAGGTGCGCCCGAGGCGGCCGACGGCGACGTCGACCTCCAGCTCGTCGGGGAACGAGGCGGGGGCGAGGAACTCGCACGAGGACGCGCGGGCGAGCCCGATCACGTCGCCCGCAGGGTCCAGGCCGCTGTACCGGATCATCCAGGCGTTCACCGCGGTGTCCATGGCCTGGTAGTAGACGGTGTTGTTCATGTGCCCGTACTGGTCGTTGTCGTTCCAGCGCAGGGGGAAGGGGTGCCGGTAGCCCATGGCGGCAGCGTAACGCCCTCCCGAGGGAGGGGTGCAACATTTTCAGGATTGATGCATACTGGAGACCGACCGGTCGGTCGGTGCCTCGTGAGGCACCCGCACCGGCCAGATCGACGACGATCGGAGGACCGATGACGCTCGCACCCGAACCACCCGCCACCGACCTGCTGGAGGCGGACTTCTACGCGTTCCAGGACCTGCTCACCCCGGCCGAGCAGAAGAAGGCGCTCGCCGTCCGCGAGTTCATGGAGCGGGAGGTGCGCCCGATCGCCGACGACTACTGGGAGCGCGCCGAGTGCCCCGTGCACCTGTTCAAGCCGTTCGCGCAGCTCGGCACCATCGGCGCGGGCTGGGCGGAGACGCAGGGCGAGGAGACCTCCGCGGTGTTCCGCGGCTGGGTCGGCATGGAGATGGCGCGCGTCGACTCGTCCTTCTGCACGTTCATCGGGGTCTCCGGCGGCCTGGCGATGACGTCGATCGGCGTGGGCGGCTCCGCGGAGCAGCGCGCGACGTGGCTGCCGCCCATGGCGAACGGCGACCTCATCGGGGCGTTCGGCCTCACCGAGCCGCTGGCCGGCTCCGACACCGCCAAGGGCCTGCGCACCACCGCCACCCGCACGGGCGACACCTGGGTGCTCGACGGTGCCAAGCGGTGGATCGGCAACGCCACGTTCGCCGACGTCGTGGTGATCTGGGCCAAGGACACCGCGGACGACCAGGTCAAGGGCTTCCTGGTGCGCAAGGGCACGCCGGGCTTCACGCCCACGAAGATCGAGCGCAAGCAGTCGCTGCGCATCGTGCAGAACGCGGACATCGTGCTCGACGGCGTCGAGGTGCACGAGGCCGACCGCCTCCAGGGCATCAACAGCTTCCGCGACCTGGCCACGGTGCTGCGGATCACCCGCGACGGCGTGTCCTGGCAGGCGCTCGGCACGATGGTCGGCGCCTACGAGGCCGCCGTCGCGTACACGAAGCAGCGCGAGCAGTTCGGCAACCCCATCGCCAGCTACCAGCTCGTCCAGGACAAGCTGGCCACGGCGTACGCCAACGTGACGGCAGGCTTCGCGATGTGCGTGCGCGTCGCCCAGCTCCAGGACAAGGGCCTGCAGACCGACGCCCACGCCGCGATGGCCAAGGCGTTCGTCACCACGCGCATGCGTGAGACGGTGGCGCTGTGCCGCGAGGCGTGCGGCGGCAACGGCATCACGCTCGACCACGGCGTGGCCCGCTACTTCGCCGACGCCGAGGCCGTGTACACGTTCGAGGGCACCAAGGACATGAACCAGCTCATCGTCGGCCGCGCGATCACCGGTCACGCGGCGTTCGTCTGAGCCGGTGCCCGCCGAGTCCCGTTCTTCGAGGAGGAAGACATGACCGAGGCCTACGTCGTGGCCACCGCGCGCTCGCCCATCGGGCGCGCCCACAAGGGGTCGCTCAAGGACGTCCGCCCCGACGACCTCGCCGCGCTCATGGTGCGCGCCGCCGTCGAGCAGGTGCCGGGTCTCGACCCGGCCCGGATCGACGACCTGCTGCTCGGCTGCGGCCTGCCCGGCGGCAGGCAGGGCATGAACATGGCGCGGATCGTCGCCGTGCTGTGCGGCTGGGACACGGTGCCCGGCGCGACCGTCACGCGGTACTGCAGCTCCAGCCTGCAGACCACCCGCATGGCGTTCCACGCCATCAAGGCGGGGGAGGGCGACGTCTTCGTGTCGGCGGGCGTGGAGTCGGTGAGCTCGTTCGCCACCGGGTCGAGCGACCACATCCCGGGCATCGACCTGACCAACCCCGTGTTCGCCGACGCCCTGGCCCGGACGGAGAAGCGCGCCGGGGCCGGGACCGGGCTGTGGACCGACCCGCGCCTGGAGGGTGCGCTGCCCGACGCGTACATCGCCATGGGGCAGACGGCGGAGAACGTGGCCGCCCTGCGCGGCGTCACGCGCGCGGAGCAGGACGAGTTCGCCGCCCGCAGCCAGCAGCGCGCGCAGGCCGCGATCGCCGCGGGCTTCTGGGCCACGGACATCACACCCGTCACCCTCCCGGACGGCACGGTCGTCTCCGCCGACGACGGCCCGCGCCCCGGCACCACCGTCGAGACGCTCGCCGGCCTCGACCCCGTGTTCCGGCCCGACGGCACCGTCACGGCGGGCAACGCCTGCCCCCTCAACGACGGCGCCGCGGCGCTCGTGATCGTCTCCGACCGCGTGGTGGACGAGCTGGGGCTGCAGCCGCTGGCCCGCATCGTGTCCACCGGCGTGAGCGGGCTGTCGCCCGAGATCATGGGCCTCGGCCCGGTCGAGGCCAGCCGTCGGGCGCTGGGGCGTGCCGGGCTGGCGGTCGACGACATGGACCTCGTGGAGATCAACGAGGCGTTCGCCGCCCAGGTGATCCCCTCGGCGCGCGAGCTGGGCGTCGACGAGGAGCTGCTGAACGTCCACGGCGGCGCCATCGCCGTCGGGCACCCGTTCGGGATGACCGGGGCGCGCATCACGTCCACCCTGATCAACGGGCTCGCGGCGACCGGCGGCCGGTACGGCCTGGAGACGATGTGCGTGGGCGGCGGCCAGGGCATGGCGATGGTGCTGGAGAAGGTCTGATGCGGATCACCGGTGCCGTGCTGGAACGTTGCGACGCGCCCGCGCCGTACGCGGAGTCCCTGCCGGTCACCGTCGGCCCGCTCGAGCTCGCCCCGCCGCAGGCCGGCGAGGTGCTCGTGCGGATCGAGGTCGCGGGCCTGTGCCACTCCGACCTGTCGGTCGTGGACGGCAGCCGCGTGCGGCCGGTGCCGATGCTGCTCGGGCACGAGGCCGCAGGGATCGTGGAGGCCACCGGCCCGGGGGCGCGGCTCGCCGTCGGGCAGCGGGTGGTCATGACGTTCCTGCCGCGCTGCGGGCGGTGCGCCGAGTGCGCCACCGACGGACGCCTGCCGTGCTCCGTGGGGTCGGCGGCCAACGCGGCAGGGACGCTCGTGGGCGGCGGCCGGCGGTTGTCGCGCGGCGTCCCGTCCGCCGGTGCCGGTGCCGGTGCCGGTGGCGTGCAGGAGGTGCACCACCACCTCGGGGTGAGCGCGTTCGCGACGCACGCCGTCGTGTCCGAGACCTCGGTGGTGGCTGTCGACGCCGACGTGCCGCCCGAGGTCGCCGCGCTGCTCGGCTGCGCGGTGCTCACCGGCGGTGGCGCCGTCGTGAACGCCGGGCGGCCCGCACCGGGGGACCGGGTGGCCGTGGTGGGGCTGGGCGGTGTCGGCATGGCGGCGCTCCTGGTGGCCGTCGCGCTCGGGCACGAGGTGATCGGCGTCGACGCCCTGCCCGCCAAGCTGGAGCTGGCGCGCGAGCTGGGGGCGACCACCGCCGTCGGGCCGCAGGAGGTCGCCGAGCGCGGGCTGCGCGCCCCCGTCGTGGTGGAGGCCGCGGGCTCGGCCCGCGCGTTCGAGACGGCGTACGCCCTCACCGCACCCGGCGGCACGACCGTGACCGTGGGCCTGCCGCACCCCGACGCGCGGGCGAGCGTCTCGCCGCTGAGCCTGACGGCCGAGGCCCGCACCGTGGTGGGCTCCTACCTCGGGTCGGCCGTGCCCGGCCGCGACATCCCGCGCTACGTCGAGCTGTGGCGGTCCGGGCGGCTGCCCCTGGACGCGCTCGTGTCCGACCGCATCACCCTGGACGAGCTGCCCGCCGCGCTCGACCGGCTCGCCTCCGGTGCCGCGTTGCGGCAGCTCGTGATGTTCTGACCTGAGATATTGACCGGGCGTCGCACGACGACGTTCCACGCCGTATCACGCAACGAGAGGAAACCCCTGATGACTCGTACCGCCATCGTCACCGGAGCGGCCCGCGGCATCGGCGCCGCCACGGCCCGCCGGCTCGCGCAGGACGGCTTCGCCGTCGCCGTCCTGGACCTCAAGGAGGACCAGGCCGCCCGGACCGCGCAGGACATCGTGGCCGACGGCGGCCGCGCGCTCGCCGTCGGCGTCGACGTCGCCTCCGAGGAGTCGGTCGCGGCCGCCGTCGAGCGCGTCACCGCCGAGCTGGGCGCGCCGACCGTGCTGGTGAACAACGCGGGCATCCTGCGCGACAACCTGCTGTTCCGGATGTCCGTGGAGGAGTGGGACGCCGTGCTGGGCGTGCACCTGCGGGGCGCGTTCCTCATGACCCGCGCCGTGCAGGCGCACATGGTCGAGGCGAAGTTCGGCCGCATCGTGAACCTGTCCTCGACGTCGGCCCTCGGCAACCGCGGCCAGGTCAACTACTCGGCCGCCAAGGCGGGCATGCAGGGGTTCACCAAGACCCTGGCCATCGAGCTCGGCAAGTTCGGCGTCACGGCGAACGCCGTCGCACCCGGAGTGATCGAGACCGACATGATCCGCGAGACCGCCGAGCGCATCGGCATGCCGCTCGAGGACTACCTGGGCCTTGCGGCCAAGGACGTCCCGGTCGGGCGCGTGGGGCAGCCGGACGACATCGCGAACGCCGTGTCCTTCTTCTGCTCGGAGCAGTCCGGGTTCGTGTCGGGCCAGGTGCTGTACGTGGCGGGCGGGCCGAAGGCGTGAGCACCGACGTCATCGCCGTCGCCTCGCCTGCCGCCCTCGCCGACGCCGTGGGGCGCACGGCCACCGGCGAGTGGTTCGAGGTGACGCAGGAACGCATCAGCGCGTTCGCCGACGCCACCGAGGACCACCAGTGGATCCACCTCGACGCCGAGAAGGCGGCCGCCGGGCCGTTCGGGACCACCGTCGCGCACGGGTACCTCACGCTCTCGCTGCTGCCGCACCTCGCGTCCTCGCTGATCGCGGTGGACGGCGCCGCCATGGTGATGAACTACGGCCTGGACCGGCTGCGGTTCCTCGCCCCGGTGCCGTCGGGCGCACGCCTGCGGGCCCGCACCGAGGTCCTCGCCGCCGAGCCGACGCCGCGGGGCGTGCGCCTCGCGTGCGAGGTGACGGTCGAGATCGAGGGCGCGGAGAAGCCGGCCCTGGTGGCCCGCACCCTCTCCCTCTACGTCCCGTCCCAGTGACCTGGCCCTTCTGAGCCCTGGCCCGCGAGATCGGCCCTTCGGTGCGAGATCGGTCCGTCAGGGGACCGATCTCGCACCGGGCCGATCTCGTTCTCCTCGCCGGCTCAGAGCCAGTGTGGCGAAGAGATGGTTTGACAGGGGCGGGTCCGCGCGGTGTACTGGTGTTCTATCGAACAGGCGTTCGACGACACGTTCGACGAGGTGCGACCGATCCGGTCACCACCGGCAGACACCATCGCTGGAGGGTCATGACCGCTGTCACAGTCTCCCCGGAGACCACCTCTGCCGTCCCCGAGGACGCGGAGCCCGAGGCCGGGCCTGCGGTCCCGTCGGCGGCCGGCGGCGCGAGCTCCCGGCACGCGCGGGCGCTCGCGGCGCTGCGGTCCGCCGAGGCACGCACCGGTGTACGGGGGGCGCCGACGCCCCGCGCCGGGTCGTCGTCGGCGCAGGTCCGGGCGCTGCCCGGCGGGCTCGCCGCGCCGGGGCGCCGGCAGTCGGCGCGCGGCGGAGCGGGCGACAGGACGGGCGACAGGGGCGACGGGGCCGTCCCGGCCGGTCGGGTGGTGCCCGGGCCCGAGCAGGGCGCGCGCGTGCTGCCCGTGCACCCGTACCTCGCCCCCCTGCTGCCCGACGGCGGCCTGCGGGCCGGGTCCACCGTCGTCGTCCGGGGGTCGACGTCGCTGCTGCTGGCCCTGCTCGCCGAGGCCTCGCGCGACGGGGCGTGGACGGTGCTGGTCGGGTACCCGGCCGCGGGGATCGCCGCGGCGGCCGACGCCGGGTGCGACCTGGAGCGCACCCTCGTGGTGCCGCTGCCCGCCGGGTCGGCGGTGGACGCCCCCGCCGTGCTCGCCGCGCTCGTCGACGGCATGGACGTCGTGGTGATCGGCCCGGAGGTCACGCTGCTGGACCACGACCGTCGTCGGCTGGCGGCCCGGGCCCGCGACCGGGGCACCGTCCTGGTCCCTGCCGTCTCCCCGCTGAGTGCGGGGAACTCGCCCTCTCGAACCGTTTCGACAGGGCGAACGTCCCGCACTCAGCGGGAGGACGGGGTGTGGAGCGGGGCGCACGTGGTGCTCGACGCGGTGGACGGCGGGTGGGCGGGGATCGACCACGGGGCAGGCTGGCTGCGGCGGCGGACGCTGCGCGTGCGGCGCACGGGCCGGGGGAGCGCCGCCCGCCCGCTGGACCTCGACGTCGAGGTGCCCGTGTGCCGGGTGCCCGACCTGGTCGCCGACCTGGCGGAACCGCTCGCCCCGGCCGAGGCGCCAGAGGTTCCGCGCCTCGCCCCCGTACGCCCCGTGCGTCCGGAGCCCGTCGGCCTGGAGCTGGTGGGATGACGGCCGCCGTCACCCGCACCGCCTGCCTCTGGGTGCCGGACTGGCCGGTCGTCGCCGCCCTGGTGGTGGCAGGGCTGGGCCCCGAGACGCCCGCCGCCGTCACGGGCGGCCCCGGCGGGCGGGTCGTCGCGGTCTCCGCGCCCGCCCGCAGCGCGGGGGTGCGGCGCGGCATGCGCCGGCGCGAGGCCCAGGCGCGCTGCCCCGACCTGCAGCTCTGGCCCGCCGACGACGCACGCGACGCGCGCGAGTTCGAGCCGGTCGCCGTCGCGGCCGAGACGGTGGTCTCCGGGCTGGAGATCGCCCGGCCGGGCCTGCTCCTGCTGCCGTCGGGCGGCGCGGCGCGCTACCACGGGTCCGAGCACGAGCTGGCACGCGAGCTGACCGAGCAGGTCGCCGTCCGCACGGGGCACGAGTGCCAGGTCGGGGTCGCCGACGGCTACCTCGCCGCGGTGCTGGCCGCCCGGGACGACGCCGTCGTGCCGCCGGGGACCTCGGCCGACTACCTCGCGCCCCGCCCCGCCGCCGTGCTCGTGCACGCCCGCCCGGCCGACCGCGCGCTGACCGAGCTGGTCGACCTGTGGCGCCGCCTCGGCGTCCGCACGCTCGCCGACCTGGCCGCGCTGCCCGACGCCGCCGTCGCGGCACGGTTCGGCGACCTCGGCGTCTGGGCGCAGCGCCTCGCCCGCGGGCAGGACGTGCGTCCGCCGGCCCGCCGCCGCACGGCCGAGGACCTGTCCGTCACCGAGGAGCTCGACCCGCCGGCGCACCGGGTCGACGTCGCGACGTTCGCCGCCCGCCGCCTGGCCGAGCACCTGCACGACGACCTGCACCGCAAGGGCCTGGCCAGCGGGCGGCTGCGGATCACGGCGCGCGCCGTCGACCCGGTCACCGGCGAGGCACGCACCCTGGAGCGGCTGTGGCGCACCGACGACGCGCTCGGCGGGCTGTCCGCGGCCCGGATCACCGACCGCGTGCGGTGGCAGCTCGAGGGCTGGCTCACGGAGTCGTCCCTCGGGCGGGGCGAGGCACCCGCGCCCATCGCGGGGCTCACCCTGACCGCGGAGGAGGTGACGCCCGCCGGCGCCCTGCAGCCGCGCCTGTGGGGGCCCGGTGCGGGGGAGGACCTGCGCGCCCGCCGCGCCGTCGAGCGCGTGCAGGCACTGCTCGGCGGTGACGCCGTGCTCACCGTGCGGCTCCAGGGCGGGCGCGACCCCCGCGACCGCGTCCAGCTCGTGCCCTACGGCGAGCAGGTGCCGGCCGAGCGCGCCCCCGACCGGCCCTGGCCGGGCGCGCTGCCGCCGCCCGCGCCGTCCGTGGTGCTGCCGGAGCCCCTTCCTGCGCAGGTGCTCGACGCGGCGGGGCGGCCCGTCGTCGTGGACGTGCGGCTCGCGGTCAGCGGCGCGCCCGCACGGGTGGTGGTGCCCGACGTCGCGGGCGGCCTCGACGCCGCCGTCACCGACTGGGCGGGCCCCTGGCCGGTCGCCGAGCGGTGGTGGACGCCCCGGGGGAGACGGCGCGTGTTCTTCCAGGTCACGACCGAGGTCATGCCCGAGCAGGCCGCGCCGGCGCCGGGGCTGCTTCTGTCGGCGTCGGCGGGCGCCTGGGTGCTGGAGGCGCTCTATGACTGAGCGGACGGCCGGGCGGACGACCGGCCGACCCGCCTACGCCGAGCTGCACGCCCACTCCGCGTTCAGCTTCCTCGACGGCGCCTCGCACCCCGAGGAGCTCGTCGCCGAGGCCGACCGCCTGGGGCTGGAGACGATCGCCCTCACCGACCACGACGGCCTGTACGGCGTGGTGCGCTTCTCCGAGGCGGCCAAGCGCCTGCGGGAGGCCGGGTCGGAGCTGCGCACGGCGTTCGGCGCCGAGCTGCACCTGCCCGCCGAGGTACAGGGCGCGCCCGTGCTGGACCCGCCCACCGGCGTGCCCGACCCGCGTGCCACGCACCTGCTCGTGCTGGCCCGCAGCGCGCAGGGGTACCGGAGCCTGTCGAGCGCCATCGCGACGGCGCACCTCGAGGCCGGGGTCAAGGGCGCCGCCCGGTACACGGTCGACGGGCTCGGCGAGGCGGCGGCGGGCGAGTGGCTCGTGCTCACCGGGTGCCGCAAGGGCGCCGTGCGCCGCGCCCTGACCTCCGGACGCAGCCGGGCCGGCCGGCTCGCCGCCGCCCGGCACGAGCTCGACGTGCTGACGAGCACGTTCGGCCGGGACAACGTCGCCGTCGAGATCACCGCGACCGGTGACCCCCGCGACGCCGCCCTGCACGACGCGCTCGCCCTGCTGGCCGACGAGGCGCACCTGCCGCTCGTCGCGACGACGGCCGCCCACTACGCCCGCCCCCGCGACGCCGACCTGGCGGGCGCGCTCGCCGCCGTCCGCGCCCGGTCCGGCCTCGACGACCTCGACGGCTGGCTGCCCGGCGCCCCGACCGCCCACCTGCGCAGCGGCGCCGAGATGGCCCGCCTGCACCGCCGCCACCCGCAGGCCGTGCCGACGGCGGCGGCGCTCGGCGCCGAGTGCGCGTTCGACCTCAGCCTCATCGCGCCCCGGCTGCCGCCCTACCCGGTGCCCGACGGCCACGACGAGGCGTCCTGGCTGCGCGAGCTCACCTACCGGGGCGCCGAGCGCCGCTACGGCCCGCGCGGCGGCAACCGGAAGGCGTGGGAGCAGATCGAGCACGAGCTGAAGGTCATCACCGACCTCGATTTCCCCGGGTACTTCCTCGTTGTCTACGACATCGTCGAGTTCTGCCGCACCCACGGCATCCTCGCGCAGGGCCGCGGCAGCGCCGCCAACTCCGCCGTCTGCTACGCGCTCGGCATCACCGCCGTGGACGCCGTCGCGCACGGCCTGCTGTTCGAACGGTTCCTCGCGCCCGAGCGCGACGGGCCGCCCGACATCGACGTCGACATCGAGTCCGTGCGCCGCGAGGAGGTCATCCAGCACGTCTACGAGACGTTCGGCCGCACGCACGCCGCGCAGGTCGCCAACGTCATCTCCTAC